>NZ_CP100448.1:312621-625243 GCF_024227715.1 Halomarina litorea | reverse complement strand
ACGCCGGGGGAGGTGGTCTCGCTGGTGACCGAGGTGGGTGTCCTCGACGCGGCAGGCGTGGCGCGGGTCGCCCGCGATGCGCGTGAGCGGGCGGGGTGGGTAGCGGGGACCGGAAACCAGTAAGCGGATACCGGGCGCGGGTCAACCACCGCCGGGCGGCGGTGACGAGGGTTACCCCCACCGAGCCCCTTGTGACGAGGAGTCAACCCGAGCCGCCCACTTCACATTCATACCTCCTCGCCCGGAGTAACGACCATGACCACTTCGGGAACTCGCATCGCCGTCCACTCCTCAGTCGAGCCTGTCTTCGACCCGCAGTACCTCGTCGACGCCCTCGCGGAGCGGGGCGTCGAGAGCCAGACGACCGACGACCCGGCCGGCTTCGACGGCGTCGTCGCCTTCGACCACGACGAGTCGTTCCTCGACGCGCCGTGGGTCCACGCCATCACCGCGGGGTACGACGACTACCCCGTCGAGTCCTACCGCGAGTACGGCGTGACGTTCACCAACTCGACGGGCATCCACGGCGAGAGCGTCGGCGAGACGGTCTGCGGGATGTGTCTGGCCTTCGCGCGCCGCCTGCACCGCTACCGGGACCGACAGCGGGGTTCGGAGTGGGACCGCGAACCCTACGAGGCGGCGTTCACGCTGGGCGGGGAACGCGCCTGCGTCGTCGGACTGGGGACGCTCGGCCGGGGCGTCGCCACCCGACTGGACGCCCTCGGGATGGACGTGGTGGGCGTCCGGCGGACTCCCACGCCCGTCCCCGGCGTGCGGGAGGTGTACACCCCCGACGAACTCCACGAGGCCGTCTCGGACGCCCGGTTCGTCGTCCTCACCGTCCCCCTCACGGCGGAGACGCGAGGGATGGTCGGGGAGGCGGAACTCGACGCCATGCCCGCCGACTCGTACCTCGTCAACGTCGCGCGAGGCGAGGTGGTCGAGCAGTCGGCGCTGGTCGCGGCCCTCGAATCGGGGAGCATCGCGGGCGCGGGCCTGGACGCGCTGGACCCCGAACCGCTCCCCGAGGACTCGCCGCTGTGGGGGATGGACGAGGTGCTCCTCACGCCGCACGTCGCCGCGATGACGAACGACTACCACGAGGCCGTCGCGGACCTCGTGGCGACGAACGCCGACCGACTGGCCGGTGGAGAGGGGCCGGTCAATCGGGTCGTCTGAGTCCACTTACTCGCTACCGTGACGTCTCGGGGTCGATCAGTTCCGGGAACTCCGTCGAGCGCTCCGCGACCCCGTGTGTGACCGCGCTCCGGCGCGAGGACCCGACGACCGGCGACCCGACAGGGGGCGAAGGGGGCTGCACCATTGTCCCGTGGGTAATGTACACGACCCGCGCGCCAACAGAAGTTCGCGAAACCGATGATTCGTTTGGCCCACAGCGAACCCTCGGCCCGGAGTAGTCAATCTTAACTTTCGAACGCGATAACTGCCGAGTCATGAGTAAGTCCAACCAGGACTGGTGGCCGAATCAGTTGAACCTGGACGTCCTCGACAACAACACTCGCCCGAGCGACCCGATGGGCGAGGAGTTCGACTACGCGGAGGCGTTCGAGTCCCTCGACTTCGAGGAGGTCAAGGCGGACATCGAGGAGGTGCTGACGACGTCACAGGACTGGTGGCCGGCGGACTACGGCCACTACGGGCCCTTGATGATCCGCATGGCGTGGCACAGCGCCGGCACGTACCGCACCGCCGACGGCCGCGGCGGCGCGAGTCGGGGCGGCCAGCGGTTCGCCCCCCTCAACAGTTGGCCCGACAACGCGAACCTCGACAAGGCGCGACGACTGCTCTGGCCGGTCAAGCAGAAGTACGGCAAGAGCCTCTCGTGGGCCGACCTGCTGGTCCTGACGGGGAACGTCGCCCTGGAGTCGATGGGCTTCGAGACGTTCGGCTTCGGCGGCGGGCGCGAGGACGCTTACAGACCCGACGAGGCCGTCGACTGGGGGCCCGAAGACGAGATGGAGGCCTCTTCCCCGGAGCGCTTCGACGAGGAGGGCAACCTCAAGAACCCGCTCGGCAACTCCGTCATGGGGCTCATCTACGTGAACCCGGAGGGGCCGAACGGCGAACCGGACCTCGAGGGGTCGGCGCACAACATCCGCGAGACGTTCAGCCAGATGGCGATGAACGACGAGGAGACCGTCGCGCTCATCGCCGGCGGCCACACCTTCGGGAAGGTCCACGGCGCGGACGACCCGGACGCGCTCGGACCCGAACCCGAGGCGGCCCCCATGGAGTCGCAGGGCCTCGGCTGGGAGAGCGACTACGAGTCGGGCCAGGGCGCCGACACCATCACCAGCGGCATCGAGGGCCCGTGGACGCAGGCGCCCGTCAAGTGGGACATGGGCTACCTCGACAACCTGCTGAACTACGAGTGGGAGGCCCACAAGGGCCCCGGCGGCGCGTGGCAGTGGCGGCCCGTGGACGAGGACCTCGACGGGACCGTCCCGGACGCCCACGACTCCTCGGAGAAGCAGACGCCGATGATGCTGACGACGGACGTCGCGCTGAAGCACGACCCCGACTACCGGGAGGTCGTCGAGCGCTTCCAGGAGAACCCCGGCGAGTTCCAGAAGGCCTTCGCGAAGGCGTGGTACAAGCTCATTCACCGTGACATGGGTCCGCCGTCACGGATGCTCGGCCCCGAGGTCCCCGACGAGGAGATGCTGTGGCAGGACCCCATCCCGAACGCCGACTACGACCTCGTCGGCGAGGAGGACGTCGCCGAACTCGAACAGACGATTCTCGACTCGGACCTGTCGGTCTCCCAGCTGGTCAGGACCGCCTGGGCGTCGGCGTCGACGTACCGCGACAGCGACAAGCGCGGCGGCGCGAACGGTGCCCGCATCCGCCTCCGCCCGCAGCGCGACTGGGAGGTCAACAACCCCGACGAGCTGGCGACCGTCCTCGACACGCTCCGGGGTATCAAGGAGGACTTCAACAGCTCACGGGACGACGGCGTGCAGATCTCGCTCGCCGACCTCGTCGTGCTGGGCGGGAACGTGGCCGTCGAGCAGGCGGCGGCGGACGCCGGCTACGACGTGGACGTGCCGTTCGAGCCGGGGCGGACGGACGCCTCGCAGGAGCAGACCGACATCGAGTCCTTCGAGGCGCTCAAGCCGACGGCCGACGGCTTCCGGAACTACTACTCCGACGAGGCCGACCGGTCGGCCGAGGAGCTGCTGGTCGACCGCTCGGAGCTGCTGGACCTGACGATTCCCCAGATGACGGTGCTGGTCGGCGGCATGCGCGCGCTGGACGCGAACTACGACGGGTCCGACCTCGGCGTGCTCACCGACCGGCCGGGCACGCTGACCAACGACTTCTTCGTGAACCTGCTGAGCATGGAGACGGAGTGGCAGGAGGTCCCGGACGCCGACAACCTGTTCGAGGCGCGCGACCGCGACACGGGCGACGTCGAGTGGCGGGGCACCCGCGCGGACCTCGTCTTCGGGTCGAACGCCCGACTCCGCGCCGTCGCGGAGGTGTACGGCGGCGACGACGCGGAGGAGACGTTCGTCCACGACTTCGTGGAGACGTGGCACAAGGTGATGACACTCGACCGCTTCGACCTCGAGTAACCGCACCGACCGTCCCGCGTTTTTCCGTGGTCGGCCTCGACGGGGCAGCCGACGGCTCGTCGACCGTCCTCCAGTCGGTCCCGTTCGCGGGATCGACGGTCTCGACTCAGTCGTCCGCGCGCGTCGCGGTGAGGTTCGGGGCGGCGCGGGGGGACTCGGCCGTGCGCAACCCGCCGGCGACGTCGACCATGTCGGGGTGGTCGAGGTGGCGGCGCGCCCGGTCGCTCAACTCGTCGACGCTCGTCGCGTTCGCGATCTCGTCGCGCAGGGCCTGCCACTCCTCGTGGCGGACGATGACGCAGACGGGAATCTCGTCGAGGCCGAGGTGCTGGGCCATCCAGAGCCGGTGGCGGCCGTTGTGCTGGAGTATCTCGCCGTCGCGCCCGATGTCCACCTGGATATCGGCGATCCAGTCGAAGATGGTCACGTCGTCGGTGTCGCCGAGGAGCATCGACTCGTTGGCGACGGGGCGGAAGCGGTCGGCGAGCGAGTCGAACTCCTCGCTCGCGGCCTCCTCGAAGGAGATACCGTGGAGTTCGCGCGCGGAGCGGTAGCCGTCGCGCTGGATGCTGTCGTAGACCTCGTCGAGGCGTTCGACCCAGTCCCACACCTCCTCGCCCGTGGCGAAGCGCCAGCGTCGCTCGCCGGCGAGCACCTGCTGGACGAGGGGGACGTCCTCCCAGTCGCGGCCCTCGGCGTACCGGGCGTCGAGGGCGTCCCAGATGTAGTCGAAGCGCTCGGCGAGCAGTTCGCAGTCGCGGTCCCAGTCACCGCCCCGGACGGCACCGAACTTCCGGAAGCAGAACAGCGTCTCGAAGGGCGAGGTGTACAGTATCTCCGCGGGGTTCACGTACCGCAGTTGGCGCGGGTCGGCGGCGGCATCGACTCCGCGTCGGTTCCGCCAGACGGTGTACTCGAACCACTGTCGGTCGGTCAGGGCGGCACGCTCGAGGGCGAACAGCGCGTGTTCGGCGCTGAAGACTGCCTGGTCCCGCATCTTGGACAGGAGTCGGGGGAGTCCCCCCTTGCGGTAGTGCCGGATAGCACGGTCGACGACCATACTGTATCGGTATCGTAACAGACGGGCATAGTTATATCCGTGTTACCTATCGGTATATGGAGTAATTTACTCCTATCGAGCGGTGGTGCGGCCTGCGAGGGCCGGGACATCCGGAGGGGCCGTCGCTCGCTCAGAAGCTCCCCTTGACCTGCCCGACGAACTCGGAGAGGCCGATGTCGAAGCGCTGTTCGAACGCGAGCATGACCAGTCCGTAGACGACCGCGCCGGTGACGACGGTCGCCACGAAACCCGCCAGCACGCCGAACAGCGGGGTCACGGACTCCCGGACGGTGTACGCGCACGCACCCATGGTGAGGCTGCCGACGGCGGGGAAGGCGACGATGCCGACCAGCGAGCGCACGTCGGTGTCGACGAGTCGAATCGCCAGGGCCGTCGCGATGGGGATGCCCACGGCGCTCGTGAGCAGGACCGACAGGGCGGTCCCGGCGAGGCCGAAGGCATCGGTTAACGGGTAGATGGCCGCGGCCATGACCGCCAGTCGGATCGCGTGTATCTTCGCGACGTAGTCGGGACGGCCCACCGCGCGGAACAGCGGCGAGGTACAGGTGCGCACCGAGCGCAACACGCCGAAGGTGGCGAGCACCTGCATCGGGACGACCATCTGCTCCCAGCCGTCGCCGAGCACCGTCGGGACGAACACCGGCGCGACGACGGCGATGCCGACGCCGATGGGGAGCGAGACGAGCGAGGAGAGGCGGAGGACGCGGTGGAACCCCTCGCGGAGGGCCGCGGTGTCGTCTTGCACCTTCGAGTAGGCGGGCATGGCCACCCGCGAGATGGTGTGGGCCACCTCCGTCGCGGGCGCGTTCGAGAGGCGGTAGGCCACCTGGTACACGCCGAGGGCGCCCGACCCGAGGAACCACCCGACGAAGACGTCGTCACCCTCGCTGTAGAGGAAGGAGACGGCAGAGGAGCCGAATATCCACTTCCCGTAGTCAACCATCCCGCGAGCCTTCGGCACGTCCAACCCGGGACGCGGGCGGTAGTCGTGGATGACGTAGGAGACGACCAGTTGGGCGAAGTTGCCGACGACGAGGCCGGCGACCAGCGCCCACACCGTCGGCGAGACGAGCGCGTAGCCGATGGAGACGGCGACGCGCGTGGACGTCCCGGTGACGGTGAGCACGAACTGCTTGTGGAACTCGAGGGACTTCTGGAAGTAGACCGTCCCGGGGTTGTACAGCGCCCGGAACAGCGTCGCGAGCGCGACCACCTGCAACAGGAGCCGTGCGCGCGGTTCGCCGAAGAACTCCGCTACGTACGGGGCCGCGACGAACGCCACCGCGGCGACCAGCGCCCCCCGGAGTATCTGGAGGGTGAACGCCGTGTCGAGGTAGTCGTCGACGTTCTCTTCTTTCCGCTGGACGAGGGCGGTGTCGAGACCGAGTCGGGAGAAACGCTGGAGCGCCGAGAGCGCGACCAGCGCGATGCCGAACAGCCCGAAGTCGGCCGGCGAGAGCAGGCGCGCCAGCACGACGAGCATCAGCAGTTCGAGGACCCGGTTGCCGCCGTTGGTGAACGCGACCCACAGCCCGCCGACGACCGTCCGCGAGGTGAGGTCGCCACTCGGTGAGAGCGTCCGTCTGAGCGCGCGGAGGAGTCGGCGCATCTACGGGAACCGTCGCGGGGCGGTCTGAGTTCGATTCGTCACGCGGGTCGATACACGGGACGGGTCCAATACTATGGTGGTCTTAACCGGCGCGCCGACTCGCGTGCGGCCACCTCGGCCCGTCGTCGACCTGCCTCAGAGGTCGTAGAGGTCGGTGAACTTCTCGCGGGCGTACTCGACGAAGTGATCGGCGGTGAGCGGTTCGCCCGTCGCCGCCTCCACGAGTTCGTCCGTCTCGTAGCGCTGGCCGTGGCGATGGACGTTCTCGGTCATCCACTCGCGGATGGGCGCGAACTCGCCCTCGCGGACCAGCGAGTCCACGTCGAGGTCCTCGCGCACCGCGGCGTCGAGTTGGGCGGCCAGCACCGACCCGACGGTGTAGTTCTGGAAGCCCGCGAAGCCGTACGACCAGTGGATGTCCTGCAGACAGCCCTCGCGGTCGGTGTCGGGGGTGACGCCGAGGTACTCCTCCATCTTCTCGTCCCACACCTGCGGGATGTCGTCGGCCTCGACGTCGCCCTCCACGAACGCGCGGTCGATCTCGCTGCGCAGGATGATGTGGAAGTGGTAGGTGAGTTCGTCCGCCTCCACCCGGATGAGGTTGTCCGGGTAGATGCGGTTGGCCGCCTCGTACAGCGTCTCCGCCGAGAGGTCCGTCCCGAGGTGGTCGTTGAACGTCGGCGCGAAGTACTCCCAGAACGCGCGGGTGCGCCCGACGTGATTCTCCCAGAACCGGGACTGGGACTCGTGGACCCCCGACGACCGGGGCTGACCGAGGGGCGTCGCGTACTCGTCCTGCCGGAGGCCGAGCTGGTAGGTGGCGTGGCCGAACTCGTGAATGGTGGCCGTGAGGGCGTCCAGCGGGTCCTCGGGTTTGAAGCGCGTCGTCACCCGGGCGTCGAACTGGTTGCCGGACATGAACGGGTGCGGGGCGGTGTCGAGGCGGCCCCGCGAGCGGTCGTACCCCAGTTCGTCGAGGGCGGCCTGACAGAGGGCTAGCTGGTCCTCGTCGGAGTAGCTCCCCTCGAACGGTCGCGGTAGCGGTTCGCCCTCCTCCCGGATGTCGGCGATGAGCGGGACGAGTTCCTCGCGCAGGGTGTCGAAGACCCGTTCGACCGTGTCGAGGGGAAGATAGGGTTCGCCGTCCTCGAACATGACGACGTACGGTGAGACGTCGTCGTCGATGTGCTCGGCGCGTTCGCGGTGGAGGTCACGCAGGTCTTCGAGCGTGGGCGCGAAGACGTCGAAGTCGTCGTTGGCCTTCGCCTCCTGCCACGTCTGCTGGGCCTCGGTCTGGAGCCGCGAGAGGCGTTCGACGAGGTCCCCGGGCACGTCGCGCTCCCGGTCGTACTCGCGGCGCACCTCGCGGACGACGGCCTGTCGCTCCTCGCTCAGGTCGGCGTCGCGGAGCTGTCCCAGCCACGCGCCCACCCGTCCGTCGGTCGCGAGGTCGTGGGTCACCGCCGAGAGCGCCGACAACTGGCCGGCGCGGGCGGGCGTCCCCCCCTCGGGCATCGTCACCTGCTGGTCCCAGTTGAGGACGCCCGCGGCCTCCCGGAGGTTGGAGACGCGCTTCGTGTGGTCGAGCAACTCGTCGTAGGCGTCGGGCGTGTCGGCGTCGGAGGACTCCGAAGACATGGACGGTAGGGCGTCGTGACTCCTGTTAACTGTACTGGGTGTCGCCCCGGTCGAGCGAACTACCCGGAGTGGATAGGACGGCCGCCCAACGACCGGCATGGCCGAGTAAGTCGCAGAACAGGGGGAGCGGACCGCAGGAGTGGAACGTGGTGTCGTGTCCGCGCTGGAGGCGCGGTCCTGTTAGAGGTCGTATAACTCGCCGTACTTCGCCTTCGCGTACTCGACGAAGTAGTCGGCCGTGTACGGCTGGCCCGTCGCCACCTCGACCAGTTCGTCGGTCGTGTAGCGCTGGCCGTGGCGGTGGACGTTCTCGGTCAACCACTCGTGGAGGGGTTCGAACTCGCCGGCCATCGTCTTCGCGTTCAGGTCCGGGACGTCGGCCTCGGCGGCGGCGTACAGTTGGGCCGCCAGCACCGACCCGAGCGAGTAGGTGGGGAAGTAGCCGAAGTTGCCGTGGCTCCAGTGGATGTCCTGCAGACACCCTTCCGAGTCCGTCTCGGGGCGCACCCCGAGGTACTCCTCCATCTTGTCGTTCCACGCCTCGGGCACGTCTGCCACGTCGAGGTCCCCGCTGATGAGGTCGCGCTCGATCTCGAAGCGGAGGATGATGTGCATGTGGTAGGTGAGTTCGTCCGCCTCCACCCGGATGAGGTTGTCAGTGAACACCTGGTTGGCGGCCTCGTACACCGCGTCGACGCCGAGGTCGGTCGTCGAGGGGAAGTGGTCGTGGAGCGTCGGGAGGAACTGCTCCCACCACGCGCGGGTGCGCCCGACGTGGTTCTCCCAGAGGCGCGACTGGGACTCGTGGACCGAGAGGTTCCGGTGGGAGCCGAGCGGCGTCCCGTAGTGCTCGTCGGGCAGGCCGAGGGTGTAGGTGGCGTGGCCGAACTCGTGGATGGTGGAGGTGAGCGCGTCCAGCGGGTCTGCCTCGTCGAAGCGCGTCGTCACCCGGGCGTCGAACTGGTTGCCCGTCGAGAAGGGGTGGGGCGCGGTGTCGAGGCGGCCGCGGTCCCACGGGTAGCCGAGCGTCGTCAGCGCCTCCCTCACCATCGCCTCCTGTGTCTCCGCGTCGTAGGTGTCGGGGAACGCCTCGCGTCGGGTGGTCAGGTCGGCGTCGCTCGCCTGTATCTCCTCGACGAGCGGGACGAGTTCGTCGCGCAGGCGTTCGAGGACCCGTTCTGCGGTGTCCAGATCGAGGTAGGGTTCGTAGTCCGCGAACAGCACCGCGTAGGGGTCGGCGTCCGGGTCGACGTGTTCCGCGTACTCGCGTTTGAGTTCGACGAGGCGTTCGAGGGTGGGCGCGAAGTGCTCGAAGTCGTCGTTGGCCTTCGCCTCCTTCCAGACGGGAAGGGCCTCGCTCGCCGCCTCCGAGATCTGCTCGACGAGGTCGCTCGGGACGCTGTCGGCCCGGTCGTACTGCCGTCGGACCTCACGGACGACCGCCGACTGCTCGTCGTCCATCTCGGCCCCCTCGAACGCGTCGAGGGAAGCGCCCATCTCGTCGCTCGTCAGCAGGTCGTGCGAGAGCGTCGAGAGCGTCGAGAGCTGTTTCGAGCGGGCGGGCGTGCCGCCCTCGGGCATCATCACCTGCTGGTCCCACGAGAGGGCCATCCCAGCCTGTTCGACGTTCGTGATGCGCCGCACCTCGTCGAGGAAGGCGTCGTAGTCCGCGTCGGAGGTCTGCTCTGTCGCCATACGCGAGACGACGCCGCGCCGGGGTATCAAACCACGCCTCCGGGGGAGGGTCGAAGAGGTCAGTCGAGGTCGGCGACCCGTCCGACCGCCTCGCGGTATATCTCGTAACAGCGGTCCAGCACCGCGAGCGAGACGCTCTCGTCCGCGGTGTGTGCCTCGCCCCGTTCGGAGGCCCCGCAGACGACACACGCCGTGCCCGCACCCGCGAGCCACCCCGCGTCGGTCGCGTGTGGCTTGGCGACCCTCTGTGGGGTGTCGTCCTGTGCGTCCCCGGCCGCCCCGAGGACCGCCTCCGCGAACGCCTCGTCCTCGCACGCCATCGGCGGGAGGTCCTGGTCGACGGTCCACGAGACGCCCTCGCGCTCCTCGACTCGCTCCAGTTCCGCGCGTTCGCCGGGGACGGTTCGCTCGTCGACGGTGAACGAACAGCGCTCGGGGACGACGTTCCACGCGCTCCCGCCCTCGATTTCGGTGACGACGACGCTCCCCGATAGCGACTGGCCGAGGACCTCCGCGCTCGGTGCGTCGAGGCCGCGGACCACGCTCACCGCGTCCGCGGCCCGGTAGATGGCGTTCTCGCCCGCCTCGGGTTCGCTCGCGTGCGCGCTCGCGCCGCGCGCGGTGACGGTGCTCCCCCGGCGACCCTTGTGCGCGACGACGACGTCGGTGACGCCGGGTGCGGAGTACCCCGTCGACCCCTCGCCGACGATGGCGTACTCGGGCGTGAACCCCGCGTCGATGGCGGCGCGCGCCCCGATGCCACCTCGCTCCTCGCCGCGGAAGGAGGCGAACGTACAGGGCGCGTCCGCGTCGCGGAAGGCGCACATCGCGGCCGCCACCGACCCCTTCATGTCGGCGCTCCCGCGCCCGTAGAGGCGGCCGTCCCGTTCCTCGACGACGTACTCGCCGCCCTCGTCGACCTGCGGGTCGTCCGGCGGCACCACGTCGTGGTGGCCGACGAGGGCGATGCGGTCGGCGGCGTCCGGGTCGCCGCGACGGGCGACGACGCCCGCCTCGCCGTGGTCGACGCTCGCGTCGGTGTGCTCGCGGAGCCATCCGGCGATGAACTCCCCCGCCTCGGTCTCGTCTTCGTGGCTCGGAATCGCGACCAGCGCGCGGGCGAGGCCGCGCACCGTCCCGACGTCGGCTCGGTCCATGCGTCGGGGTTCGGGGGGAGGGGGGTAAGCGTTCGCCCGCCCGAACCATCGCGCCCGTGGAATTACTTTAATACGGAGAAGTTCCACCGTCATCACATGGTACGTGACGACGGCGTTTCGAGTGCGGGTGGCCTCGGCAGACGGCGACTGCTGGCGGCGACGGGCGCGGGACTGGCGGCCGCGCTCGCGGGGTGCTCCGGCGACGACTCGGACGGCGGGGGGACGACCGGGGGCGCGACGACCGACGGGACCGATGGGACCGACGGAGAGACGACCCGACCGACCGACGAGGGGACGACAGAGGCGACGGAGGCGACGGAGGCGACGGACAGTCCCACACGGACCGCCGCGCAGGTGCTGCCGGGAGGGACCGAGATACGGATGGACGCGGACTCGGCGGCGTGGGCCGGGCAGGCCCCGTCGAGCATCGCCGAGCGCCTGAACCCCACGCTCCGACTGGAGGCGGGCGCACAGTACACGTTCGTCTGGGAGAACGTAGACGGGGTCGAACACGAACTGTACATCGCCACGGAGTCGGACGACGTCCTCGTCGAGAGCGAGTCCGCGGAGGACGAAGGCGAGACGGTCCGGACGACGTTCACGGCCCGGTCGTCGATGACGACGTACTACTGCGAATACCACCCGCAGGCGATGCGCGGGAATATGGTCGTCGAGTAGTCGAAAGCGGGGGGTGTCGGGGGGTTGAACACGCTTATACGGCGCGACGGCGCACTTCACTGTATGAACGTTGTTCCGGACACGAGCGTGGTCGTCGACGGCCGCGTGTCCGACAAAGTCGAGGACGGCGAGTTCGCCGACGCCGTGGTCTACGTGCCGGAGGCAGTCGTCAGCGAACTGGAGGCGCAGGCCAACTCGGGGCGCGAAATCGGGTGGCGAGGGCTGGAGGAACTCCAGCGACTCGCCGACCTCGCCGACGAGGGGCGCATCGAGGTGAACTACGTGGGCCGACGCCCCAACGACGACGAGATTCGCCGCGCGAGCGCGGGCGAAATCGACGCCATCATCCGCGACGTGGCGGGCGAGTACGACGCCACGTTCGTCACCAGCGACATCGTCCAGAGCGAGGTGGCGAAGGCGAAGGGCCTCGACGTGCAGTACCTCGAACCGCACGACGACGAGGTGGGCGACCTCGAGATAGAGCACTACTTCGACGAGGGGACGATGAGCGTCCACCTGAAGGCGGGGGTCCGCCCGATGGCGAAGCGCGGGTCGGTCGGCGAGGTGCGCTACGAGGCCATCGGCGACGAGGAACTCGACGACGAGGTCCTCCGGGAGTACGTCGGCGAGATTCGCAACGCCGCCGACGCCAGCGACGAGGGCTTCACCGAGCTCTCGGAACCGGGGATGACTATCGTCCAGTTCCGCAACTACCGCATCGCCATCGCGGAACCGCCGTTCTCGGACGGCCTGGAGATAACCGCCGTCCGGCCGATGGTGAAGACCGACATCGAGGACTACAACCACGCCGACGAACTGAAAGAGCGACTGCTCGACCAGCAACGCGGCGTCCTCGTCGCCGGGGCACCCGGTGCCGGGAAGTCGACGCTCGGACAGGCCGTCGCGGAGTTCCTCTCCGGGTCGGGCTACTCGGTCAAGACGATGGAGAAACCGCGCGACCTGCAGGTCGGCGACGAGATAACGCAGTACACGGAACTCGACGGCCAGATGGAGAAGACGGCCGACGCCCTCCTGATGGTCCGGCCCGACTACACCATCTACGACGAGGTCCGGAAGACAAGGGACTTCCGCACGTTCGCGGACATGCGCCTCGCCGGCGTCGGGATGGTCGGCGTCGTCCACGCCACGCGGGCCATCGACGCCCTCCAGCGACTCGTCGGCCGGGTCGAACTCGGCATGATTCCGCAGGTGGTCGACACCGTCGCCTACGTGAAGGCCGGCGACATCGAGACGGTGTACGACGTCTCGACGGAGGTGAAGGTCCCCCACGGCCTGATGGAGGAGGACCTCGCGCGCCCGGTCATCGTCGTCAGCGACTTCGATACGGGCAAGCCCGCCTTCGAGATCTACACCTTCAACCGGCAGGTCGTCACCGTCCCCCTCGGCGACGAGGACGAGGAGGGCGATACGGGCGTCAACCGCATCGCGAAACAGGAGATAGAGCGCGAGGTTCGCTCCGTCGCGCGCGGGCACGTGCAGGTCGAACTGCAGGGGTCCAACCGCGCCGTCGTCTACGTCGAGGACGACGACATCTCCTACGTCATCGGGAAGGGCGGCGGCCGCATCGACCAGATAGAGGACCGCCTCGGTATCAGCATCGACGTGCGCACCCTCGACGAGCGACCCGACCACCTGAAGCAGGGCGGCGGGTCCGGCGGGTCGGGGAGATCAGCCGGCGGAAACGAACAGGCGGGCGAGCCCGTCACGCCGGAGATCACGGGCCGGCACATCATCGTCCCCCTCGACGGCTACGCGGGCGAGACCGTCGAGGTCCGCGCGGGCGGTGAGTACCTCTTTACGGCCACCGTCTCCCGTAGCGGCGAGGTGCAGGTCTCCCGCGGGAGCGCCATCGCCGAGGAGATGGAACAGGCCATCGACCGCAAGAAACCCATCACCGTCGTCCGGTCCTGAGCGGCGGGTTTCGAGGGACCGATTTGGGTCGGCTCTTTCTACTCACGTCGATAGCGTCCGCGTGAGCGAGCGAAGTGAGCGAGCGCGGTTCACCGAGTCCGAACGAGCACAGCGAGTGAGGACTCGACTTTTTTTGGTCCTCTCAGAACCGCTTCGCGGTTCTGGGAGCCTGCGAGACGCGGAGCGTCTCGCAATGCAGATTTCTGCGACGAGTGGTGGCGCTTCGCGCCCCCCGAGGCGGAAAAAGGTGGGGTCCTAGATGGACGAGGGGGGCCGGCCCGCCCGTTCGACCACGTCGTCCGCGACTTCGATGGGGACGTTCAGGCGGAGGGCGATGGCGATGGCGTCGCTCGGGCGGGCGTCGAACGAGAGGCGACGGCGCTCCCCGTCGCGGTACTGTTCGGTCTCGATCTTCGCGTAGAAGGTGACCTCCGAGAGGTCGTCGATGAGGACGCGGTCGATGGCCGCGCCGAACTCCGCGGTCATCTCCACGAGCAGGTCGTGCGTGAGCGGGCGGTCGAAACTGCGCTCGTCGAGGGCGAGACGGATGGACTCCGCCTGGTCCTCGCTGACGAAGATGGGGACGACGTGGTCCGCCACGTCCAGCATCACGACGGGGGTCCCCTCGCCGCCTTCATCGCCGACGCTCACCCCCACGCCGCGGACTGTGGCAGTCGGTGACATGGAACCCTATTCATCGAGCGAGTATGTAAGCGTACCCCTGCACCGAAGGACGTGGGTCACGGACGGGAACCATGGCCTACGTCGTGGCGGTCAAGCCCTCCGCGCGTCGGACCAGTGCCACCGTCGGACGGTGGGTGCGCGACCACGGGTCGCGCCGGACGTTCGCGTCGAAAGCGCTCGCTCGCGAGTGGGCGCGGGCCGCGAGCGCTCCCCGGGGGCGCGTCTGGGTTCAGGACGCCGTCCCGAACGACTCGAGCGACGCCGACGGCTACCTCGTCGGGCGACGCCGCCCCCGGCGACGGACGGCACGAGGCGGAACGTCTGTCTCACCCACCCGCCAGCAGGCGCGGTTGGACGGGCGATAGCGTCGGGACGGTCCACCGTTGCACTCCCCGGGAGAGTGAAACAATCGGTGGCGATTTACGGCGAGCGCGCGTTACGAGCTACCGATGCACACGTACATGGCCCTCGTCGACGTGGTAGACGCGGAGGTACAGAACGCACAGGTCTTGGCCAGCGTCTGGGGCGACCTCCGCAACGACGTTCAGGAACTTGGCGGCGAGATGCGCGACGCCTACGCCATCCTCGGCGAGCACGACTTCCTCGTTCTGTTCGACGCCCCCGACCGGGACCGGGCGCTCCAGATATCGCTCGTCATCGAACGACGCGGTCTGGACATGCAGACGATGGAGATCGTCCCCGTCGAGCGATTCGGCGAACTGGTCAACGACCTCTGAGCGGAGCGCGGCGAACGCGGGGCTTTTGCCCCCCGCGCCCCGAGGACGGGTATGGACATCGGGGAGACCACGCTGACGCGCAAGCGGGCCGCACTCGCCATCCTCCCGTTTCTCCTGCTGGGGCTCGCCGACATCGCTCTCCTGCTCCTCTGGGGGCTGGAACCGCTCTGGGGCTTCCTCATCCTCCCGCCCATCCTCTTCATCTCCGCCATCGGCTACATCGCCTTCCGGACGGGGTTCGCCGACGACCACCTCGACGACCCGCGCGACGAGGAGACGGCCTGAGCGCTCCCCGGACGCCGCTTCCTCAACGCTGTGCCCGAACCGCCGGGGCTTTGTGCCCACGCTCGAACACAGCCGACAGAGCTGACCGATGACCGTTCCTCACTGCTTCTGAACTGACCCCCCATCGGCACGGGTCCCGTCAGTCCCACCTCGCATCACCCACCAGCCACCCCGACAGCCCACAGCACGTCATGTCACGACCGACGTTCATCGACTGCGACCGCGTCGCCCTGAAACCGCCCGACGAGGAGGACGTCCAGTTCCTCCGGGAGGGCGTGAACCACCCAGCGGTCCGCCGGTACATCAGTTCGTTCGACACGCCCTACACCGAGAGCCGGTTCCGGGAGGAACTCTGGCCCGCAGAACACGACGGCGACGGCGTCTCCCTCCTCGTCGTCCCGACGGAAGGCGAGTTCGAGGGCGACCCGGTCGGGTCAGTCCAACTTCTCCCCGTGGTCGACCGGGACGGCTACGCCAACTTCGGCGTCTGGTTCCACCCCGGCGCGTGGGGCCGGGGGTACGCCCTCGACGCGGGCGCACACCTCCTCGACTACGGCTTCAGCGAACTCCGTCTGCACCGCGTGAGCGCGACGGTGATGGCCCCGAACGACGCCTCCGTCGCGCTCTGTGAACGCCTCGGGTTCGTCCACGAGGGGACCGCCCGCGAAGCGCAGTTCGCCGACGGCGAGTTCGTCGACGTCGAACGGTTCGGCCTCCTCGAAGACGAGTGGGACGGGCCCGGAGCGGTACTGGAGCGCTGACCGGCGGCCGGCGCACATCACGAACGGTCGCACGGCGACGAGACGCCGCGCTCGTCGCGTTGCATCTCGAGAAGCGCCGAGGGAGAGAGTTGAATTACGCCCGCTCGCTGGTGCTCGCGGTCTAGTTCAAATTGTCTCGTCTCGGACACGATAGCTGGGAGGATGAGAGAGCCATAGACGGCTCTCGCGGATTGTCAACAGCAGAAGCGCCGAGGGAGAGATTTGAACTCCCGAGTCCGTGAGGACAGCAGATTTCGAATCTGCCGCCTTGGCCAGGCTAGGCTACCTCGGCTCACCACCATCTACCGCCCGCCCCATTTAGTCCGTTTCGGTTCGTCGGAGGGACCCGACAGCACTAAATCGAGCCCTGACACGTTCGGGGTATGGACATCGACGAGGCGGCCAGCGAGTGCGCCGCCGTCACCGACGCCGTCCGGTCCGGCGTCGTCGCAGACCGGACGTTCGTCGAGCGAATCCTGCTCGGCGTCCTCGCCCGCGGCCACGTCCTGCTGGAGGACGTGCCGGGGACCGGGAAGACCCTCACCGCACGCAGCGTCGCCACCGCCCTCGGCCTCTCCTTTTCGCGCGTCCAGTTCACCCCGGACCTCCTCCCCTCGGACGTGACAGGCACCCACATCTTCAACGAGAAGGACCGGGAGTTCGAGTTCCAGCGAGGCCCCATCTTCGCGAACATCGTCCTCGCCGACGAGATCAACCGCGCGCCCCCCAAGACCCAGTCCGCCCTCCTCGAAGCGATGGAGGAAGGGCAGGTGACGGTGGACGGCGAGACGCGCGAGTTGCCGAAACCGTTCTTCGTCATCGCGACGCAGAACCCCGTCGAGCACGAGGGGACCTTCCCGCTCCCCGAGGCACAGGTGGACCGCTTCGTCGTCAAGACCAGCATCGGCTACCCGGACCGCGACGGCGAGGTGGAGCTACTCAGGCGACGGGCGGGCCGCGAGACGCGCAGCCCCCACGTCGAGACGGTGCTCACCCCCGAACGGGTCTCGGACCTTCGGTCCGTCCCCGAGGGCGTCCGCGTCGAGGACGACCTGCTGGGGTACATGGCGGACATCGCGCGGGCGACCCGCGAGGACCGCCGCGTGGAGGTGGGGGTGTCCCCGCGTGGTACCCAGCGCCTGTTCGAGGCGGCCCGCGCACAGGCAGTCCTCTACGGACGAGCGTTCGTCACGCCCGACGACATCAAGGACGTCGCCCACCCCGTCCTCGCCCACCGCATCGTCCTCACGCCGGACGCGAAGGTCGAGAACGTCCGGAAGGCGGCAGTCGTCGCGGACGCCCTCGACTCCGTGCCCGTCCCGACCGTCTGAACGCCGGACCCCGCCTACCGGAACGAGGGGAGCACCTCGGACTCGTAGAACTCGATGGCCACCTCCTGGTCGTCCCCGATCTGGTGGACGTAGACGTGGTCGTAGCCCGCGTCGACGCTCTCCTGGATGCTCTCGATGTGCTCGTCGGCGTCCCGACCGAGCGTGATGCTCCCCTCGCGGACGTCCTCCTCGCTCACCATCTCGCAGGCCTGCTCGAAGTGCGCCGTCGTGGGGAGTTCCGCGGCCAGTTCGCCGGGGAGTGCGGAGTTGGGCCACCGCTCGTGGACCGTCGCCGCCGCCTCGTCCACGCTGCTGGCGACGCAGGCGTGCAGTTGCGTGTAGCGCGGCCCCTCGCCGCCGGCCTCCTCCCACGTCTCGACGACGTCCTGCGGTCCGACGGACCAGATGCCGTCCCCGAAGTCGGCGGCGGCCTGCGCGGCACGCTCGCCGAACGCCGAGACGACGATGGGCGGGTTCTCGTCGGGCAGGGTGAACAGGCGGGCGTTCTGGACGTCGTAGAACTCGCCGTGGAAACTGGTCTGCTCGCCGGTCCACAGTTCGCGGATGACCTCCACCGCCTCCTTCAGCATCGACAGGCGGACGGCGTGTTCGGGCCACTGCTCGGCGGTGACGTGTTCGTTCAGCAGTTCGCCGGTGCCGACGCCGAAGGTGAACCGCCCGTCGAACATGTCGGCGACCGTCGCGGTGGCCTGCGCGACGTTCACCGGGTGGATGCGCATGATGGGCGCGGTGACGCCGACGCCCACGTCGATATCCTCCGTGGCGGTGGCGACGCCCCCGAGCGTGCTCCAGACGAACGGCGACTCGCCCTGTGCGCTCACCCACGGGTGGAAGTGGTCCGAGATGGAGAGGAAGTCGAAGCCAGCCTCCTCCGCCCGCCGTGCCTGGTCGACCAGTTCGTTCGGGCCGTGTTCCTCACAGGAGAGGGTGTAGCCCAGTTCGAGTTCGTCGGTCATGACGGTCGCCCCGCTGGAGAGTGGTATCGCATCGCGCGGGGGTTCGTAGGGGCGGGGGGAAAGTCGTCGGCAGGCCAGTGAAAGGCCCCGGTGGGGGCGCGCTACGCCCGGAGCGTGGCGGCCAGCACGACGCCCCCGAGGAGGAGGAGGACGAGCGCCGTCACCGGGCGACCCCCCTCGACCACGCGGAAGGCGGCGTAGCCGAACGCCGAGACGAGGGCGGCGACGCCCGCCGTCGCCGCGACGTGGACTGTGTGCGCCCGGCGCGTCGACGCCTCCCGGCCGAGCATCCGACCGAGGTCGATGGCCTGCACGGCGGCGTCCCACGCGACCAGCGCGGCGGCCGTCGCCACCAGCACGAACCCGGGAGTGACGCCGGCCAGCCCCGCGAGGACGACGCCGACGAGCAGGCCGAGCAGGCCCGCCGTCGCCACCCGGTCGGAGCCGACGGCAGTCCCGCCGACGAGGAGGACCGTCCCGAGGCCGCCCGCGACGACCGCGGTCGGTGCGAGGACGAGCGGGAGGAGGGCGACGAGCGCCAGCGTCCCGGTGAGGACGACGCTCGCTCGCCCGGGTCGCCGGTCGATGGCGTCCTCGGTCGCGGGGGCCGACGCGCCGTTCATCGCGACCACCGCCGGACGGCGTTCGCCACCGTCGACTGCAGAGAACCGTCGCGCCAGTCGACCACCGGGATGCCGGACTCGCGGAGCGTCGAGCAGCGAAGCGAGCGCTCGACTCGCGCGAGTCGCCGCCCGGGCGTCCCGCCCGTCGTCGGGTCGGGCGAGACGACGGTGACGCGGTTGCCGGCGGCGTCGAGCCGTCGGGCGACCCGGACGGCGTAGTCGTCGGCCAGCGGACTGCAGAACACCACCTGCGCGCCCGCGGGGAGTCGCCTGCGGAGCTTCGAGAGGCGGATGGTCCCGAAGTAGGGTTCCTCCGGCGCGGTGGGCGCGAGCGCCGGGTGCGTCGCGAGCAACTCGCGTGCGCGCAGACGGTGGTCCTCGCCCGTCGTCGGAGCGAGCCAGCACTCCTCGGGTGCGAGCGCCGCCAGCCCGACTCGGTCGCCCGCGAGGCGGCGACCCTCGAACACCGCCCCGGCGGCCTCGACACAGCGTTCGACCGCGGTCCGGTCGTCCGCGGCGGGCGCGACGTAGGCCTCCGCGCGGGCGTCGACGACGACGGCGACGCTCGCCGACCGCTCGCGCTGGAACTCCACCGTCGAGAGGCGCCCCGTCCGCGCCGCGCGGTTCCAGTCGATGCGGTTCAGCGGGTCGCCGCGGCGGTACTCCCGGACGGCGTAGAAGGCGCTGCCCGGTCCGCCCTCGGCCACCGCCGTCTCGCCCGTGATACCCGTCGCGGCTGCCCGCAGGGGGACGCCGGCGGGGTCAGGGAGCGGCGGGACACACCGAACCTCGTCGTCGCACCGAACCGCGACCCGCCGCTCGCTCGCGCCGCTGGAATCGCGGGCGACGACGGTGGCGGGGTCGAAGCGGTGGACGCCGCGTTCGGCCCGGAGGGTGTAGGAGAAGCGTGCGGTCTTGCCCGGTCGGAGCGCCGTCCCGTGGCGCGGTGAACCCTCCTCGACGGCCAGGCCCGTGGGGACGCCGTCGACGACTCGCAGGTCCGGAAGGAGCGACTCGCCCTCGTTCGTCACCGCGACGCGCACCTCGACATCTTCGTCGCGGTCGGGGCGGGTCGTCGAGAGGGTGCGTTCGACCCGGAGGGAGACGGCGGGTGGCGTGCCGGCGCTCGCGTAGGCGACGAGGCCGACGGCGACGCACCCCGCGAGGACGAGTCCCGACCGCCCGAGGAGGACGCCCGCACCCGCGACGACGAGTGCGGCGGCGTTGACCCCCGTCCAGTGGCCGGTCCGTCTCGTGAACGGCAGGCCAGCCATCACCGTCCCCCGGCGACGCGCCCGTCGAGGGCCGCGACGGCGTGTGTGGCCTGCCGACGGAACGCCGAGTCGCTGGTGACGGCGAAGCGGACCCGGTCGGTCAGCGGCAGTTCCACCGGTTCGGCGGCGAAGAACGCCGCCGCGTGACGGTCATCGGTCCACGTCCCCGCCGCGAGGCGGTCGGCGGCCTCCGCCGGCGAGTTCCCGTCGTACCGGACGAGCACCTCCACGGCGGTGGCGTGCAGGTCGTCGCGCAACCGGTCCCGGTCGGTGGCCCCGCCGACCCGTCCGTGCCGGGAGGCGCGCCCGAGGTCGACGTCGAAGCCGTCGCCGGGAACCGACGCCGACTGCCGCCGCTCGGGCGTCGGGAGGACCGGTTCCGACCCGTTCGCGTAGCGCGACAGGCCGACCCGGACGCCCCCGAGGAGGGCGGCGGCGCCGACGAGGGAGACCAACACCGAAGGGAGGGGGTTGCCGAGCAGTGACGGGACGAACGCGACGGCCAACCCGAGCAGGGCCAGCAGCGCACCGAGGACGGCGAGGCGCCGCATCTCACTTCCCCCCGTACTCGCGTTCGATGCGTCGGAGCGCCTCCACGGCGCGCCGTTCGCGGGTCTCGTCGGCCGAGACGCCGCCGTAACGGGTCGCCTCGAACAGGTCCGTCAGTTCGCGCACGTCCTCGCGGCCCATCCCCGCGGCGACGGCGGCGGCGGCGAACTCGCCGGGCGTGCTCGTCTCACGGGGCAGGTCGAGCGGGTCGGTCATCTCCCGCCAGGCGCGGTAGACGGCGTTCGCGAACGTCGTCTCGCCCTCGATGCGGTCTGCGGCCCGCCCCGCCGCCTCGCCGATGGCCGCGACTTCTGTCGTCCGGTCGTCCGGCTCCGGGTCGGCGACCGGTTCGACCGCGTCGTCACCCGTCGCCCGGACGACGACGAGGAGGACGGCGACGAGGACGGCCGCCAGCAGCGCCGCGACGACCACCGGCGGCGAGGACGAGACGGCCGCCGACGCCCCGCCGCTCGACCCGCCGCCGGGGAACTGCGGGAGACGACTCCCGAACGCTCCCGCGATTCCCGACGCCCCGCCGAGGTTCGCCAGAAAGACCAGATACAGGAGGACGAGGAGGACGGCGACGGGGACGACGAGCGCCACGAGCTGTTTGAGCGCGTCGACGCCCTCGCGGTAGACCCAGACGGCGGCGGCGACGAGGCTGACGAGGACGGCTCCGGCGAAGACGAGAGCGAGGAGGTGCGGGTACGCGGGTGCGGTGACGGGCGTTTCGGGGGGCGGCGGGTTCCCGAAGTCGACCTCGCGGGCGTCGCTGTCACCGAAACCGGTGCCCGCGCCGTCGCCGGCGAGTGACCCGCTTCGCGCGGAGTCCAGCGTCGCCGCGGCGCCAGCCAGCGCCAGGACCGCGAGGAGGGCGAGGAGGACCGGCGTGAGGCGTTCGCGGTTCACACACGCGGTAGCAGGCCGTTCCGTTTAAGCGTTGATTCCCGCTCAGTCGAGCGCATCGACCTCGTCGGCGAGGTCGGCGAACTCGTCGACCGGCCCGTTGACGAACAGGCCGTGCCCGACGAGGGCCGCCGCGAACAGGCAGGCGACGATGACCGCCGTCGTGAGCGGGACGGCCGTGAGGACGCCCACGGCCCCGCCGACGGTGATACTCAGGGCGATTCCCAGCAGGACGAGGTCGTAGTACTGCCACGTGTAGCCCACGGGTCGTCGTCGGGCCCGGCGTCTGAAAAGTCCTAGACCCGGTCCCGGTGAGCGACCCGGTTCGACGCCCCCGTAGGCTGATTGTCCCCCCGGCGGTACCCCCGGCCATGCGAATCGGACTCCTCTCCGACGTCCACGCGAACGCCGTCGCACTCGCGGCCGTCCGCGAGGCCATGCCGGACGTCGAGGCCGTGGTCTGTGCGGGCGACGTCGTGGGCTACAACCCCCACCCCGCCGAGTGCGTCGAGGCGGTCCGCGAGGCGGGGTGGCCGACCGTGCAGGGCAACCACGACCGGGTGGTCGCCACGCCCGACCGCTACCGACACAACGAGATGGCCCACGCCGGCCTGCGCTACGCGTACGAACACCTCGATTCGGCCCAGTTGTCGTGGCTGGCCGACCTGCCCGAGTCTCGGACGCTGTTCGACGGGCAGGTCCGGGTCGTCCACAGCCACCCCACGGAGCGCGACCGGTACGTCATGCCCCGCGGGTTCGCCGCCCTCGAACCACACCTCGGGGACGAACGGGTGCTGGTCCTCGGTCACACCCACGTCCAGCACCACGAGCGGGTGGACGGGACGCTCGTCGTCAACCCGGGCAGCGTCGGCCAGCCGCGCGACGGCGATCCCCGCGCGGCGTTCGCGGTGCTCGACCTCGAGGCGTCGTCCGTGAGCGTCACGGCCCACCGCGTCGAGTACGACGTCGAGCGGGTTCGTGCGGACGTGGCGGCCGCCGACCTCCCCGAGCGGACGGGGGCGCGACTCGCGCGCGGCGAGTGAGTGCGGTCAGCGCTGCCGCTGTCGGGGAAGCGTCGCAAAAAACGGATTCCGCGTCGGTGCGTGAAGCGCCTCAGGCCGAGGCGTTCGTGGACGTGTCGTTGCCGACCGTCGAGTTACCGTCGGTCAGGTTGCCGTCGGTACCGTTGCCGATGGAGCCGTTCTCGCCGGTCTCGTTACCGGTACCGTTGCCGATGGAGCCGTTCTCGCCGGTCTCGTTACCGGTGCCGGCTTCCGTGGTGGTCTCCTCCTCGGTCGTCTCTTCTGCGGCCGTGGTCTCTTCTGCGGCCGTGGTCTCCTCGCCACCCGCAGCGTCCGTGGCGTTCGTCGTGTTGTTACCACCGCTCGGGCCCGCACAGCCAGCTACGACGAGCAGTCCTGCCACGAGTAGCGTGGCGAGAACCGTCCGTGTGGTCGATCTCATGTGCATCTGGGCCGAGTCGGGGGAGACGAATAAAGCCGGAGAGTCGTCCCGACGATTGCGACCGGTCGCAGCCACCGTTGCAGACCGTTTCACGAGTGGGATTCGGGTTAGTCGCCGATAGTCGGCAGGTTCGACGCCCCTACTCTCTCGGCGAGCGACAAAAAAGGACTATGATGGGGGACGATTAAGGGAGGGTTACAGCATGTCTCGCCCTCCTATCCGGACGGCCGGCCGCCTATTGGTCGTCGTCGTCTGTCTGCTCCTCTGTGCGGCCGGCGTCGGGGTCGCTGCCCAGGGCGCCACCATTCAGGGAGTGTCGTTCTCCGGCGGCGGCGTCGTCGGGACCGACCAGGGTGTCACCTTCCTCGCCGGGTGGCAGTCCCAGCAACTCGCCGTGGAACTCGACGCGAGCGAGGGCAACTACGAGGTGTGTGCGCAGGTGGGAAGCGGGCCGAACGCCGCCGACCTCGGCTGTCGGACGGTCACCGCCACCGCGGGCGCGCAGACGGTGACGTTCACGCTGGCGGAGTGGCCCACCAACGCCACCGGCCAGCAGACGCTCTCGGTGAGCGTCTCCAACGGGTCGGGGGCACCGCTCGACACCGTGACGAGGCAACTGCACGTCCTCCCCGCCGGCGGTGACTTCGACGACGACGGCCTCGGCAACCAGGACGAGCGCCAGCGGGGCACCAACATCCGGGTCACAGACACCGACGGCGACGGCCTCAGCGACGGCCGGGAGGTCAACCAGTTGGGAACGAACGCCACCCGGACCGACACGGACGGCGACGGTCTCGGCGACGGGGTCGAACTCAGCACCGACGACGGCTACGAGACCAGCCCGACGGAACCCGACACGGACGGCGACGGCCTCAGCGACGGGGCCGAACAGACCTCCTACGGGACGGACCCCACCGCCAAGGACACAGACGGCGACGGTCTGGAGGACGGTGTGGAGGTGAGCGGGACCAACAGCTTCGAGACGGACCCGAACAAGGCAGACTCCGACGGTGACGGCCTCAGCGACGGGCAGGAGGTGAACGTCTACGGCACCGACCCGACCACGACCGACACCGACAGCGACGGCCTCACGGACAGTCAGGAGATACACGGGGAGACGGGCTACGAGACGAACGCGAGCAACGCCGACACCGACGCCGACACGCTCAGCGACGGCGCCGAGGTCAACGAGTACGGCACCGACCCGACCACCAAGGACACCGACGAGGACGGCGTCAACGACGCAGAGGAGATCGAGGCGGGCACGGACCCGAGCGAGGGTCGCGTCCCGCCCGGGAGCGGGGGGCTCCAGCTCGACGACGCGGCCCTCGTCGGCGGGCTCCTCGCCCTCTACGCCCTCGTCATCGGGGCTGTCATCTGGGTCGGGCGCTCGCGGACGGACACGGGGGAAGACGAGTCGATGGGCCACGGCGGCGACGACGACGGGCCGCCCGCCGGCGGTGCCACGACCGACCAGCCCTCGCCGATGACCAACGAGGACCGCGTCCGCCAGATGCTCGACGAGAGCGGCGGTCGCCTCAAGCAGTCCGACATCGTCGCCCAGACCGACTGGTCGAAGTCGAAGGTGTCGCGACTCCTCTCGAAGATGGAGTCCGACGGCGAGATTCGCAAGATCAGCATCGGGCGCGAGAACCTCATCACGCGCCCCGGCGACGAACCCGAGAGCGCCCGCCCGCCCTTCGAGGAACAGGGCGGGGGCTGACCGGCGGGGCGCTTCTACTCCACGTAGTACCAGACGCCAGTACCGATTGCTGCGAGGACGGCGAACGCTCCCCCCGCGGCGACCGGGTGGGAACGGCCCCACTCGGTGGCGACGTGGTACACCGACCGCTGGCGTCCGGCATACACCACCGCACCGACAGCGGCGTTGAACGCCAGTCCGCCCACCGCCGAGTACAGCGCGAACCGTCGCACGTCCATCCGGGCGATTCCCGCCGGAATGGAGACGATAGACCGCAGGACAGGCAGGAGCCGCCCCCACAGCACGGAGTGGTCGCCCCAGCGGCGGAACCACCGCCGCCCGCGTTCGACGTCCTCGCGGTCGACCCGGAGGAACGACCAGCGAGAGAGCGCGCGCTCCCCGCCCCGGGCGAAGGCGACGAAGAGGACGAGGCTCCCGACGGTCACCCCCGCCGTCGCGGTTCCGGCGAACAGCGCCAGCGAGAGGGGGTCGACGACGAGCACAGCGGCGGCAGCCGGGAGCACCACCTCGCTGGGCAGGAGGGGGAACAGCATCGACGACTCGAGAAACGTAAACAGGAACACGCCGAGATACCCGTAGGTGCGCACGAGGTCGACCGCTGTCTGTGTCAGGTCCACGTTCCCCAGTACACGGGGGTCGTACATCACCGCTCGGTCCGAGGCCTGCCTTCGAAGGGGACCGTTCGGCGGAGGGCGGGAGGGCAGACCGTCACGCTGAAAGACACCTCGTCCGACAGTTCGCGGCGTGACGCACGCGGCGCGGCACGATTTCCGGTTTGACATCTCCGAGGGACGTATCCCCCGAGAAACGTACTACGCTATTCCCGTAGAGCGCCAATAGGTATCGGTGATAGATATGGCGCGATACACCCGACGGCGGTATCTCCTGACTGCGGGAGCCGCGTTCGCGGTACTCTCGGTCGGGCCGGGCGTGGCGAGGGCGGACTTCGAGTTCGAGAGCGACGACGGCGACGTGGAGGTCAGCGACGACGGCTTCGAGTTCGAGAGCGACGGCTGTGCCGGCGAACTGGAACTGGAGAGCACGGGTAGCGACCTCGAGTTCGAGAGCGACGGCTGCAGCGTCGAAGTGAGCGACGGCGACTTCGAGTTCGAGAGCGACGACGGCGACGTCGAGTACCGGAGCGACGACGGCGACGTGGACTTCGAGTTCGAGAGCGACGGCGACGTGGAGGTCAGCGGCGACGACCTCCGTATCGACATCGACGACGACGACGTCGAGGTCCGTGGCCTCAGTGGCCGACGTATCAGGTACGAACGCGACGGTGACGACGACGACGTCGAGATAGACGTCGGCGACGGCGACTTCGAGTTCGAGGACGATGACGGGAGAATCGAGATTCGCTTCGGCTGACCCGTCCGGTGGACGGCGGAGCCCCGGGCGTACCCGTCTCCGCGGACGACGTGGACGAATCGGCTTTTGTGACGGCGACGACGAAGGAGCCATCGGTACGGTCGAGCGGCGGGGGTCGGTGGGTCGCCGTTCCGACCGGCGCGGTCAGGACCAGTCGCCGTCGCGTCCCTCGTCGCGCAGTTCGCTCGCGACTGCGAAGATGTCGTTCATCCACGCGTAGAGGTCGTTCCCCGCGACCATCCCCCGAAGGCCCCGCATGCGCGCGCGGACCTCCTGGGAGTCCATCGTGAGCGCGCGGTGGATGGTCTCGGCGAAGCCGTCGGTGTCGTAGGGGTTGAACGAGACGGCGAAGTCGCCGAGTTCGTCGTGTGCGCCTACCTGGTCCGAGAGGACGAGGACGCCGTCGTCGTCGATCTGGGCGGCGACGTACTCCTTGGCGACGAGGTTCATCCCGTCGCGCAACGCGCTCACGAGCATCGCGTCGCTGTGGCGATAGAGGTCACACAGTTCCTCCTGTGTGAACCAGTCGGTGGTGTACACCACGGGCACCCAGTCGTCCGTGCCGAAGCGTTCGTCGATGCGTTCGACGGCCTTCGCCACGTTCTGCTGGAGGTTCTGGTACTCGGGGATGAGCGAACGGCTCTCGTCGGCCTTCTGGACGTAGACGAGGTTCCCCTGCCACTCGGGGTGAATCTCGAAGAGGCGTTCGAGGGCCTCGAGACGCTCGACGATACCCTTCGTGTAGTCGAGGCGGTCCACGCCGAGGACGACGCGGGTTTCGGGGGCGATGTCTCGGTCCTCGCAGAACGCCCGCCAGTGCTCGCCGTCGGCGCGCCGGGTGGCGGCCTCGGTGGCCTCGGCGTCGATACCCATCGGGAAGGCGGCGACGTGGGTGGTGTGGTCCCTGAACCTGACGCGACCGCCCTCGCGGTCGATGAAGGCGTCGTCGAACGTGTCCTCCACGCAGTCGAGGAAGTTCCG
The DNA here is from genome assembly GCF_024227715.1 of Halomarina litorea. Taxonomy (NCBI): domain Archaea; kingdom Methanobacteriati; phylum Methanobacteriota; class Halobacteria; order Halobacteriales; family Natronomonadaceae; genus Halomarina; species Halomarina litorea. The sequence continues at coordinate 598,188 of NZ_CP100448.1, read as the reverse complement.
GCAGTAGCGCTCGACGTGGAACCCGAGGAGGTCGTTTCCGAGGAGACCGTCGAGGAGCGCCTCCCGCTGTGGGCACGCGCGGAAGGTGTCGGCGCCGGGCCACGTGATGTGCCAGAAGTGCATGAGGAAGGCGTCGGTGGCCTCGCGGACCCGCCGGGGGGCGAGCGCGAAGTGGTAGTCCTGGAACCACACCGTCGTGTCCGCGTCAGCGCGGTCGATGACCGCGTCGGCGAACTGTTCGTTGACCGACTGGTAGCAGTCCCAGTACTGCTGGGCGTACTCGGTGAGCCACGTCCCGCCGTGGCAGAGCGGCCAGAGCACGCGGTTCGAATAGCCGTAGTAGTAGCCCTCGATAGCCTCGTCGGAGAGCCAGACGCGCTTGAGCGTGTACGATTCGTCCTCGGGGGGGAGGCGAACCTCGCCGTCCTCGTTCGCGGCCGCCCTGTCGGCCTCGCCGTCGCCCCACGCGACCCACGTCCCGTCGGTCCGCTGCATCACCGGGTCCAGTCCGGCGGTCAACCCGCCAGCGGGCCGGTCGACGGCGACTTCGTCGCCCTCGTAGTAGTGGCGGTAGGGCTGGCGGTTCGAGACGACGAGGAGGTCGCCGAGCGACCCGGGGGCCTCTGCCGTCGTGTCGGAACTGGGCGTCATCGTCGTTCGTGCCCGAGGCAGGAACCGGACACCATTGGGGTTTGCCCCTGCGAGACGCGTCGCCGACCCGCGATTCGATTCCGGGGCCTCACCCGAGTGGTCGGACCGCAGGTGCGACGCACGTCGGTCCCGTCGTCGGGCAGGAGTATCGTCACTGCGAATCAGGTCGTGCCACGCCATACTGAAGAGTCCGACAAGCGATACATACAAAAATATATGTAATAGAAAATATTTTATATTTCGAAGCGGGTGACCCACCGGCCCGGTACCTGCCCGGGGTCGCTGGCCGTCCGACGCGTCCCGGAACCGGCCGGCCGCGCCCGCGTCACCCCCGTCGGCGCCCGGAACGTCGTCTCGTCCGCCGGAACCTGTCAGACTGTCGTTTCCCGTAGAGCGCATTTCCGGGCGTCAAGACTGCCGAATTCAGGGAGTTACCGTATTACCTCTCAGTTACGAACCAGTATTTGCCCCGAGCGAGCGAATACAGTAGCGGTGAATGATATGGCAGGCTTCAGCAGACGGCGATACCTGTTCGTCGCCGGGTCGACGTTGACCGCTCTCGCGATCGGCGTCCCCGGGGCGGCAGCGCAGACCGGCGATAGACTGGACTACGAACGCAACGGGCGTGACGTCGACTTCGACTTCGAAGGGCTCACCTTCGAGACGGACAGCGACGACGTCGAACTGCAGGACGGGTTCGTCGACTTCGAGCGCACCTCGAGCGACGAGATCGAACTGTCCGTCGACAGCGGCTCGACGAGCGTCGACTTCGAGACCGACGGCGACGACTTCGAACTGTCCGTCGACGCGGGCGGGGCTCAACTGGACGTGGAACGGGACGACGACGAGTTCGAGGTGAACACGGACGGTAGCGTCGACCGCTTCGAGGCGGAAGACGAGGACTCCGTCGAGTTCACGGCGGGCGACATCGACTTCGAAGTGAACGAGGACGAAGTCGAGATCAGCGGCGACGTCACCCTCGAATGGGACGGCGAGGACTTCGAATACGCGGACTCGGACATCAGCCTCGAGTTCGACGACGACGACCTCGAGTACACGAGCCCCGACCTCACCCTGGAGTGGAACGAGGACGGTCGCGACTTCGAGGCCCGCCGGCGCTGAGTCGGCCCGGGACTCCGGTCCCGAACCCACCGCGGGTCGAACCGATACTTGACTGTTCTCCGTCATATTCTGGAACCGCTACGCGACGACCGGGCGGCGACGACGGGGGGCTGGAAAGGCGATATCTGTCCGCGCCAAATGACACGTGAAATTCTAATCGAGAAACATCGTTTCACCCGTCAGTTACCCCCTATGGTCGAGGTTACGTTATTACGTTTCAGTTACTCGACACTATATGGCTACACGCGCCAATGACTGTATGGAGGCAAGTAATATGGCACTCTTTAGCAGAAGGCGCTACCTGTTCGTCGCCGGTTCTACGTTGACGGCCCTCGCGGTCGGCATCCCCGGGACCGCTGCGGCCCAGAGAGCGGACGACGGCATCGACTACGAACGCGACGGCGACGACATCGAACTCGACTTCAACGGACTCTCGTTCGAGACGGACGGCGACGCCCTCGAACTGGACGACGAGACCGTCAGCTTCGAACGCGACGGTGACGACGACATCGAGCTCACCGTCGACAACGGGGGCACCCAGGTCGACTTCGAGTCCAGCGACGGCGACTTCGAGTTGACCGTCGAATCCGGCGGCGACCGCGTCGACGTCGAGGGCGACGACGGGGAACTCGAAGTCACCGTCGACGGCAACGTCGACCGCTTCGAGGCCGACAGCGAGGAGGAAGTCGAGTTCGCCACCGACAACCTGACCGTCGAACGCGACGACGAGGAGATCGAGATCTCCGGCGACATCGACCTCGAGTACGACGGCGAGGACTTCGAGTACTCCGACGACGAGGTCGACATCGACTTCGACGGCGAGGAACTCGACTACTCGAACGCCGACGTCTCGCTCGAGTGGGACGAGGACGGCCGCGACTTCGAGGTCCGCCGCCGCTGAGCCCCCACCCTCACCGCCGACCCTTTTCTGTGACCGACCGACCAGCGACAGTGACCGTAGCGACGGCGGGCGACACCGTCGCCGGAACGACCCGTCGGAGGCGGCAGATTCGGGAGCGGGCCATTGGCGTCCACCCCGTGGTCCCACCCTGTTTGCACGTTCGTCTGAACGTCCACGGCCTTCGAACGGTGAACCGATGGTAACCGGGTAACTTGAACATCACTCGACCACTTATCCGTGGCGTCCCCCGATCATCGTGCACAGGTGTAACTCATGTCACGGTCCACGCACCGGCGATCGTTCCTCACCGGCCTCGCGGCGGCGTTCGCCCTCGCGGGGGCCGGGTCGGCGCGGGCGTCGGAACCGGCACCGGCACAGTTCGAAGGTCCCCTCCTCGGTCCCGACGCCACCGGCGTCGTCCTCGACGGGGGTACAGTCCACGTCGTCCTCGACGGCGACGCTCTCGGGTTCAGCGCGGACGACGACGCGACGGTCAGACTCGTCGGGAGCGCCGACCGGTACGACCTCGCGGTGGCGGTCGAGGACGAGCGGGTGGACGTGCGCGTCGAGGACGGCGAGGCGGAACTCTCCGGGACCGGAGCGGCGGCGGGCGTCGTCGAGCAGGGTGCGGAGGTCGCCTACGGGAGCGACCACCTGGCGCTCTCGGTGGTCGGCGGCGTGCTGGACGTCACGTGGCCCGTCGGCGTGGAGTACGACGGCACCGCCCTGAAGTTCGTCGGGAGGGAGGCCATCGTCCGCTACGACGGGTCGGAACTGGCCTACACGGACGACGTGCTGACGCTCGTCGAGTCCTGAGGTGGCAGAGCGGGGGGACGGGTGCCCGTGACAGCCCGACGGTCCCGGCACGGCCGCATCTCATCGTACAAACTCAATGATCATATTTCTTTCTAATCTAGTGTAATTTATTTCCTCCGAGGTTGTGTCCGGCGCTCGCGGCCGAACGCGCCGTCAGGCGTGGCCGGCGAGTGGCGACACAATACTTACCTTGACGTGGAGATCACACTGATAGCAATGCACACACCTCGCGCGTCCCGTCGGTGTCGTCCGCGGGACGCCGCACGTGCCGGGAGTCGCGACCGCGAGTCCCCCGACCACGGTGGTCGGGGCGAACGACGGGGACGGCCGGGCCGATGAACGTCATCGCGGAGGTGGGTATCACGGGCCCGGACCTCGCGCTCGCACCCACCATCGAGGCCGTGCCGTCGGCGGCGATACAGGTCGTCCCGCAGTCGGGGACCGACGCCGAGACGGGGATGTTCTTCTTCCTCGTGGAGACGGACAACGAGGGGTTCGATGCGTTCGACGCGGCACTGGCGGACGACCACACCGTCGACGAGTGGCTGCTGGTCTCCGAGTCCGAGACGGCACGCATCTACCGGATCTGTCACACCTCCGAGGCGAAGGTCCTCGCGCCGAAGACGGCGGAGGTGGGCGGCCTGATGCTGGAGGCGACGAGCGAACCGCGCGGCTGGTCGGTCCGCCTCCAACTGCCCGACCGGGCGGCGCTCACCGACATCTGGGAGTACTGCAAGGACGAGGGGATCACCTTCGAACTCCGACAGCTCTACCGGCAGGACGACTGGACCATCGGCGGCGTCACCGGCCTCACCGACGCCCAGAAGGTGGCGCTGACGACGGCCTACGAACGGGGCTACTTCAGCGAACCGCGCGAGACGTCGCTGGAGGAACTCGCGGCGGAACTCGGCATCTCGCCGACGGCCGTCGGCGGACGCATCCGTCGCGGGACCGAGCGACTCGTGGAGTCGACCCTGCACGAGGAGTGAACGCGACGGCTCAGAACGGGCGGAGGTGGTCGTCGCGGGGTTCGTACAGCCCCCCGGTCATCCGGAGGTCGTGGACCGCCTCGAACGTCTCGGCCATCGTCGCCCCACGCTCGCCCATCGCGGCGGCGACGACGCCCAGCGGGACGCCGCCCTCGTAGGCCCCGTCTAGCGCGCGGACGACCGCCGCGAGGTCCGCATCCGCGGGCACGTCTAGTCCGTCGAGTGCGGCGGCGTCCGCCCCTTCCCAGACCACGTCGTGGCCCGTCGCCGACCGGTGGCGGCGGTAGAACGCCACCGTCTCGTTGGGGTCGTCGGTGCGCGTCTCCACCGCGCAGTCCTCGCAGGTGACGACGAACGCCTCCGCGTCCCGCTGGCTCCGGCTCATGGGCGCATCAGGCGTTGTACGCCTCCTGTGCCAGCCGATGGAGCTTGTGGACCGTGTGCTCGTTCGGCCCGAGTTGCGCCTGCGCGAGCGCACCCATCTTCTGGCCCTCGTACTGGCGCTCGACGAGTTCGAAGTCCTCCTCCTGGAGCTGGCGGCTCGTGCGGATGAACTCCCGTTCCTCCCCGGTCAGGTCGGCGTCCCGGAAGTAGTAGTCCGCGACGAGCTGGAAGCGCCCCTCGTCGATCGGGTCGATGATGTACGTCCCGTAGCCGTCGGCGGTGCCGTACATGTTGACCGTGAAGTTCGGCCAGAGGTAGTAGAACTGCGCCTCGTGTTCCTCGTGGATGCGCATCTCGTCGTCCACGTCCTCGTCGTGCGTGTAGTGGAGCACCCAGTGGTAGTCCTGAACCTCCAGTTCGGACTCGTCGAGCGAGATGCCCTTGATCCAGTCCTGGTGGTTGGCCTGGCAGTGGTCGCACTCCGAGTAGTTCCCGCCGAAGGTCTTCCAGTTGCACTCCACCTCCGAGACGATGCGCTGGGCGTGTTCGTACTCGCCGAGCGGGAGCGCCTCCAGTTCCTCCTTCATCTTCCCGGCCTGCTCCTCGAAGGGCATCGGGTCGTCCGAGAAGTTCACGAACACCAGCGGGCCGATGGTGGCCGTGGGGACGGTGAGCAGACCGTTGCGTTCCGGGTCCGGCGGGCGCACGTCCCCGCCCTCGAGGTCCGGGTTCAGGCCTGGTTCCTCGAAGCTCTTGGGCGTGCTCGCGAGGTCACCGTCGAGGTCGTACGTCCAGAGGTGGTACGGACAACGGATGCGACTCATGTGGCCGGGGTCGCTCATCGGCGTGTCGTCGACCATCTTCGACCCGCGGTGGGCACAGACGTTGTAGAACGCAGTCACCTCGCCGTCGTGGTCCCGGAGGACGATTATCTGTCGGTCACCGACGGTCCGGGTGAAGAAGTCACCCTCCTCGGGGATGCAGTTGGCGTGGCCCGCGTACACCCAGTACTCCCCGAAGACCTTCTCCTTCTCCATCTCGTGGACCTCCGGGTCGGTGAAGTACCGGTTGGGCAGGGCGTTCGTCTCCTCCGTGATGTCGGGGCTGACGGTGCTCACTTCGTCGACCCCGTCGTTCCAGCGAGTCATATGCGAACGGTGCACATGTCACGGAAAAAGGGTTGGTCGCAGGTGACACGTGCATATAAGTGCCGGCGAGTCGGCGGGCGCTCGGATCGGTCAGAACCGCCCGCAGACGGCGGGTTCGAGGGGAGTACATGAAGGGCTTAGCTGAACCACCCCGTGACTTATGCGGGACTGACGGGCAGCACGTAGCATGACAGCAGAGCGCACGCTTCCGTCGGAAGCGGGCACCGTCATCGTGGGCGCGGGGTGCGTCGGCTGTAGCGCCGCCTACCACCTGGCAGAGCGCGGCCGCGAGGACATCGTCGTCGTCGACCAGGGACCGCTGTTCGAGACGGGCGGGTCAACCTCCCACGCCCCGGGTCTCGTCTTCCAGACCGCCGGGAACAAGCTGATGAGCCGGATGGCCCAGTACACGCAGGATCTGTACACGGAACTCGACAGCTACCGGCAGTGTGGCGGCATCGAGGTGGCCTACACCCCCGAACGGATGGACTTCCTGAAGCGAAAGCGCGAGTGGGGGCAATCGTACGGCATCGAGGGCGGCCAACTCCTCTCGCCCGAGGAGGTCGAAGCCGAGATACCCCAGTTCGACAGCGAGGCCATCCACGGCGGCTACTACGTCCCCACGGACGGGAAGGCCGACGCCGTGAGCGCCAGCGAGGCGATGGCCCAGCACGCGATGGACCGCGGCGCGGCCGAGTTCTACGGCCACACCACCGTCGAGGACATCGAACGCGAGGGCGGCGAAGTGCAGGCCGTCGTCACCGACGCCGGCCGTATCGAGGCCGACGAGGTGCTCGTCGCCACGAACATCTGGGGGCCGCTGTTCGGCGAGATGGTCGACTTCGACGTTCCGCTGGTGCCCTGCGCCCACCAGTACCTCGTCTCCGACGAACTGGACGAACTGGCGGGCGCGGACCGCGAACTCGAACAGCCCATCCTCCGCCACCAGGACTACTCCCTCTACTTCCGGCAGCACGGCGAGTGCTACGGCATCGGGTCGTACAACCACGAACCGCTGCTCGTCGACCCGGAGGACATCGAGGACCCGGCAGAGGCCGAAGAGATGCCCTCGGTCCGAGAGTTCACCGAGGAGCACTTCTACGAGAACACCCACCCCGACCACGACCGGTCGGCCTACGACGCCGCGCGGGAACTCGTTCCCGCGCTCGGCGACTGCGAGTTCGACTACCGCATCAACGGGATGTTCTCCTTCACCCCCGACGGGATGCCGGTTCTGGGGGAGGCCGAGGACACGGAGGGCCTCTGGTGGGCGCTCGCCATCTGGGTCACTCAGTCGGGTGGCGCGGGGAACGTCGTCGCCGAGTGGATGACGGAGGGCACGCCGCGACTCGACGGCGACCCCGTCGACGTGACCGGCGCACACGTGAGCCGGTTCCAGTCTCACGCGGGCGCACGCGAGTACGCCCGGGCGCGGGGCGGCCAGCAGTACCGCGAAGTCTACCAACTGATTCACCCGCGCGAGCAACCGGGGGACCACCGCGGCCTGCGGCGCAGTCCCTTCTATCACCATCAGGAGAATCTCGACGCCGAGTTCTTCGACTCCGGCGGGTGGGAGGTGCCCCAGTGGTACGAGTGCAACGAGGAACTGGCCGACGAGTACGACGTGCCCGACCGGGAGGGCTGGCGGGGCGAGGGCTGGTCGAAGGCGCAGGGCGTCGAACACCTCGCCGTCCGCGACGGCGTCGCGATGGTTGACATGACCACCTTCACCGGCATCGAGGTGGCGGGCGAGGGGGCCTGCGAGTTCCTGCAGGGACTCCTCACGAACGACGTTGACGTCTCTCCCGGGAAGATGCGCTACGCCGCCATGCTGAACGAGGACGGCGGGGTGCTGGCGGACCTGACCGTCTCCCGACTGGGTGACGAACGTTTCCTCCTCTTTACGGGGGGTGGCTCCTCCGCGACCCTCCACTCGCGGTGGGTCCGGGAACACGCCCCCGACGACGGGTCCGTCTCGATTACCGTCCACGACTCGGGGCTGAGCGGCGTCGGCGTCTTCGGCCCCGACTCCCGCGATGTCCTCCAACCCCTCGTGGAGACGGGCCTCTCGAACGACGCCTTCCCGTTCTACTCGGTGCGGGAGACGTACCTGAACGGCATCCCCGTCACGATGCTGCGCCTCTCCTACGCCGGGGAACTGGGGTGGGAGGTGTACACCCCGATGGAGTACGGCGCGCAACTGTGGGAGGAAATCGAGGAGGCCGGGGCCGACCACGACATCGTCCCGATGGGGTGGAAGGCGCTCGACTCCGCGAGCATGGAGAAGGGCTACCGCCTGTGGGGGACGGACCTCACGCCCGAGTACACCCCCTTCGAGGCGGGTATCGGCTTCGCCGTCGACATGGACACCGACTTCGTGGGGAAGGCGGCCCTCGAACGCCAGCGGGAGGCGGGCATCGACCGGCAGTTGGTCCCCATCACCCTCGACGAGTCCGGCGAGGTGGTCGACACTGGCGCGCCGGTCGTCGTCGACGAGGTGGTGGGCTACGCCGCGCGGGCGGACTACGGCTACACCGTCGACGCCGGCATCGTCTACGCCTACCTGCCGACCGAGTACGCCGAGGCGGGGTGTTCGGTGACGATACGCTACGAGGGCGAGGAGTATCCCGCGACGGTCAGGGACGAACCGCTGTTCGACGCCGACATGGAGAAGATGCTCCGCTGACGAGGCCCACCCATGAACACCGAACCCCACGCGACGGTGGCGTTCGAGGACATCGAGGCGGCCCGGGAACGCCTCGACGACGAGTCGGTGGTCAAACACACCCCTGTCGAACGCAGCACGTCGCTCGACGGGATGACTGGCGGCGAGGTGTACCTGAAGATGGAGCACCTCCAGTGGACGGGGTCGTTCAAGACCCGCGGCGCGTACAACAAGATCCGCCAGTGCGTCGAGGACGGCGGCTGCGAGTCCGTCGTCGCGGCCAGCGCCGGCAACCACGCGCAGGGCGTCGCCCTCGCCGCGACCACCCTCGGCGTGGAGTCGACCATCGTGATGCCGAAGGCCGCCCCGCAGGCGAAGGTGGACGCGACCCGCGGGTACGGCGCGACGGTCGAACTCGTCGGGCAGGACTTCCGCGAGGCGATGGCCCACGCCCAGTCGCTCGTCGAGGAGGGCGACGCCGAGTTCGTCCACGCCTACGACGACCCGGACATCGTCGCCGGGCAGGGCACCCTCGGCGTCGAGATGTACGAGGACTGCCCGGACGTCGAGACGGTGGTCGTCCCCATCGGCGGCGGCGGTCTCGTCTCCGGTATCGCCACGGCGTTCGCCCACCTCTCGCCGGAGACCAGAATCGTCGGCGTGCAGGCCGACGGCGCGGCGACGGTGCCCGACAGCCTCGACAAGGGCGGGCCGCAGACGCTCGACTCGGTGAACACCATCGCCGACGGCATCGCCACGGGCGGTATCTCGCAACTGACCTACGGCCTCATCGAGGAACACGTCGACGAGGTGGTCACCGTCACGGACGGCGACATCGCCCGCGCGGTGCTCCTCCTGATGGAGCGGGCGAAACAGGTCGTCGAGGGGGCGGGCGCGGCGTCCGTCGCGGCGCTCCTCTCCGACCAGCTAGACGTCACCGGCGAGACGGTCATGCCCCTGCTCTGTGGCGGCAACCTCGACATGACGATGCTCCAGACGGTGCTGGTCCACGCGCTGACCGAACGCGAGCAGATTCTCCGCCTCCGGGTGCGCATCGACGACCGACCCGGCAAGATGGAGGAGGTATCGGGCATCATCGGCAGTCACAACGCCAACATCCAGACCATCCGCCACGACCGCTCGGCCCCAGAACTCGACGTGGGCGAGGCGTACCTCGTCTTCCAGATCGAGACCAGCGGGGCGGGCCACGCGCGCAACATCATCCGGTCCATCCGCAGCCAGAACTACGAAGTCCGACACGTCAACGCCTGAGACGGGCGCGACCGGCGCCGCACGCCGCGCGACCATATAAACACCTCAGTCGTTTGTCGTCAACCCTTATCCGACGCCATATGACAATAGACAGCAGGCGTCACGGAACCGGGCGGACGAGCGACTCCGCAACCCCAACAGGCATACGCGGTGGCCGAGATGACACAGGATACGACCCCAGACGGCGGCGGAACCGGGCGGGACAGCACGGCGACCGACGGTTCGAGTACCAGTACGCACCGGCGGCTACGAGTTCACATGAACGACTCACGCACGGACGGAGGGGCGGCGCATGGCTAAGAGCGACGAAGCGACCGGCGAGATGTCGGACGGACTCCAGGTGGAACTGTTCCACCCCGAGTCCGACCGCGAACCGGGCGATACGAACATCCAGCGGTTCGGCTTCGACATCCACCCGAAGGTGTTCCCCATCTCCGGGGCCATCATCGCGCTGTTCATCCTCGTGACGCTGTTCTTCGAGCGTATCTCGAGCGTCTTCGGCCTCCGCACGGCCGAGGGCGAACTGATGGCGGCGAACGACGCCTACACCGTCGTCTTCGACTTCATCAACGGGACGTTCGGCTGGTTCTACATCCTCGCTGTGAACATCTTCATCGTCACGGTGCTGTTCTTCGCGTTCAGCAAGTACGGGAAGATACGGCTGGGCGGCGTCGAGGCCGAACCCGAGTTCAGCCGATTCTCGTGGATGGCGATGCTGTTCAGCGCCGGGATGGGCATCGGCCTGATGTTCTTCAGCGTCGCCGAACCCATGTGGCACTTCGGGAGCGATGCCTCCGAGTTCATGGTCGTCCCGCCCACCTTCAGCGCCGAGGGCGGAACGGCCGCCGCAGCGGACGCCTCGCTGGCACAGACGTTCTTCCACTGGGGTATCCACCCGTGGGCGATATACGCCCTCGTAGGACTCGGACTCGCGTTCTTCTCGTTCAACCGCGGCCTTCCACTGACGTTCCGCTCCATCTTCTGGCCGCTCCTCGGCGAACGCATCTACGGGTGGCCCGGCCACATCATCGACCTCGTGACGGTGTTCGCGACGCTGTTCGGCCTCTCGACGTCGCTCGGCCTCGGCGTGAAACAGATCAACAAGGGCGTACAGGTCGTCGGGGGCGAGTACCTCGGCGTGGCCGTCCCGAACACGCCGGTCATGCAGATACTGCTCATCGCCGGCATCACGCTCGTCGCCACGGCGTCCGTCGCGGCGGGCCTCGACGGCGGCGTCAAGCGTCTCAGCACGCTCAACGTCTACCTCATGGTCGGGATGCTCGGCTTCCTGTTGCTCGTCGGGCCGACCATCTTCATCCTCGGGGCACTCGTCGGGAGCCTCGGCACCTACCTCGGTAACATCGCGACGCTGAGTTTCTTCACGGGCGTCGTCGGCGGCAGCCAGTCGCTCGGCGGCTACACCGTCGGTGGATGGATGGGGAGTTGGACCGTCTTCTACTGGGGCTGGTGGATCGCGTGGTCGCCGTTCGTCGGCATGTTCATCGCGCGCATCTCGAAGGGCCGGACCGTCCGCGAGTTCGTCCTCGGCGTGTTGTTCCTGCCGTCGCTGTTCTCGTTCCTCTGGCTGGCGACGTTCGGCGGGAGCGCCCTGTTCGTCGAACTGCGGGGCGCGGGCGGCATCGCGACGGCGGTGGCAGAACAGAGCCAGACCGTCGCGATGTTCGCCATGCTGTCGAACTTCCCACTGGGAGCGCTCTCGTCGGTACTCGCCATCTTCCTTGTGGCGACGTTCTTCATCACGTCCTCGGACTCGGGGTCGCTGGTCATCGATCACCTGACCTCTGGCGGGAAACACGACGTACCCCGCGTCCAGCGCATCTTCTGGGCGGTCACCGAGGGCGCGGTCGCCGCCGTCCTCCTCTGGGGTGGAGGGCTGCAGGCCCTCCAGACGGCCGCCATCACGACGGGGCTCCCGTTCGCCATCATCCTACTGTTGATGTGCTACACCGTCTACCTCGGTCTCAGGAACGAACGCGAGATACTGCAGTCCGAGGAGTTCAGAGAGCGCATCGAGTCCATCACCTCGGACGACGGGATGGTGGTCCAGCGCTCGGGACGCGACGTCGTCGTGGACGTGAGCGACGGGGAGTCCTCTCCCTCCGACGACTGAGCGGGGGACGAGACCACGTCCCGCGACCACGCACACGAAGCCGAGACATTCTTTTCGGTCGTTCCCCTAGCGCCGACCGTAATGAGTACGCTCCACCACGCCCCCGGGCCGGACGCCGACGCGGCGTTCCGACTCGGACTCGCCGTCGCGACGACTGGAGCGCTCGCCGCACTCGCGCTGTCGGTCTGGGCCGGGTCGGTGACGCTCCTCGGCGCGACGCTGTTCGCGCTGTTCGGCCTGCCCGTCCTGCTGGTCGTCGTCGCGTCCGTCCTCAGCGTCTGGCTCGGCTACGACAAACGTGCGGTCGACGTGACGGTCGCCTCCCGCACCTACACCGAGAAGTAGGTCTCGGCCGCGTACAGCGTCATGCTCGCGGTGAGGAAGAGGACGCCCGCGACGAACAGCCGTCCGGCCGCCATCGACAGCACCGCGACGCCCATCAGTGCCGCCGCGAGACCCATCACCAGCGTCCGCTTCGTCGGAGCCATCTACCGCACCCGCCCGACGGTCGGCGTGTCCCCGGCTGGCATCAGGCGTCCTCGGCCATCCGGATGGAGGTCACCGGGACGGTGGCCGTTCGGACGACCCGTTCGGTGGTGCCGCCGAGGAGCGCACCGAACTTCCCGCGGTAGGCCGTCCCCATCACGACGAGGTCCATCCCGCGGTCCTTGGCGTAGTCGGTGATCTCCTCGTGGACCGACCCGGTCCTGACGACGCCGACGGCGTCGACGCCCACCTCGCTCGCGGTGTCCGCCACCTCCTCGGTGACCGTCTCGCCGTACTCGCGGTACTCCCGGCGCATCGTCACCTCGTCCTCGCGGATGGACGGGGCGCGCACCGACCCCGGGAGGTCGATGACGTAGAGGGCGTGGACGGTGGCGTCGAACGCCGCCGCGAGTTCGATGGCGTGTTCCGTTGCCGTCGCCGCCTCGGCGCTGCCGTCAGTGGGGACGAGGATGTCGTCGTACATGGCTGGTGTGTGGTCGGGCCGCCGTCGGCGCCGTGAGACGCCCTGTTCTCGGCGTGTCGGAATAAAAACGCTGGTGACGGGTGGGACAGCCCTTGAAGTGCGACGGGGGCTACTCGAAGCGGTCGAGCGAGAACATGTCGATGGGGTGGTCGCTCTCGCCGTCGGCCGCGAGATCCGCGAGCACCTCCCCGATGACGCTGGCGAACTTGAACCCGTGGCCCGAGAAGCCCGCGCCGACGGCCACCTGCGGGTGCTCGGGCAGGGTGTCGAGGATGAAGTGTTCGTCCGGCGAGTTCGTGAACATGCACGTCGCGAGGCGCATCGTCGGCCCCGCGCCGTTCGGGAAGTACTTCTCGGTGAAGTCGCGCAGGAGGCGTTCGTCGGCTGGACCCGGGTCGCGGTTCCAGTCGTCGGGGTCGACCTGCTCGTCGAAGTGGTGGTACTTCCCGAGTTTGAACCCCGGCACGTCGTACACCGGGAGCCCGTAGAACCGGCCCTCGGGGACCGAGAGGTTCCAGACGGGGAAGTTTTCGGGGGCGAACTGCTCGCGCACCGCGGGCTGGAACCACGCGAGCACCTGCCGTTCGGGCACCGCCAGTCCCTCCAGTGCGTCGGTGAGCTTGTAGTTCCACGACCCGGCGGCGAGCACCAGTTTGTCGGCGCGGTAGGTGCCCTTGTCCGTCTCGACGCGGACGCCCCCGTCGGGGGTCTCGGTCCAATCGCGGACCTGCTCGCGGGCGCGGACCGTCGCGCCGGCACGCTGTGCGGCCCGCGTGTGGCCGACGATGGCCTGTTCGGGGACGACGAAGCCGCCGTCCTCCTGGTAGAGTCCCCGGTAGTCCTCGGGCAGGTCGTAGCCGGGGAAGCGCTCGTTCAGTTCCGCGCCCGTCAGCACCTCGTGGGGGATGTCGTGTTCCTCGCAGGAGCGAAGCGACCCCTCGAAGACGACGTCCCCCTCGGGGCCGGCGTCGATGGAACCGGTCCGGTGGATGACCGGGCGGCCCGTCTCCTCCTTCAGGTCGTCCCAGAGGTCGTACGCTCGCTCGATGAGCGGGATGTACGAGGGGTGTTCGTAGTACGCCCGGCGGATGATGCGCGTGATACCGTGCGAGGAACCCATCGCGTGGGGCACGTCGTATCGCTCCAGACCGAGCACGTCGAGTCCGCGCTCTGCGAGGTGGTAGACCGTCGCGCTCCCCATGCCGCCGACGCCGACGACGACGACGTCGTACTCGCCGTCGGTCATGGTGCGGTCGAGTCGGCGGTCCGGTCGGTCCCGTCCCGGGGCGGTCGCTGGTGCCGGGCGGGGTGGCCGTCCCCGCCCGACGCGGCGTGCGAACTCATCACGTAGATGCGTGGCCGCCGGGCGTTTAAACCCCGCTCACACGTCGTGAAGGCGTTGAAGAGGAAGGCTCACGCGCCGCCGTCGCGAACGCCCTCGACGAGACGGGCGACCCGGCCGTCCTCGGCCAGCGTCTCGAGGACGCGGTCGGGGTCCGCCGACAGTTCGTAGGTGGGACGGCCCTTCCCGACCGGCGAGGGGTCCTCGACGGTGACGCGGGCGATGAGGCCCTCGCCCTCCAGTCGGTTGAGCGCCCGGACCACGTCGGACTCCGAGAGGCTCCCGACGACGTCGCCGTCCACCTCGCCGAGGCGGTCGACGCAGGCGCGCTTGACGGAACTGGAGTGGATGGGCGTCTGCCCGCGTTCGGTCAGTTCCGTCACGCCCAGCAGCACCACTCGCTCGGACAGCGTCGTCGACTCGATGGCCTCGACCATGGCCCAACAGGGGGACCGGTGAGGGATAAAGCCCACTGCGTGGCGGTTACTTGCGGCCCTCGCTCTCGACGTGGTACTGCATCACCCGGCGCATCCCCCGACGGAACCGGTCGATGTCGACCGAGTCGAGGTCGGCGGCCACCGCCAGTTCCTCGTAGTACGCCCGCCACTGCTCTAAGAGCAGTGCGGGGACGGCCTCGCGGTCGATTCGCTCGCGGAGGGTCGCCACGAACGCCTCGTCGGGGTCCTCGCGGAGTCGCTGGAGGTCGCCCTCGGAGACGATGTCCTGCTCGGCGGCACAGACGAGGACGCCCGACGTGAGGTCGCCGGAGGCGAGTTCGCGCTTCCACGTGCTCACCCAGTTGCCGATGCGGGCCATCCGCTGGGCCGTCCAGATACAGGACCTGACGCCGCGGAGTTCCCGGCGCTCGAACGACGGCGAGTGCATGAGGTCGACGTCCGCGAAGGAGAACATCGCCATGTTGTGCGAGGCGTAGTCGTATGACTCCCGGAGCGTCGTCCCCTGCGGGTAGCGGTTGGTGATGTGGCCGTAGCGGACGGCGTTGACCGCCTGCTGGAGGTCGTACCGGAGGAGGTCGACGAACTCCCCGAACCGGGGGGCGCAGCGGGCCGACCGCTCGAAGGCGTCCCACACCTCCTCGGCGAGCGACAGCACCCGGCGGTCCACCCCCCGACGGTCGGCCTCGGCGCGACAGTGGTCGAAGGGGACCTTCGCCGCCTCCTGAAACGTCGCGAGGTCGTCGCGTTCGTCGACCAGGTCGTCGAGGAGCGTCACGTAGAACGTGAGGAGGCTCTTGTCGGTCCGGACCTTCCGCTCGTGGGCGGGAGCCACCGACGAGAGCCGGAAGGCGGGGTTGAGGTGGTGGAACCACTTCCAGAGGAAGCGGTCCCGGACCCCGACGGCCGCGTCGTACCGGTCCGCGATGGCGGCGAGACGCGGCGGCAGCCGGTGGGCTTCGACCTCGCTGACGGTCGAGTGGGGGTCAGGACGGTCGACCACGTGTTATTTCTATCCAATGAGCTACCTCAATTAAGGATTGTGACTTATTGATGAGGGGTCGTCGCTCGTGACACTCGGTTCACCGGGTGGGTTCGGGGTCGGCATCGTCCCGCGCCGAGGAGAGCCGCAGTGTGTGACGGGAGAACACTCATCGCGCCTGCGACACACCGACCGGTATGGAGTACATCGCGGGTGTGGATATCGGAAACTCCAGCACCGAAGTCGCACTCGTTCGCCGAGACGACGAGGGGACGGTGACGTTCGTGGCGGCCAGTCTCTCCCGGACGACGGGACTGAAAGGGACGGAGAAGAACGTCCCCGGCGTGGTGCGGGCGCTCGAACGGGCGGCCGAGGAGGCCGACATCGAGGCCCGGGACGTGGACCGTGTCCTCCTCAACGAGGCGGCCCCGGTCATCGGTGACGTCGCCATGGAGACCATCACGGAGACGGTCATCACGGAGTCCACGATGATCGGCCACGACCCCTCGACGCCCGGCGGGGAGGGCCTTGGGATGGGGACGACGGTAGACGTCACGGCGGACATGGACGACTACGACCCGGGCGAGTCGCTCGTCTTCCTCGTGCCCGGCGAGGTGGACTTCGCCGTCGCCGCCGAGCGCATCAACGAGTGGGCCGACGCGGGGGTCGAGGTAGCCGGCGCCGTCGTCCAGAACGACGACGCGGTCCTCATCGACAACCGCATCGACGCCGACGTCCCCATCGTCGACGAGGTGTCGCGTCTGGAGGCCATCCCACGGGGGCAACCGGCGGCAGTCGAGGTGGCCCCATCGCGGACGGGACGGACCATCGACGAACTGTCGAACCCCTACGGTATCGCGACGGCGTTCGACCTCTCGCCCGAGGAGACCCGGAAGGTCATCCCCGTCGCGCGGGCGCTGGTGGGCAACAAGTCTGCGGTGGTCGTCAAGACGCCGAAGGGCGACGTCGAGGAGCGGACCATCCCGGCGGGCGACCTCCGAATCGTCGACGAACGGGGCAACACCGTCGAGGTGCCCGTCGACGAGGGGGCCGGCCGCATCATGGACGCCGTGATGCGCAGTTGGCCCGTCTCGGACGTCCGCGGGGAGAGCGGGTCGAACATCGGCGGGATGCTCAACCGGGCGCGCGACAGCATGGCGGAGGTGACCGGACAGGCCGTCGAGGACATCGAGATACGCGACGTGATGGCCGTCGACACTCTCGTCCCGCAGAACGTCCAGGGGTCGGTGGCCGACGAGTACAGCATGGAGAACGCAGTGGGGCTCGCGGCGATGGTCAAGACCCAGCGCCTCCCGATGCGACAGATAGCCGACGGCGTCGGGGCGGAGCTGGGCTGTGAGGTGCTCATCCAGGGCGTCGAGGCGAACATGGCCGTCCTCGGGTCGCTGACGACGCCGGGGACCGACCGCCCCGTCGCCATTCTCGACATGGGCGGGGGGTCGACGGACGCCGCCTACATGGGCGAGGACCTCGCCATCGACTCCATCCATCTCTCGGGGGCCGGCGACATGGTGACGATGCTCATCGACTCGGAACTCGGCCTCGACGACCGGGACCAGGCGGAGGCCATCAAGAAGTTCCCCGCCGCGAAGGTCGAGACGCTGTTCAGCATCAGACAGGAGGACGGGACGGTGACGTTCTTCGACGAGGCGGTGGACCCCGAGCTGTTCGGGCGGACGGTGCTCATCGAGGACGAGGGCGGGTTGCGCCCGGTGACGGCCGACGCCTCCGTCGAGGAGATACGGCGGACCCGCCGCGAGGCCAAGCGAAAGGTGTTCGTGACGAACGCCGAACGGGCACTCAACCTCGTGACCCCGACGGACAGCATCCGGCACCTCCCCTTCGTCGTGATGGTCGGCCGGTCGGCGCTCGACTTCGAGATACCCGAACTGGTCTCGGACGCCCTCGCGGAGTACGGCATCGTCTGCGGGCGGGCGAACGTCAGAGGCGAGATGGGCCCACGAAACGCCGTGGCGACGGGTCTCGTCCTCTCGCACGTCGGGGACGGCGGCTACCTCGACTTCGCCCTCCCGGAGGAACTGACCGCCTCGCTGGACCGGGCGGCCGCGGGGGACGACTGATGGGAGGCGACCCGCGACCCGACGGCGGGGGCGACGACGTGCCCCGGATCCTCGTCCGGTGTGGCGACGAATCGCGTCTCGTCTCCCACGTCGAACACGGCATCGAGGAGGACGGCGTCCCGTGGGCCGTCGAGTCGGGGGCGACCGGCGACGGCGTGTCGGTAGCATTCGAGGCGGCGCGGGCGTCGTCGCTGAAAATCGGCGTGAGCGTCCTCGGCGACCGGGTCGTCGTCCACCACAAGCAGCTGCCCGACGACGACCCCCTGTTCGACGTTCGGGAGGTTTCGACGGCGACCGCGCGGAAACTCGGGTCGAACGCGGCGCGCCTGGCGAAGGGGACGCCGCTGAAGCCCCTCGATTGAACCCGTCGTTCGGGGACCTGGAACCGCCGACGATAGACAGGAACGCCGAATAGTGCCAGATAGTGAGATGACAAGCTCACTTTCGTTATTCATTGTTCACTTTTTTACAACAGTGGTAGAAACGGTGAAAGTATATCCGGGGTCCTCCCCTGCGTGCATCCGTAATGACAGAGGGGAACACACCCCACAGCGACGCCGAGGAGGACAGGGGGGGTACGCGGCGGTCGAAACGCTTCGAGGCCCTCGACGAACGGGCGATAACCGAGGACGGCTTCGTCAACGAGTGGCCCGAGGTGGGGTTCGTCGCGATGGAGAGCCCCAACGACCCGGACCCGAGCATCGAGGTCGAGGACGGGCGCATCGTCGAGATGGACGGGAAGGAGCGCGACGAGTTCGACTTCATCGACCGGTTCATCGCGGACTACGCCATCGACGTCGAACGGGCGGAGGAGGCCATGGCGACGGACTCCCTCGAGTTCGCCCGCGACCTCGTGGACATCAACGTCCCGCGCTCGGAGGTAGTGGAACTCTCGACGGCGATGACGCCCGCGAAACTGGCGGAGGTGGTCAACCACCTCGACATCGCCGAGATAATCATGGCGATGAAAAAGATGCGCACGCGCCAGACGCCGGGTAACCAGTGTCACGTCACGAGCGTCAAGGACAACCCGGTCCAGATCGCGGCGGACGCGGCGGAGGCCGCCCTCCGGGGGTTCTACGAGGCGGAGAACACCGTCGGCGTCGCCCGGATGGCCCCGCTGACGGCGCTCGCCCAGCAGATCGGCGCGCAGTGTGGCCGGGGCGGCGTCATCACGCAGTGTGCCGTCGAGGAGGCGACAGAACTCGAACTCGGGATGCGCGGGATGACCGGCTACGCCGAGACGGTGTCGGTGTACGGCACCGAGGACGTGTTCAAGGACGGCGACGACACGCCGTGGTCGAAGGCCTTCCTCGCCTCGGGGTACGCCTCCCGAGGCCTGAAGATGCGCTACACCTCCGGGGCCGGCTCCGAACTGAACATGGGTCAGGCCGAGGGCAAGTCGATGCTCTACCTCGAAATCCGGTGCATCCTCGTCACCAAGGGGTGTGGCGTGCAGGGGCTCCAGAACGGCGGTATCAGCTGTATCGCCATCCCAACGTCCGTCCCGGGCGGGGTCAAGGAGGTAGCCGCGGAGAACCTCGTGACGATGATGGCCGACCTCGAAGTCGCCTCCGGGAACGATCAGACGTTCACCCACTCGGAGAAGCGCCGCACGGCCCGGATGATGCCCCAGTTCCTCGCGGGGACGGACTTCATCTTCTCGGGGTACAGCGCCGTCCCGAACTACGACAACATGTTCGCCGGGTCGACGTTCGACTCCTACGACTTCGACGAGTACAACGTGATGCAACGGGACCTGCAGGTCGAGGGGGGGACGAGACCCGTCGACGAGGAGACGGTCGTCGAACACCGCAACCGGGCGGCGCGCGCACTCCAGACCGTCTTCGAGGAACTGGGCTTCCCGCCCATCACCGACGAGGAGGTGGAGGCCGCCACCTACGCCGACGGCAGCGAGGACATGCCCGACCGCAAGCAGGCCGAGGACATCAAGGCCGCGGGGGAGATGATGGAGGAGGGCGTCACGGGCGCGGACGTGACGAAGATACTCGCACAGAACGGCTTCGAAGACATCGCCGAGAACTTACTGGGGATTCTCAAGGGCCGCGTCGCCGGCGACTACATCCAGACGGCGGCCGTGTTCGACGAGGACTTCAACGTCATCAGCGCCGTCAACGACCCCAACGAGTACCAGGGGCCGGGCACCGGCCACCGCCTCGAGGGCGAGGAGTGGGAGGAGAAGAAGAACATCCGCTTCGCGGTGGACCCGGAGGACATCTGACCCATGGCACAGACCCAGCAGCGAGAGCGGACGCTCGTACTGACCGAACGCGGCCCCGCCGAGGAGGGCACCGACACCGACGAGGTGGTCATCGCCATCAGCGCGGGGTTCAACGACCTGAAAGACGAGACGCTCGCGGGCGTCAAGCACGCCGAGATGATCCGCGAGATGCTCGCTGGCATCGAGGAGGAGGGCGTCACGGCCCGCATCGTGCGCTTCTTCGACAGCCTCGACCTCGGCGTCATCGGCCTGCGGGGGGCGAAACTCAGCGGGTCGGGGATCTCCATCGGTATCCAGACCCGGGGGACGACGCTCATCCACCAGCGCGACCTGGTGCCCCTGAACAACCTCGAACTGTTCCCACAGGCGCCGCTCATCGACGCCGAGACGTGCAGGGCCATCGGGAAGAACGCGGCGCTCTACGCGAAAGGCGAGACGCCCGCGCCGGTGCCCGTCTCGAACGACCCGATGGCACGACCGAAGTACCAAGCGCTGGCGGCGCTCTGGCACATCAAGGAGATGGACTACCGCGACGACCGCGACCCGGTCGAACTGGACGTGAGTTTCGAGTGATATGACCGACGACGAGATACAGTACCCACTGGCTGACGACCCGGAGAACGTAACGACACCCGACGGCACGAAGCTCTCGGAGATAACCTTAGAGAAGGTCGTCGAGGGGGAGATAGACGGCGACCAGCTCGCCATCACCCCCGAGACCTTGGAGAAGCAGGCGCGCATCGCCGAGGACCGCGGCCGACCGCAGGTCGCCCGGAACTTCCGGCGGGCCGCCGAACTCACCGAGGTGCCCGACGACCGCATCCTCGAGATATACAACGCCCTGCGCCCGAGCGGTGCCGAGAAGGAGACGCTCCACGACATCGCCGACGAACTCGAATCGGAGTACGGCGCGGAGGTCAACGCCGCGTTCGTCCGCGAGGCGGCGGAGGTGTACGAGGAGCGAGGTCTCTTCTAGAGGAAGGGGTGGGCGTCGACGGCACGCATGTGCCGGCAGGACCGTCCCCTCGAGGGGGCGGGTCGGCGAGCGGAGAAGCAATCGCAGGCCGCCGCCCGACCCCCCTCCAGTTCGACGACGTGGTCCACCTCACGGTCCTCGTCGGGACGGGCGACCCGAACCCGGCTCTCGCCGACGACGGTGAACTCGAAGGCCGCCCGGTAGTCGGCCCACTCGCGGTCGCTGTTGCGGTCGATGGTCTCGAACAGCACCTCGATGTCCGGGCGTTCCCCCGGCGGTCGCTCGTCGACCATGAAGACACCACGCGAATCGCTCGCTTAGCTGTTGTGCCGACGGCCTAGCCCGACCGTGGCAACTGTTATTAATACTCAGTCAGAGACTCACCCGGAGACCAGATGACAGGACCACAGCTAGAGGACGCGAAGGCGATGATAGCGGCCGCGGAGGAGGAAGCCGAGGACGTCGGCGTGCCGATGTGTATCGCGGTGGCCGACGGCGGGGGCAACCTCGTCGGGTTCCACCGGATGGACGACGCCCTCATCGCGAGCATCGACATCGCGCGGAACAAGGCCTACACGTCGGTGAGCCTGAAGCTCTCGACGGAGGCGGTCGGCGAGGCGGCCCAACCGGGCGAGGACCTCTACGGCATCGAGACGACCAACGGCGGGCGCATCGTCACCTTCGGGGGCGGGTTCCCCATCGAGGTGGACGGGGACGTCGTCGGCGCCATCGGCGTCAGCGGGGGGTCGCCCGAGGAGGACATGACCGTCGCGCGCGCCGGCCTCGACGCCTTCGAGAGCGGGGAGTAGACACGGCGACGGGAACAGGGAGCGACTGTCAGGCCACCGGCCCGTGCAAGCAGGAGAGACTACGGGAGTCGCGTGCGACCGTCCGACCATGCCAACGACAGCGCACTTCGTCTGCAAGACCTGCGACCACGAGTTCGACTCGCCGGCCGGCCTCGGTCAGCACGTCGGTATCGCCCACCAGGAGTGTGCCGTCTGCGGCGAGACCTTCGAGGAGACCGAAGGGCTCGACGAACACACGCAGAACGCCCACTGAGCGCGCACCGATAGGACCGGTCGGGCGACGCACACCCCGGAGCGGCGCGCCCGACCGTCGAAGTGACCGCTTCTGACGTTCTCCAAATGCGAACGTTTATTTTCGAGAACTGGTGGAGACTCCCCATGAGCGAGTCGTCCACCGTCCCGACCGTCCCCGCACCCGTCCCGCCCGACGCGCCGGGCGCGTGGTACGCCCCCGACGTCCACCGACAGGAGGCAGTCCATCCCGGCGTGGTCGTCACCGTCCGCGGCGACCGGGAGTCGTTCCGCTACGAGGTGCGCGAACCGTCGCTGTCGACCGAGGGCCGGCGGGCGCTGGAGACGGTCCGCGAGTACTTCGACGGCGCGAGCGTCGAGCGTCCGCTCACCCGCGAGGGCGCACGCGAGCGCATGGCCCGCGGGTTCGACCCGAAGTACGAGCGCGCCGTCGGTCGGTTGACGAGCGTCTCGCCCGCGACGCGTCGCCGCGTCGACTACCACGCCCTCTCGCGGGTGCGCTGTCTCGGTGCGCTGACGCCACACGCCCTCGACGACCGCATCGAGGTGGCGGAGGAACGCGACGGCGAGGTGGTCGTCCACACCGACGACTTCGCGCCGGCCCGAACGGGCGTCGAGGACACCGAGCACCTCACCCGGTTCGCCAGCGAGCGACTCGCGCGCTACACCGTCCCCTTTCTCGACTTCGACGTCCCCGTGGTGCGCTACCGGGAGCACGTCCTCGGGGCGGACCCGTTCACGACGAAGTACGCCGTCCGCGAACCGGACCTCCTGCCCGGGGACCGGGAACTCGTCGCCGAGTGCAAGGAACGCATCTGGGAGACGCGCGTCGAGGGGGTGGTCGACAGGGAGGACCGTGCCGACTTCGTCCGCGAACGCGCCGAAGCGCTCCTCTCGCGGCGACTGACCGCCGACGACACGCGGGCGTGGCTCGACGCCCTCTCCTACCGCGTCCGGGACGCCCTCGCGGAGTACGACCTCGCGGTGCCGCCCGTCGGTGGGCGGTACGCCCCCGACCGACTGGACGACCTCGTCTACTACGTCCTCCGGGACTACGTGGGCTACGGCCAACTCACGGTGCCCATCCGCGACGGCAGGTTGGAGGACGTGGAGGCAAACCGCGTCGGCGAACGGGTGAAGGTCGTCCCCCGCGGGGCGTCGGGGCGCGTCCCGACGAACCTCGCCTTCGAGGACGAGACGGCGTTCGTCAACGTCGTCACGCAGCTGGCGGCCGCCGACGGCGTGGAGGTCAACGCCTCCACCCCGAGCGCGAAGGTGAACCTCTCGCCCGAGGGTGTCGACGAGACCATCCGGTGTGCCGTCGCCCTCCCGACCATCAGCGCCGAGGGCCCGCACATCTCCATCCGCAAGCAGTCGCCGGACCCCCTCACCCCCGTCGACCTCGTGCGGGGCGGGAGCCTCCCGACCGAACTCGTCGCCCTCCTCTGGGTGCTGTACGAACACCACGGCGTCGTCCTCTTCGCGGGGCCGACCGGGGTGGGCAAGACCACCCTCATGAACGCCCACACGCCCTTCATCCCCTACGACGAGCGACCCGTCAGCATCGACGAGGGCTCGCGCGAGGTGCGCCTTCCCCACGAGACGGGCGTCTCGCTCACCACCCGGGACCACGAGTCCGACTACAAGCGGGTGACGATGGCCGACCTGATGACCGAGACCAACTACCTCAACCCCGACGTGGAGGTCATCGCGGAGATAAACACGCCCGCCTCCTTCGCCACCTTCGGCGAGGTGCTCTCGACGGGCCACGGCGTCCTCGGGACGACGCACGCCGAGGACGTGGAGAAACTGGTCAACCGCGTGGTCGAACAGGGCCTTCCCACCCACCTCCTCGACGAGATCGACCTCGTCGTGTTCCCGCGCCGGTCCGGGGGCGACCGGTACGTCGGCGAGGCCGTCGAACTCGTCGAGTCGGGCGGCGAGTGCGTCGAACGCGAGGACGTGACCGTCCGCTACGACACGGTGTGCGAGCGGACCATCGACGGCGGGTTCGCCTTCGCCCACGACGCCGAGGGGACCGAGACCGACCCCCTTCCCGGTCGCGTCCGGGCGTTCGAGCGAATCGCCGACCGGACCGACCGCGCCGTCGAAGCGGTCGAGGCGGAGTTCGACCGAAAGCACCGCTACGTGCAGTATCTGGTTGAGGAGGGCGTCGACGACGCCGACGACCTCTTCGCGTTTCTTTCGGACCTCCGGACGAACGAGACGGCGACGGTCGAACGGGTCGCGGCCGACAGGCGCGCCTCGCGTGTAGGCGACGGCGGAGAGCGGATGGAGCCGGCGGAGTTCGACTGACTCGCTACTCCGTCCCGGGACGCTCGCTGTGTTCGAGGGCGGCCATCAGGTCGAGGAGGGTCGCCCCCTCGCCCGCGCCCGCAGGTTGCGTCCCGACGACGACCACGAGGTCCTCGCCGACGACGACCCGCGCGACGGACAGTTCGAGCACCTCGCCCGAGGCGGCGCGCGCCTCGTAGGTCGTCACGGTGCGCGTCTCGCCCGCGACGCTGACCGACCGCGACCCGACGGCCTCGAAGGACTCCATGTCCGTCGGGAGGTGGGGCACGACGAACTCGAAGGCGCGTTCGACGGGGACGTGCGCGAGGGGGTTCGTCGCGACGCCCGCGACGCGCGCAGCGGGGAGCGTGGCCGTCATCAACCCCGCCGGGCCGCGGTCGGGGTCAGTCGTCGTCGTGGCGGCGACGTACATCGAGACGTTCACCCGTTTCGTGACACCCCCCGCCCGGACCGCCTCGTCGACCCGGACGTGTTCGACCCGCATCGGACTGTAGCCGTGGGCGGCGAGCGTCTCGTCCGTGACCGTCGCCGCGCCCGACGCCTCGGCGACGAGTGGGCCGCCCGCCACGAGCCACCCGCTGGTGGCGACCGAGGCGAGCATCACGGCGAGGACGACGCCGGCGAGGAGTCGACGGAGCATACAACCAGATGTGAGAACTTCTTCGTCTTAAACTATTCCACAATACGGATGACCCGGCGGGTTGGGAACCAGCCTTTTGCCCCGCCCGCGAGTCTCCCCGAACGATGGTCGACCTGTCGAGCGCGTACAGTTACGCCGTCGGCGCGTTGCTCCTCTGGGGCGTCTGGGGAATCGCCGCGAACTACTCCGTCGAGCGGATGCCGAACATGGCCGTCGTCCTCGTCACCTACGTCGTGGGTATCGGCGTCGTCTTCGCACTCGACCCGGGCGTCCTCGGGGACGTCACCTACGACGCGGGGTTCGCCTTCTCGGCGCTGGCGGGCCTCTCGATGAGCCTCGGCACCGTCCTGTTCTACCGGGCGCTCGACATGGGGGCACTCTCGGGGGTGACGGCGATTCCGGCGCTGTACTTCGTCGTCGCATTCGCCTACGGCGTCGTCGTCCTCGGGGAACCCGTGAACGTCCAGCAGGTGGCGGGCGTGGGTCTGGCGTGCGTGGCGGTGGCGTTGCTGGTGCAGTAGTCCGAACGAGTGGGCGTCGACACCATCCACACGGCGACTGGCAACGGAACCGAGGAGAGTTCCTCGGGGTCGCGGTGTGCGGACCCGTGGGGAACCTCGTCGAGAGATACACCCACGACTACCAGCGGACCTCCGCCAATCAGGAGTGAGCGCGGACGCAATTCTCCTTTCGAGTACTTTCTTCAATTCCTAAATTTTAAGTCCGGGAAGGAGTCGAATCACGGTCGTGAACCAGAACGACGCGGCCGAGGGTCCGGCGCCCCCCACCGGGCCCCAGACGGGGGTGGCCGGTGGCCGACGCTGAGGGGGCCGGGGGCGCCCTCGACCGGGGGTTGTACGCGCTGTTCTCCCGGCACGCCGACCACCACCGCCACGACCGGGATCGGCGGCGCTACCGGGGTGCCGGCGTCGGCCCGAGTTTCGACGTGTTCCTCGCGCGGGTGTACGGCCTCTCGTGGGTCGGGTTCCTCCTCGCCACCGTCGGCGCGGCGGTCCTCGCTCTCGCCGTCCCCGCCGCTGTTCTCGACACGGCGAGCGACGTCCTCCAGCGGGCGATACCCGTCCTGAACCGCCTCACCGTGCCGGACGTGTCACGGACGACGGCGGCCGTCGTCCTCGCCGGGGGAGCGGGAATCGCCGCGAAGCGGGGGGTCGTCTGGGGCGGCGGGCAGTACCTCCGGTGGGTCGCGTCGGCCCGCCGCGCGAGCATCGAGCGGACGCTCCCCGGCGCGGTCCGCTACCTCCGGGCGCTGGGGGCCGGCAGCGACGGCCACCGCGCGATGCTCCGGAAGGTGGCCGAACAGGACGCCTACGGCGAGACGGCCCGCGCCTTCCAGACCGCGCTCAACCGAGCGGCCCTCACCGGGAGCCTCGACTCGGGCCTGCGGATGGTCGCCCGCGACACCCCCTCGCGGGACCTGCTCTCGCCGTTCCTGTTGAAGTTCCGCGAACACGCCGCGCAGGGCGAGGACGCCCTCGCCGGCTACCTCTCGCTCGAATCCCGGATGCTCTCACACCGGCAGGCGCGCACCCGCCAGCGGGCGGCGGACTTCCTCGAACTGCTCGCGGAACTGTTCATCGTGATGCTCGTCCTCCCGGCCCTGCTGGTCATCATCCTCACCGTGATGGCCGTCCTCGCGCCGGGGCTGAGCGCGCCCGTCGCCACGCCGCTCGGCGAAACGACGGTCCGCGCGCTCGTCGTCTACGCCAGCGCCGGGTTCGTCCTCCTCGTCGGCGCGGGGGCCGCGTGGCTGGTGGGGGCGCTCCGCCCGCCCGACCAGGCCCCGCCGACGTACTCGGCGGCACGGTCGCTCGGTGGCGTCCTAGAGGAGGTGACGACCAACCCGGCGAGCGCGGCGACGGTCTGTCTCCCCCTCGCGTTCCTCGTCGCCGCCGGGTGCTGGTCGCTCAGCTACCGGGTCGCGAACGTCGCGCTGTTCAGCTACGTCGCCTTCGCCCTCCCCGTCGGCGTCGTGGCCGTCCGGCGCGCCCGCCGCGACGACGCGAAGGACCGCGAGATGAAAGACGTCGTCCACGCCGTCGCGGGGCACGTCAGCCTCGGCCGGCCGTTCGCCGAGGCCGTCGAACGGGTCGCCCGCGAGGTGGACTCGGGGGCGTTGCAGGCCGACGTGGACGCGCTGGCGTTCAACCTCACGCTGGTCACCCACGACGGCGAGGACGTGCGGACCGCCGCCCTCGACCGATTCGTCGAGGAGGTCGGGACCCCCCTCGCGGCACAGACGATGGGCCTCGTGACGGGCGCGCTCGACGTGGGGAGCGACGCCGAGGACGTCTTCGAGACGCTCCAGACGGAGGTGGGCCGGCTCTACCACGAGCGCAAGGCCCTCCGGTCGTCGCTCATGGTGTACGTCGCCGTCGGCTGGACCACCGCGCTCCTCGTCGTCGGCATCATGGTGGCGGTGAACCTCTACGTCCTCGACGGCTTCGCACAGCTCTCGACGGTCGCCAGCACGAACGCCGGCACCGCTCTCGACCCCGATGCCGTGGACCCCGAGCGCGACCGCTTCCGGTTCTACCTCGTCACGCAGGCGACGATGCTCGCCTGCGGCTGGTTCGCCGGGAGCGCGAGTCGCGGGCGCTACGAGGCGCTGCTCCACTCCGCGCTACTCGTGACCGTCGGCTACGCCGTCTTCGCGGGGGCGGGCCTGCTGTGACCCCCTCCGACGCCTCCGGGGACCGGGCGCAGTCCCACGTCGTCGGTGTCGCCCTCCTCCTCGGTATCGCCGTCGTCTCGATGGCCGGCCTCACCGCCAGCGTCGGGACGCTGGTCCAGGAGAACGCGGCGGGGGCCGACGCCGCCCGCGTCGCAGACGGGTTCGACGCGGCGCTCGAACCGGTCGAGGCCACCGGCGTCCACCGCGGCGAGGTGGCGTTCGCCGACGGGACACTGCGCAGCGAGTCCCGCGAACTGCGCGTCCTCGACCGCGGGGGCGTCGACCGGGAGGTCGAAATCGGCGCGCTGGTGTTCGAGGCAGGGGACCGCCGCGTCACGTACCTCGCGGGCGCGGTCCTCCGGGGCACCGGCGACGGCGCGCGGATGGTCGAGCGCCCCCCGTTCACCGCCTCACGGGCCGCCGACGGCGTCCTCGTCGTCGGCGCACCCCGCGTCGGCGACCCCGCCACCGTGTCCGGCCGGGAGGTGTCGCTCACCTTGCGGACGAACGTGAGCCACGAACGGGTCGAACTCGGCGACGGCGAGTACCGCCTCGGGGTCGAGACGCGGACGCCCGCCGCGTGGGAACGCTACTTCTCGGAGCGCGGGCGGGAGACCACTCGTCGCGATTTCGACGACGACGGCGTCGAGAGCGTCGTCGCCGCCTACGACGGCACCCGGACCGCCTACCTCGTGGTCCACGACCTGCGGACGGAGGTGGAGGATGCGTAGACGAGGGCGACTCGACGAACGCGGCGTGACGCCCGTCGTTGCCAAGACGCTGGAGGCGGGCCTCGTCGTCCTGTTCATCGCCCTCCTGACCACCACGCTGTTCGGGGGAGCCGTTCCTCAGTACCGGGCTACCGCGGGCGACGCCGTCGCCGACCGGACGCTCGCCGCCGCCGTGGAACGGGTCCAGCAGGCCGTCCCGCCCGTCTCGCGGGAGGTGTCCGTCCGCCTGCGCGTCGCGCTCCCCGAGACGATTCGGGGGGCGGGCTACGAGGTGCGCGCCGAGGGGCGGACGCTCGTCCTCGTCCACCCCGACGCGGCCATCGGTGGACGCGTCCCCCTGACCCTCCCCGACAGCGTGGTCCGCGTCGAGGGGTCGTGGACGAGTACGAGCGAGGCCGTCGTCCGCGTGGAGTCGACGCCCGGCGGTCTGGTCGTCCGCCTCGCGGAGGTGGAGGCGTGACCCCGGCTGCGAGTGTCGACGGCCAGCGCGCGCAGGCGAACCTCCCCGCCCTCGCCGTCGCCCTCGTGCTCGTGACCGTCACCGCCGGACTGGGCCTCTCGCTGGCGGACGGGGCGTTCGCGGACGCCCGCCGCGAACCCGCCGAGCGCGCCGCGGCCGTCGGCCTCTCGGAGCGACTGGTGAGCGATGCGTCGCCGCTCACCACCCGCGGGAACGTGCTGAACGGGTCCGAGGTGGACCGACTGAGCGACGACCGCTTCGTCGCCCTGTTCCCCGCGAGCGAGGGGCGGGCGGTGCGCGTCCGCCTCGACGGCGAGACACTCGTAGAGCGGGGCGACCCCGCCGGCGGGACGACGATGCGGCGGGTCGTCCTCGTCGAGCGCCGCCAGTCGGTCACCGTCTCCCGGGTTCCGGGGGACCGTATCGCCCTGCCCCGGCGGACGCCGCGTGCGACGCTCGGCCTCACCCCGCCGCCCGCGACGAACCTCACCACCGTCCGTGCGAACGGGCGCGTCGTCCTCCACGACCCCTCGGGTCTGCGCGGGACGTTCGACGTGACCCTCTCGCGCTACGAGACGACCCACCTCGCGTTCGAGCACGCGGGACCGCTCCCGCCGAACGCCGTCGAACTCACCTACTACCCGGCGCGGACGACCAAGGCCGAACTGGTGGTGACGGTCGATGCGTGAGGGGGGCGACTGGGACGGGTGCGACCGGCGAGGCAGTCGCGCGGGGGCGAGAGGGCAGCTCTCGCTGTCGGTCGTCGAGGCGGGCGTAGGCGTCGTCCTCGTGCTGGCGGTGGCGACGGGGTTCCTCCTCGGCGTCCCGTCGCCCGACACCCGCGAGCCACAGCTAGACGCCTACGCGGACGACGCCGCGACCGTGCTGGCGACCGAACCGCCGCGCCACCGCGGGGCGACCCGGCTCTCGGAGGTCGCGCGCTCGGCGGCGGCCTTCGAGCGCGAGCGGACCGCCCTCGACCGGCGCGTCGACCGACTCCTCCCGGACAACCTCATGTACCGCGTGGAGACGCCACACGGCGCGGTGGGCTACGAGCGACCCGCGGGCGTCGCCGTCGGCGTCGCGACGGTGGCGACGACGGCGGGCGACGTGACGATACGAGTGTGGTACGTGTGACGGGTCGACGCGACCGCGCGCAACTCGTCCTCGCGGCGGCGGCCGTCGTCGCCGTCGCCCTCGTGCCGGCGGTGCTGGCATACCAGCAACTGGGCTACCACCCCGACGTGACCGCCAGCGCGGAGTACGACGCCCCCCTCGCGAACGCCGAGCGAGTCCTCGAACGGGCCGTCCACGAGGCGGGCGCGAACGTCACCGGCGAGTACGACTGGGAGCACAGGGAGCGGGCGGTCGAGGCGACGGCCGACCGACTCGGGCCGCCGACGGACGCGCTGGAGGCGTCGAGCGTCGCCGCGGGCACCGCCTACGAGGTGGGGACGAACGACTCCGCCGCACGCGCGTGGGCGAGCGAGCACTGCCTCGCTGGCCCGGGACGACAGTTCGGGACCTGCCGGGCGGTCGACGGCGTCGTCGTTCAGGAGCGGGCGGGCGAGACGACGGTCCTCGCCGTCGCGTTCGACGTACGGGCGACGACCGACCGCGGGAGCTACGAGGCGACGCTGGTCGTGCGGGTCCTCGGAGCCTGAGTCGCCGTGTCGGGCGCCGGTCCGGAGCAGTCGCCGCAGGCCCGGCCGAACCGTAGTTTCACGTACAGTGGCACCTACCCTCGGGTATGCAGACACCGGCGACAAACGCCCGGTCGATGGCGGCGTACGCCGAGTTCGTCGCGGAGGACAGACTGACTCGGATGCGTTCTCGGGCGGCGGCCCTCGAAGACCGGCGGGTGGCCCACGTCAACTCGACGGCGGCGGGCGGCGGGGTCGTCGAACTCCTGCGCTCGCTGGTCCCCCTGTTGAACGACCTCGGCGTCCCGACCGACTGGCTGGTCATGGACGCCGACGGACCGTTCTTCGATGTGACGAAGGCCATCCACAACGGCCTGCAGGGCGACGACGCGCCGT
The DNA here is from genome assembly GCF_024227715.1 of Halomarina litorea. Taxonomy (NCBI): domain Archaea; kingdom Methanobacteriati; phylum Methanobacteriota; class Halobacteria; order Halobacteriales; family Natronomonadaceae; genus Halomarina; species Halomarina litorea. The sequence continues at coordinate 567,098 of NZ_CP100448.1, read as the reverse complement.
TCACCGACGAGATGTGGCGGACCTACCGGGACGTGAACGAGCGCAACGCCGACGCGATGGACGAGTACGACGTCGTCGTCCTCCACGACCCGCAACCGCTGGGGATGGTCGAGGGACTCCGCGAGCGGTTCCCCGAAGCGACGCTCGTCTGGCGGTGTCACATCGACCTCACCGACGCGAACCCGGCGGTCCTCGACGCCCTCGAACCCTACGTCGAGCGGATCGACCACGCCGTCTTCAGCAGGGAGCAGTACGGTCGGGGCGTCGAGGGCGTCCCGAAGACGGTCATCCACCCCGCCATCGACCCGCTGACCGACAAGAACCGGGAACTGGACCCGGCGGACGTCGACGCGGTTCGCGGGGAACTCCCCACCGTCCTCTTCGACCCAGAGGTTCCCGTGGTGACGCAGGTGTCGCGGTTCGACCCGTGGAAGGACCCCATTGGCGTCTTGCGGACCCACCGGCGGGTGACCGAGAGCGTACTCGACGCCCACCTCGTCCTCGCTGGCGGGATGGCCGACGACGACCCCGAGGGGCAGGCGGTGTACGACCGGGTCGTCGCGGCGGCGGAGGCGGACGCGGGCGTCACCCTCCTCACCGACCTCTCGGACGTCGCCGTGAACGTCCTCCAGAGGGAGGCAAGCGTGGTCCTCCAGAAGTCCCTGCGCGAGGGGTTCGCGCTGACCGTCTCCGAGGCGCTCTGGAAGCGAACGCCCGTCGTCGGGTCGAACGTCGGCGGCATCCCCCTGCAGGTGGCCGACGGTGAGTGCGGCTTCCTCGTCGAACCCGAGGACATCGAGACGGCGGCCGACCGGGTGCGGACTCTCCTGACCGACGACGAGCGCCGCACCGAGATGGGCGAGAACGGTCGGGAGCGGGTCCGTGAGCGGTTCTTGCTCCCCCGACTCGCGCACGACTACCTCGACTTGCTCGCCGAGGCGACGGGCGTGACCGACGCGGCGGCCGACGACTGACGCGACGGCCGCCGGTCGAGGGACCCGGATGGGTGTCGTGGGCGAGGAGTTCGCCGCGGTAGTAAGCTATACAGGTGCGGTCACACACCACACGGACATGAGCCACCAGTCCGCGACCGACCGCCACGACTTGCTGGTCGACGGCGAGCGCCGCCCTCCGGCGGACGGCGAGTACCTGACCACCCGCGACCCGGCGACGGGCGAGGCCATCGCGGAGGTGGCGGCGGGCACCGCCGAGGACGTGGACGCCGCCGTCGCCGTCGCCCGCGAGGCCTCCCCCGCGTGGCGCGACACCGACCCCGTCGAACGCGGCGAGACGGTCCGGCGCGTCGCGGAGTTGGTCCGCGAGAACGTCGAGGACCTCGCCGAACTGGAGTGTCTCGATCAGGGGAAACCCCTCTCGCAGGCGCGGAGCGACGTCGAGAGCGCCGCGCGCTACTTCGCGTACTATGCGGGGGCCGCCGACAAACTGGAGGGGACCTCCGTCCCGGTCGGGACGGGACAGGTCGACTACACCGTCCGGGAGCCGTACGGTGTGAGCGCGCAGATACTCCCGTGGAACTTCCCCGGGAACCTGTTCGCGCGGGGGGTCGCCCCCGCTCTCGTCGCCGGGAACAGCGTCGTCGTGAAACCCGCGCCGACGACGCCCCTCTCCGCCCTCCGCCTCGCCGAACTCTGCCACGAGGCGGGCGTCCCCGCGGGCGCGGTGAACGTCGTCACCGGCGGCGGCGAACCGGGCGCGGCGCTGACGGGTCACGAGGGCGTCGACACCGTCACGTTCACCGGGTCGGTGCCGACCGGTCAGGCGGTGATGAAGGCCGCCGCAGACACGATTACGCCCGTCACGCTCGAGCTCGGCGGGAAGAACCCCGCGATCGTCTACCCCGACGCCGACGTCGAGGAGGCGGTCGAGTGGGTGGACACGGGCATCTTCACCAACGCGGGGCAGATCTGCTCGGCCGCCGACCGCGCCATCGTCCACGAGTCGGTGTACGAGGAGTTCGTGGAGGGCATCGTCGCCGCCGCCGAGTCCTACCAGTTGGGACCGGGGAGCGAGGACCCCGACATGGGTCCGCTGAACCACGCCGACCACCAGGAGAAGGTCCTCGACTACGTCGACGTGGGTGAACGCGAGGGTGCGACGCTGGCGACGGGCGGCGGCGTCCCCGACGGGATGGACGAGGGCTACTTCGTCGAACCGACGGTGTTCACCGACGTCGAGAACGACATGCGCATCGCACAGGAGGAGGTGTTCGGGCCGGTGCTGGCGGTCATCCCCTACGGCGACGACGAGGACCCCATCGAACTCGCCAACGACGTGCAGTACGGCCTCGTCGCGGGCGTGTTCACGCAGGACGTCAGGCGGGCGATGAACGCGACTCGTCGGCTGGAGGCCGGCAACGTCTACGTCAACAAGTGGTTCGGCGACACCAACCAGACGCCCTTCGGCGGGTACAAGCACTCGGGCATCGGCCGCGAGAAGGGACTGGCGGCGCTTGACTCCTACCTTCAGACGAAGAACGTCGCCGTCAACCTCGAACAGGGCGGGTCGGACCTGCCGGGTGCGTGAGCGGGGAAGTCGGGGGCGTTCCCCGCGACGGCCCGTCGCGACGACGGGGGTGGAGCCGGCGAGTGAGACGCGTGCCGCGGACGGACCAGCGGTCCGCGTGGTCCGTGTCTCCGCGTCCCGTGAGACATCCTATCGTTCACGGACGTACAACTCAACAATTATATACTTCTGGTGCCGAGTCGAGGTATCGCGGCCCGGTTTCGCTTCCTCTCGGTTCGGTGGTATCTGGGTGCAGCGAGGTTCGATATCAATGTGGCAAGAGTACATCATCACGGCAGTGACGCTCGTTCTGACGGTCTCGGTCCTCCCGACGATTCGCGACCGACACGCACACGTCCCGTTGGCGACGACGGGGTTGACCACGGTAGGACTCTTGGTGAAGGCGCTGATGTTCGGTTCGATGGGGATGGTGTATCCGGCCGCGGGTGCCGGGCTGGGCTGTCTGATGTGGGCGTTGCTCGCCTACCTGCGTTCGGGCGTACGCGACCGACTCGTCGGTACCACCCCGTCGTCGAAGTCGACGGTCGCCGAGTTCTCCGTCGGTGACGACTGAACGCGACCGGGCAGATACCGACCGGCGGCGCGCCGACTTCGACCCCCTCGACTCGGCCTTCTGGGAGACGGTCGCGTCCCGTCTCCCAGTAGCGTCCTCGGTCCCCGACGCGACCGACGCGACCGAACTGTTTTCCCCACCCCCACGCCAGCGAGGGGTATGACCGGAGCACTCGACGGGAAATCCGCAGTAATCACCGGCGCGGGGGCCGGGATGGGTCGCGCGACGGCAGAACTGTTCGCGGAACGCGGCGCGTCGGTCACCGTCGTCGACCTCGACGCCGAGGCCGCCGAGGAGACGGTCGAACGCATCGAATCGGCTGGTGGGGACGCCATCGCCGTCGCGGCGGACGTCTCCGACGCCGAGGCGGTCGAGGGGTTCGTCGCTGAGGCGGTCGAAACGTGGGGCGGACTCGACGTGTTGCACAACAACGCCGGAGTCCCGATGGCCTCCACGCCCGTCGAGGACGTCGACGAGGGGACGTGGGACCGGGTGCTCGACGTGAACCTCAAGTCGGCGTTTCTCGGCACCAAGTGCGCCGTCCCGCACCTCCGGGAGTCCGAGGACGGCGTCGTCCTCAACACCGCCTCCACGTCCGGCATCCGACCACGGACCGGCCTCTCGGCGTACGCCGCCTCCAAGGGCGGGATGATTACCCTCACGAAGCAACTCGCCTCGGAACTCGCGGGCGACGGCGTCCGGGTGAACGCCATCTGCCCGGTGGCGACGGACACCGAGATGCTCCCCGAGTTCACGAGCGAGGGCCTCTCGATGGACGACATCGCCGACACCATCCCCCTCGGGCGACTGGCCGACCCGATGGACATCGCACAGGCGGCGGCCTTCCTCGCCAGCGACGAGGCGTCGATGATTACGGGCACCGCCCTCGAAGTCGACGGCGGGCGCGACATCTAACGGGCGAGCGGCACCTGTTGTCAAGTACCGTTTCTTTCTACAGTTTTAAGCCCCCACGCAGGAGAGAAGAGGCCATGAACGTCCGCAGACGCCGGTTTCTGCAGGCGACGGGGGCCGCGACGGTGGCGGCGCTCGCCGGCTGTACCGGCGACGACGGTGACGGCAACGACAGTGACGGGAACGGCGGAGGCGGTGGTGGCGGTGGAAACGGCAGTGGCGGTGGCGGCGGCTCCGGGTCGCTGAAACTCGGCGTCCTCGTCCCGTTCTCCGGCGAGTACGCGTGGGTGGGCGAGAACGTCCTCCCCGTCGCGCGACTCGTCGCTCAGGAGATCAACGACGACGGCGGTATCGGGGGCGAGCAGGTGTCGCTCGTGCAGGGCGACACCGAGGCGTCGCCGGACGCCTCGCTCTCGGCGGCGAAGAAACTCGTCAACGTCGACGGTGTGGCGGGCATCATCGGCCCGACGAGTCTCACGTTCTCTGCGGTCTCGGACTTCTTCCGGGAGAACCAGGTGCCCGTCGTCTCCCCCACGGCGGGGACGACGGCACTCAACGACGTGGGCGGCGAGTACATCTTCCGGACCGTCCCCTCCGACACCCTCGGGGGGCGGGCCATCGCGAAGGCCGCCCGGCAGAAGGAGTTCAACACGGTGCAGTCCTACGAGCAGATGGGCCTCATGGTCGGCAACGCGCAGGCCCTCCAGTCGTTCAAGCAGCCCATCTCCTCCTCCTTCGAGGAGTTCGGCGGGACCATCACGGAGTCCCTCGACTTCAAGACGGGGAAGGCGGCCTACCAGTCGGAGGTCCAGACGATGCTCGACAGCGACCCCGAGATAATCACGCTCGTCGCCTCGCCCGAGGACTCGGTGAAGATCATGCAGGCGGCGTTCCAGGCGGGCTACGAGGGCAACTGGTTCGTCACGCAGGACCAGACCAATCAGGACTTCCTCGAACAGACCTCCGAGAAGGTGACGCAGGGCATCCTCGGCCTGCAGGAGGCCGACAACCCCGATGCCGCCGAGTCCGGGCGCGTCGAGGAGTTCGTCTCGGCGTACAAGGAGGCCAACGACGGCTCCGAACCGGGCCTGTTCGCGAAGAACACCTACGACGCGATGGTCGTGATGGGCCTCGCGATGACCGCCACCGCACAGGCGGGTGAGGACTTCACGGGGTCGAACCTCGCGCCGCACATCCCCGAAGTCGCGAACCCGCCCGAGCAGACGGTGACGACGTACGCCGACGGCGCGGCCGCCATCCGGGAGGGCACCGACGTGAACTACGAGGGTCTCGTCGGCCCCATCGACTTCGACGACGTGGGCGACATCCAGTCGCCGTTCGCAGTCATGAAGTCCGACAGCAACGCCTGGGAGCAGGTGGCGGTCCTCCCCGCCGACCAGCTCACGTAGTACCTCACACCCGCCATCTCCGTGTTCTCTCCAATGCAGTTCGACCCCACACAGTTCGTCCAGACGGTCATCTACGGGCTCACGACCGGGAGCGTCATCGCCGTCGGGGCGGTCGGCCTGACGCTCTCGTACGGCGTGACCCGCTTCATCAACTTCGCGTTCGGCGAGTTCCTCACCTACGGCGTCTACCTCACGCTCTTTCTCGCGGGGGCGGGGCTGGGCGTCTCCCTCCCCCTCCCCCTCGCCGCCCTCGTCGCCATCGGCGTCGTCGGCGTCCTCGGTGTCGCCGTTTCACGGGCGTTCTTCGACCCGCTCTCGGACAGGGGCGCACTCCCTCTGCTCATCACCTCGATAGGGGTGGCGTTCCTCCTGCGGAACCTGCTGACGGCGGCCGTCGGCGTGCAGGCCAAACAGCTCCCGGTCCCGCTGATGCGCCCGGTGCAGGTCGCGGGCGTCGGGATGACGCCCCTCGAAGCGGGCGTGCTCGTCGTCTCGGTGCTGACGATGCTCGCCGTCCACCTGCTGCTCTCGCGGACGATGCTCGGCAAGAAGATGCGCGCGACCAGCGGGAACCGCGCGCTGGCGACGGTCGCGGGTATCGACACCGACAGCGTGGTCCGGCGGACGTGGTTCGTCTCGGCGGCGGCGGGTGCACTCGCCGGCATCCTCTATGGTATCCTGTTCGCCCCCTTCCGCCCCACGGTCGGGTGGGACTTCCTCATCGTCGTCTTCGCCGCGACGTTGCTGGGCGGTATCGGCAAGCCCTACGGCGCGATGGCCGGCGCGTTCGTCGTCGGCCTCGCGATGAACCTCGGCACGGCCTACCTCTCGGCGGACTACACGATGGGCTACGCCTTCGCCATCCTCGTCCTCGTCCTCCTGTTCAAGCCGGAGGGCATCGCCGGGGGTGAGCTCTGATGGCCCTCCTGACTGGGTGGCTCTCGTTCGGCGTGACCGTCGCCACCATCGCCTGCATCTACGGCCTGCTCGCAATCGGCCTGAACGTCCACTTCGGCTACACCGGCCTGTTGAACTTCGGGCACGTCGCCTTCTTCGCGGCGGGGGCGTACACCTCCGCCCTGCTGACGATGCCCCCGCCGGGAGCGGGCGCGGACTACGTCGTCGGCCTCGGCCTCCCGATGCCGTGGGGCTTACCACTGAGCATCGCAGGGGCCGCACTCGTCGGCGGTCTGCTGGCGGCGCTCATCGGCCTGACGAGCGTCCGCCTCGGGAGTCACTACCTCGCCGTCGCCACGTTCGCCCTCGCGGGCATCTTCGGCGACGTCCTCGTCAACGAGTCGTGGCTGACGCGGGGCACCTTCGGCCTGAACGACGTGCCCAAGCCCCTCCGGACGACCCTCGGCGCGGACGGCTGGCAGGTGTTCTACCTGCTGTTCGCGGCGGGGTTGCTCCTCGCCACCTACCTCGTGGTCGAACGCCTCGCCGACGCCCCCTTCGGCCGCCTGCTGAAGGGCGTCCGCGAGAGCGAGGACGCCGCCCGGACCCTCGGGAAGGACACGACGCGCGTGAAACTCAAGTCGTTCGCCATCGGCGGGGCCGTCGCCGGCCTCGCGGGCGGCGTCTACGCCCACTACCTCGGGAGCGTCGTCACCCAGCAGTTCCTCCCCATCGTCACCTTCCTCGTCTGGACCGCCGTCCTCCTCGGGGGCGTCGCGTCGAACGAGGGCGTCGTCGCCGGTGCGTTCCTGCTCGTGTTCTTCCGGGAGTCGACCCGGTTCCTGACGAACGCCTACGACGGCCTACTGGAACTCCTGCCGGGCGTCCTCGCGGGGATTCTCCAGAGTCTCGTCGCACCCCTCCCCGACCACCCCTCGTTCGTCCCCAGCATCCGTTTTGCCGTCATCGGCCTGCTGTTGATACTGGTCATTCGGTACCGCCCGCAGGGACTGCTGGGCGAGGAACACGAGGTCGTCGCCATGGGGGAGGAGGAATGAGCGCCGACGCTGACGCCGGAGGCGAATCCACAACGAGCGGAGACGAGTCGGCCAGCGACGCAGGGGACACCCTCCTCGCCGTCGAGGACGTCGTCAAGACGTTCGGCGGCCTCACCGCCGTCGACGGCGCGACGTTCGACGTCGAACGGGGGTCCATCACGGGCCTCATCGGGCCGAACGGCGCGGGAAAGTCTACGCTGTTCGACTGCATCACGGGCGTCCACACGCCCGATTCGGGGCGCGTCGTCCTGAACGGCGAGGAGATACAGGGCCTCGCGCCGAACGCCGTCGCCGACCGTGGGGTGGGACGAACCTACCAGACGCCGAAGATTTTTCGGGGGATGACGGTGCGCGAGAACCTCGCGTTCGCCGCGCGGGACCAGACCGGCGAGAACGCGCTGGGAGCGCTCTTCCGAGGTGGGACGGTGAGCGAGGAGGAGGAGCGAATCCAGCGCACCGCCGACGAAACCCTCGAGTTCCTCTCGCTCGACCACCTCGCCGAGGACTACGCGAGCGGACTCTCGGGCGGCCAGCGCAAACTGCTGGAACTCGGGCGTGTGCTGATGATGGACCCGGACCTCGTGATGCTGGACGAACCCGTCGCGGGCGTCAACCCGGCGCTCGTGGACGACTTGCTGAAGCGCATCCACGAACTCAACGACCGGGGCCGCACCGTCCTACTCATCGAACACGACATGGACCTCGTGATGAACCACTGCGACCGCGTCGTCGTATTGCACAACGGCGCGACGCTGGCGACGGGACCGCCCTCCGTCGTACAGGAGGACGAACGGGTCGTCGAGGCGTACCTCGGGGGGTTCGAATGAGTTCGACCCCCTCGGCGGACCTCGAGGAGATACCCAACTACGACGACGCCCTGTTCTCGGCGCGGGGCGTCGAGACGGGCTACGGCGACCTGCAGGTGCTCTACGGCGTCGACCTCGACGTGCGTCCCGACGAGATCGTGCTGGTGTTCGGCCCGAACGGGGCCGGGAAGTCCACGCTCATGCGGGCGCTGTTCAAACAGCTCCCCCTCTGGAGCGGGTCCATCGAACTCGCCGGGCATGACCTCTCGGCGCTCGCGGCCAACCAGATGGTCGCCAACGGCGTCGCCTACGTCCCGCAGACGGAGAACGTCTTCCCGAACCTCACCGTCGCGGAGAACCTCGACATCGGGACCATCCACGCCGACGATCCCGAGACGCGCCGCGAGGCCATGTTCGACCTCTTCCCCCGACTGGCCGAACGGCAGGAACAGGACGCGAGTACGCTCTCGGGCGGCGAGCGACAGATGCTCGCGATGGCGCGGGCGCTCCTTCCCGACCCGGACCTCCTGCTCATCGACGAACCGTCGGCGGGACTGGCCCCGCAACTCATCGAGCGCACGTTCGAGCACGTCGACCGGGTCCGGAAGGCGGGCACGGCGGTCCTCGTCGTCGAGCAGAACGTGAAGGCCGCCCTCACCGTCGCGGACCGGGGGTACGTCCTCGACATGGGCGAGAACCGCTTCGAGGCGGACGCCGCCACCATCCGGGACTCCGAGCGCATCCGGGACCTCTACCTCGGGAAGTAGGGCCGGTCCTGTCGGCCCCCGTGGCGGTCTGCGAGAGGTGGATAGCCGCCGACGTACTACGTACATCCATGACTGGGAAACACCACTACCGCTGTAACCTGTGTGGGAAGGACGTCGACTCGCGGGCGGTGCTCGACAGGCACCACGAACGTCGTCACCCCAAGGCGGACGTGCGCTGGTGGATGGTCGCCGAGCGTCCGGACGTGGAACTCCCGTTCGAGGCGCGGTAGGTCCGCCGACGGTCGCCGACAGTCACCGTTCGGTGAGCTTTCCCGAACGAGAACGAGTAACGCACGGCGTACAGCGCGCCTGTGGACCTCCCGAACGCCGTGTTCCCGTCCCCAGCGACCGGTTTTCGGCCTCGACGGCCGGTCCGGGGTGAGTCACAGTGCGGACGCGACGGGCGGAGGCCCCCTCGGGATACACCGTCCCCTTCCCTCGTCTTAACCCGGAGGTAGCACCGCGAGGGCGGGTGGGAGCGTCGAAACAGTCCCGGTTGCCGGGTGCGACGGTCACCGCCGTTCAAGTGGGCGTGTGGCGTCGGACCCGACGCATGACAGCAGATAGATATTCTATCTTCGGTGATAGTTCCGCGAGGCGGGTCCTCCTCGTCCTGGTCGTCGCCGCGATGGTCGCCGTCGCCGGCTGTGGCGGTCCGAGCGACAACGCGACGAACGGCACGAACGACTCGGGCGGCGTCACGACGGTCGACTCGACGGCCACGACCGACGGCGGGACCGGCAACGGGACCGACGACGGCACGGGGACGGACGACGGGACGGCCGGTCCCGGCGACAACGGCACGGATAACGGCACAGACAACGGGTCGAACGCGAGCGCGAACGCCTCGCTCCGCGTCGCCCACCTCTCGCCCGACGCGCCCAGCGTGGACGTGCAGGTGAACGGCGAACCGTTCGCCGAGAACGTCTCCTTCGGGAACGTCACGAACTACACGGAGGTGGCACCCGGCGAGTACAACGTGACCGTCTCCGTCGCGAACAACAGCAGCGCGGTAGTGTTCAACGACAACGTGACGCTGGAGGCGGGCGCGTACACCGCGGCCGCACTCGGCGAGGTAGGCGAGAACGCGACCGAGGAGTTCGAAGTGCGGGTCCTCGAGGACCGGAGCGAGCAGGCCGCCGGGAGTGCGGCGGCACGACTCGTCCACGCCTCGCCCGGCGCGGGGCCGGTCGACGTGACGCTCAACACGAGCGGCGAGGGCAACGCCACCGGGAACGACACCAACGGCACCGACGGCACGAACGGGAGCGACGGCCCGACGGTGCTCTTCGACGACGTGGCGTTCGGTGACGTGACGGAGTACGTCGAGGTCCCCGGCGGGAGCTACAGCCTCGACGTCCGGCCCGCGACGCCCGGCAACGACGGTCAGGTGCTCACCACCATCGACGTGACCGTCGAGAACGGGACGGCCTACACGGCGTTCGCCGCGGGCTACGTCCTGCCCGACCAGGCGCCGGCAGACACGCCCTTCGAGGTCGTCCTCGCAGTCGACGGGACGACCGGCGAGACGGGAGTGCCGGGCGGGAACGGGACGAACGGTAACGCGACCGACGGTAACACGACCGATGGCAACGCGACTGCCGGGAACTCCACCGACGGCAACGCCAGCGACTCGGCGAGCGTCGGTGCGGTTCCCCTCGCGTAGGCGGAGCGACCGACTCACTCCCCGCCGTCCGGCGGGCGAACGGCACCTTCGGGCGCGAACAGTTCGGGAGCGACGTCCATCGAGGCGTGCTGTCGTCGCTCGCGGGCCATCAGTCGTCCGACTCCGAGGCCGGCGGTGGCCGTCGTCCCGGCGAGCGTCGGGTCCGACGAGGGAGGGAGCGCGCGCCGGTTAGTGGCCCGTCACCGCCCGCATCGTCGCCTCCTTGTCGTCCTGGCTCATCCCGCGGACGAACCCGACGCGGACCGCGTCCACGCCGTCGACCGCGCCGAAGCGTTCTATCTGTTCGTGGACCTCCTCGGGCGTTCCGCAGGCGGCGAGGTCGTCGAGCAACTCGTCGGGGAGGGCGGCGGCCATGGCGTCCGTGTCCCGCTCTTCCCACGCCGCGCGGACCTCCTCGACGACGTCCTCGTAGCCCTGCTGTGCGACGGACTTCCCGTAGAAGGGACCGTACGCGCCCATCAGGAAGGCAACCATCGAGCGCGTCGTTTCGCGTGCCCGGTCGCGGTCCTCGCTCGCGAAACAGCGGACGAGGGGGGCGACCCGGAGGCCCTCGGGGTCGCGGTCGCCGAGGCCCGCCCCACGGTGGAGATCCTCCATCCGGTCTCCGAGGCCGTCGGGCGTGAACAGCTGTGGGACCCAGCCGTCCGCGAACCGACCCGTGAGTTCGACGGCCTTCGGGCCGAGGGCGGCCACGTCGATGGGCGGCGGAGTCTCGGGCACGTCGCGTTCGTAGGAGAGGCCGCCCAACTCGAAGATGTCGCCGTCGTACTCGACGCGTCCCCCCTCGTACACCTCGCGGACGATGTCGATGGTCTCGCGGAGGCGGCGAAGCGGACGGTCGAACTCCGCGCCGTGCCAGCGCTCCGCGATGGCGGGCGAACTCGTCCCGAGGCCGAGGCGGAACCGCCCGCCGGTGGCCTCGTGCATGGTGAGCGCCGTCTGGGCGAGGACGGTCGGCGCGCGCCCGAACGGCGAGAGCACGTCGTTCGAGATACCGATGGAATCGGTCCGCTCGCCGACGACGGCGAACGTCGAGACCATGTCCCAGCCGGTCGTCTCGCCCGCCGAGACGCGCTCGAAGCCGTGTTCCTCGGCCAACTGCGCCTGGTCGGCGATGCCGTCCAGCGAGTCGTGGTCCGACACCATCAACACGAGGTCCACCGGCACGTCGTGACCTGTCATGGGCGGGAGTGGGAGCGACGGGGGTTAAGCGTTCGGCGCGTGCGATTTTTGCCACCCGACACCGACGGCCCGATATGCGGGCGTACGCCCCCGGCAGCGTCACGACGCTGTTCGGCCCGAGCGAGGCCCCCCGCGGTGAACGCGGTGTGGCTGCCGCCGCCCTGGCAGGCGACGGTGACACGGCGGGGTGCCGTCGAGTTCATGTGTGCTCCCGTACCTGAAGCGCCCCCGACACGATAGCCGCGCGCTCCACGTGAGTCGGGTCTCCCCGTGGAACCGGCTCTAGTCGGTGACGGTCACGGTGTGAGGGATGTGCACGCGTGCGACACAGCGCACCACGGTTTATATCCGGTCGTTCGTAAGGGCGGACGTCGCGGCTGAAGTGTCCGACCCGACACGCTCTCATCCTGCGCCCGCGACGAGGGGCGGTCCCCGCTGACGCGGGCCGTCCCGTACCCCTACTCGACGCCTCAGAGCGGGCAGTCCGTCCCGCGGTCGGCCGCGCGTGCCGCCTCGTAGAGGTGCGTGGCGGCCGCCGCGTCCAGCACCGCCGATCCGACGCTGGCGACGACGACGATCCCCTCCGGTCGCTCGACCCGCCCGGCGAGAACGTCGCCGAGTGCGACGAGGTCCGCGACCGCCAGACCGGACTCCCGCAGGTCGCCCGTCTCGACGGCCTCCTCGGGGACGTCCGCGACGACGCGGACGGCCCGTTCTATCGTCCGCGCGTCGAGTTCGCGCATCGCCGCGGTGTAGGCCCCGACGGCGACGACGAGGGCGTCCGGTTCGAGGGCGTCCCCCGGGAACACCGGTTCCGTACTCGTGGTGGCCGTCACCACCACCGAGGCCCCCTCGACCGCCGCTTTCGGGGAGGTGACGGCCTCGACGGGGAGGTCCAGTTCAGCGCGGAGGTCGGCCGCACACGCCTCGCGCGAGTCGCTCGGCGAGTAGACTCTGACGCGCTCGACGTCGGCCGCGGCCGCGATGGCGCGGGTCTGCCAGCGGGCCTGCGTCCCCGCGCCGACGACGGCGAGGTCCACGGGGTCTGGGGCGAGCGCCCGGACAGCGAGACCACCGATACAGCCCGTTCGGGCGTTCGTGACGCGCGTGCCGGCCATGTACGCCACCGGTTGCCCCGTCACGGCGTCCGTGAGCGCTATCTGGGCGTTGACGGTCGGCAGGTCCCGGTCGGCGTTGCCCTCGTGGACGCTCGCCAGTTTGGTGGCGTAGTAGGGTGCACCGTGGATGTACGCCGGCATCGTCAGGCCCGTCCCGAGCGGGCCGTTCTCGATGCCCTCGCCGACCGGGAAGTGCGGGCGGTCGGGGCGTTCGACCCGGCCCTCCGCCTGCGCGACGAAGGCCTCAGCGAGGACGTCGAGCAGGTCCGGGAGGTCGAGGAGCGCGGCGACGTCGTCGTCGGAGAGGACACGGACCATACCGACAGGGACGGGCGCGACGACAAGAAGCTACGCCAGTCTACTGGTCGAGGACGGCCAGCAGGCGCAGGACCCACTGGAGGACGTGGACGAACACGCCCATGACGGCGATGTAGACGCCGAGCGCGCTCCGGAGGGTGCCGTAGCGCCCCTCGCGGATGGCCCATATCTCGTAGACGAGGTCGACGACGAACCCGAGGAAGAACAGGAGGCCGGCGACGACCACGAGGACGGGTGCGACGAAGACGCCGAGTGCGCCGACGGCGATGCCCCCGATGAACAGGCCGCCCGCGTAGCGGCTCCACCCGACGAACGAGCGGTCCGTCCGGTAGACGACCACCGTGACGAGGGCGGTGATGAGACCGGTGACGACGGCCGAGATGCCGAGGGCGGGTGCCCGGAGTGCAGGCGACGCGAACGAGAGTGCCGTCGCGCCGAACAGGCCGTACCCCACCTGCGTGAGCGCCACGCCCGCGACGGCGAGCGACGTGGTGCCCCGCCGGATGCCCCGGTCGGCGAGCCAGTAGCCGCCCCCGACCGAGACGGCGAACGCCGCGACGCCGAGGAAGAAACTGGAGAACAGCGCCCGCCCGACACTCACGACGGGCGTGTACGACAGCGCCAGCATCAGGAGGACGTTCAGCGCGACGAGTGCCGTCCCGAGGCCGGCGATGCGGCCCACGTTCCCCGTCCCGGTGCTCGTCTCGCTGTGTCGTCGGTAGCCGCCTGCGGAATCACTCATGTTCGGTTGACACTCCGTTTTCGGGGTATATATGACCGGCGACGCCGGAGCGGTTTTCTCCCCCGTCACGGTATCTCGTGGCATGCACGTCGTCGTGGTGGGTGGCGGCATCGTCGGCCTCGCCAGCGCCCACGCACTCGCAACGCGGGACGTCGAGGTCACCGTCTGTGAACAGGGGTCGCTCGGCAACGGGAGCACCGAACGCTCCGTCGGGGGTATCCGCTCGCAGTTCTCGACGCCGGTGAACGTCGCCCTCTCGCGGGCCAGCGTCGAGGTGTGGGAGCGCTTCGAGAACGAGTTCGGCGTGGACATCGCCTACCGACGGCCGGGGTACCTCTTCCTCGCGCGCGAGGAGTCGACCGCGGCGGGGTTCGAAGAGCAGGTCGCCATGCAGCGAGGGCAGGGCGTCGAGAGCGAACTGCTCACGCCCGAGGAGGCCCGGGAGCGCTGTCCGGAACTCCACGCGGGGCGCTACCGAGCGGCGACGTACTGCCCGACGGACGGCTTCGCGGACCCCCATCTCGCCCTGCAGGGGTACGCCGACGCCTGCCGGGAGGCGGGCGTCGAGGTGCGGACGAAGACGGCGGTGACGGACGTTCGACTGGCAGACGGGGCCGCGGTGGGCGTCGAGACGGACGGCGGGCGCGTCGACGCCGACTTCGTGGTGAACGCGGCGGGGCCGTGGGCGGCCCGTGTGGGCGCGATGGCGGGTCTCGACCTGCCCGTCTCCCCCCGGCGGCGGCAGGTGCTCGTCACCGACCCGGACCCGCCCGTGCCCGAGTCCGTCCCGCTGACCGTCGACCTCGACTCGGGCGTCTACTTCCGGCCCGAACGAGAGGGGAGCGCCCTCGTCGGGGGCCATCTCGAGGACTCCGACGACGAACAGGACCCCGGCGCGTACACGAAGTCGATGGACCTCGACTGGGCGACGACGGCCGTCGAACGCGCGGCGGAGACGGCGGGCTACTTCGGCCCAGACACCGAGTTGAAACGGGGGTGGGCGGGGCTGTATGCCGTCACGCCCGACCACCACCCGGTCGTCGAGGAATCCCTGCCGGGGTTCGTGAACGCCGTCGGGTTCTCCGGCCACGGCTTCCAGCACGCGCCCGCGACGGGTCGCCTCGTCGCCGAACTCGTCTGCGACGGGGCGATATCGCTCGTGGACCCGGTCCCCCTGTCGAGCGACCGGTTCGACCGCGGCGAGGGCGTCGTCGAACGCAACGTGGCGTGAGAGTCGGGGTCGCGCGACTGTCCGACCGACAGGGATGCGGTAAGGGGTAACATATACCAAAGAATTATGCTGGACGGAGGCGTACGGGAGAGTGCCAGCGGGAATCGCTGGGAGCAAATCGGACGTCGCGGCACGGTACGGCGGTACGTATGTCGTGCAGTGTCGTGATAGCGGTCACAACCGAAGCGTCGTTGATACGGCGCCGAGGTCACGACCTCGGAGGAAGACCGCATCGGACCAGTGTCCGACCACCATGGTGGTCGGAGGCGAAGACCAAGTACCGGAGTACGTGTAAACGGACTTCGGGAACACCGAGCGCCACACTGAACGACAACCGCTGGTTGAAATCCAGCTAAAGCCGGTATCACGCCGGCAAGCGTCGGTGCAAGCCCGACTAACGTCGATGCAGTGCGGTGCCGAGATGGACGTGAGGTCCGAGGAAAACGTTTCCCGTCCGAGCTTAGACCGCGATTCTCGTCGTGTTCCTGTCGCAACTCACCTTCGAGCGACCGCTTTTCACGCCGACGGGAGGTCGTACGTCACGCCCGTCAGCTCCTCCGACACCGCCCAGAGCCGCCTCGCCGTCGCGTGGTCGTGTGACCGTTCGTTCGAGGCGACGTGGACCGGGTAGCCGCGCATCTCGAACGGCCCGCCCGGTCCGATGTAGTCGCTGCCGTCGACGTTCTCGGCCGTCGCGGCGTACAGCAGGGGCAACGTCCCCATCCGCGCGCTCTGTGCCACGAGGCGGTTGGCCACCTCCATGGCCCGCCCCCGAAGCGAGGACTCGCCCTCGCCCATCGTCGGCCCCGACGTCTGGAGTTCCGTGGCCGCCCACCCGGGGTGGGCCGCGACGGCCTTCATCTCGCCCGCCAGCGCCGGGTCCTCGCGGACGGCGCGGTCGAGTCTGCGCTGGAGTTCGTAGGTGAACAGGAGGTTGGCGAGTTTCGACTGGCCGTAGGCCCGCCACCGCGAGTACGAGCGCTCGCTCTGCAGGTCCTCGAAGTCGATACCGCCCATCTTGTGTGCGCCGCTGCTGGTCGTCACGACGCGCGTCTCGCCGTCGGCCATCCGGAGGCGGTCCAGCAGGAGGCCCGTCAGCGCGAAGTGCCCGAGGTGGTTGACGCCGAACTGGAGTTCGAAGCCGTCGGCCGTCTCCCGGCGGGGCGGGGCCATCACGCCCGCGTTGTTCATCAGGACGTGGAGGGCGTCGTACTCCGCCGCGAACCCCTCCGCGAACGCGCGGACCGACGAGAGGTCCGCGAGGTCCAGTTCGCGCACGTCGAGGGAGGCGTCGCGGACGGCGCGTTCCGCCCGCTCGCGGGCGTCCTCGGCCCGCTCCGGGTTCCGACAGGCCATGACGACGTGTGCACCCGCCCGCGCGAGTTCCTTCGTCGCCTCGAAGCCGAGGCCGCTGTTCGCGCCCGTCACGACCACCGTCCGGTCGGTCATGTCTGGCATCCGGACCGCCGTCCACCGCTCGCTCGCGTTGGTGCTCATTCGTTTCGACGGAGGGGCGTCGGGCGAATCATCCTTTCCCCCGTTGTGGAAGCGAGGTGACGGTCAGTCGGCGCGTCGGACCCGTTCGGCGAGGGCCTCGGGGGCCGGGAGGTCCTCGGGCGAGAGGGCGGCCACCGCGTCGAGGAAGGCGACCTTGAAGCTCGCGGGGCCGGCCACGTCCGAGGCGGCGGCGCGTTCCGCCGCGACGCCGAAGGCCACGCAGGCGTCCAGACTCGCCCGGAGGGGGTCGTCCGTGACGCCACAGAACGTGGCGGCACTCACGCCGAGCAGACACCCGGTCCCGACGACCCGCGTCAGGAGGCCGTCACCGCCGTCGACGGTGTAGACGGCCTCCTCGCCCGCGACCACGTCCGCCTCGCCGGAGGCGACGACGACCGCGCCCGTCTCGCGGGACAGTCGTCGCGCGGAGGCGGCGATGTCGGCGTACTCGCCCATCGACTCCACGCCCCGCACCTCGCCCTCGTCCCCGGCGAGGGCGCTCACCTCGCCGTAGTTGCCCTTCACGACGGCGAGGTCGACCTCCTCGCAGAGTCGCGCCGCGACCCGGTCGCGGGTGGGCGTCGCGCCCGCCCCGACGGGGTCGAAGACGACCGGCACGCCGCGTTCGTTGGCGGCCTGCCCCGCCGCGACCATCGTCTCCTCGCCGTCCTCGCTCACGGTGCCCATGTTGAGGTGGAGCGCCGACGCCCCGGCGACCATCTCCGCCACCTCCCGGCGGTCGTCGGCCATCACCGGGAGGCCGCCCCAGAGGAGGGTGACGTTGGCCACCTCGTTGACGGTCACGTCGTTCGTGATGGAGTGGACGAGGGGGCTGTTCGCCTCCAGCGCCCGCAGCGACCCGGCCACGTCCAGCGGCGCGTCACTGGACATCGGCCACCCCCCGGACTTCTCGCCCGAGCGCACGGGTCGCCGCCTCCGGGTCGTCCGCCCCCGTGATGGCGCTGATGACGGCCACGCCGTCCGCGCCCGCCTCGACGACCTCCCGCGCGTTCTCGACGGTCACACCGCCGATGGCGACGATGGGGACGTCCACCGCGTCCGCGATGGCCCGGAGCGCGTCGAGACCGATTTCCGCGTCCTCGTCGGCCACGTCCTTCGACCCCGTCGCGTAGATGGCACCGACGCCGAGGTGGTCCGCGCCCGCCGCGACGGCGTTCTCGGCGGCGTCGACGCTGGAGACCGAGCGCCCGACGATGGCGTCGGGGCCGAGCAACTCGCGGGCGACTGCGACAGGGAGGTCCTCCTCGCCGAGGTGGACGCCGTCGGCGTCGACGGCCTGCGCGAGGTCCACCCGATCGTTCACGACGAGGGGGACGCCCGCCTCGGCGGTCAGTTCGCGCAGTTCGAGACCCAGTTGGTAGCGCTCGCGGGCGGTCGCGTCCTTCTCGCGCAACTGGACGACGTCGACGCCGCCCGCGAGGGCCGCACCGACGACGTCCGTCGTCGACCGCCCCGCGGAGAGCGTCTCCTGCGTGACGAGGTACACCCCGTAGTCCGGCTGATTCATGAGTTGTATCGAGTGGTGGTCGGCAGGGCGATGAGCGTTGCGGTCGGTCGCCCGTCAGTCGGGTCCGTCGTCCCAGTAGCGGAGCCACTCCACGAGCGTCGCGCGCATCCCCTCGGTGCGGACGGTGACGGACCCGTCGAAGCGCCACGAGTAGTGGTCCGTCCCCTCGCCGAGCGAGGCGGGGACGTCGACAGTGAGGTCCTCGAAGGTGGCCGCTATCTCCTCGTCCTCGCCGATGTTCGAGTCGAGCACCTCCTCCATCACGTCGAGCCACGAGGGGACGTCGTCGGATGCGCGCTCCAGCGCCTGATCGGGAGCCATGAGAGAACAGTGACGCCCCGGGCAGATAGATTTCACCCGGTCGGAACGGTCAAGCCGGACCCACCGCGCGAGACGAGCGCCGCCGCTCTCGGGCGTGGACGGACGGAAGATGGAGGGGCCGACCGCGGGTTCAGTCGGACGCCGCGCTCGCCGCCGGGGTCTGGTCGGCACCCGAGGCCGGGACGTGCGCCCGTTCCTCGAGGGAGACGTCGCCGTCGGTGGTGACGGTAACCAGATAACCGCAGTACGAGAAGGCGACGTGGCCGGCGGAGTCCGTGCCGGTACAGAGACGGTCCAGCGCGTCGGGGTCGATGACGTCGTGGAGCGGTGGCGAGAGTTCGAGTGGGTCGGTCCCCTCGTGGTCGGCTACGTGTTCTATCACGGCTACACTCGGAGATATCTGGTCGGTCCCCTGGTTCATAGTCGGCTACAGGGGATTCGTGTAATAAGTACCACGGTAATATACATTGAGAACTGCAGGGAGCGCCATCGAAACCCGTATAGAGCCGGCCGGAACGTTATCTTCGAGCCGATATATCGGGGATGATTCCGGTCGATCGGCGGCGCGTGCCACCCGCGGCCAGCGGGGGTCGGCGACGCCTATTAGCCCCGGCGCGGGCAACCCCCGGTGTGTCCAGCCCAACCCCCGCCGAGAGGCGCACGCGCGCCTGTCAGGAGCGCCTGCGGTCGGCCGACGCCGACCTCGTCCTGTTCCCCAGCCACAACCTCACCTACCTGAGCGGGTTCGCCGAGACGCCCGGCGAGCGTCACCTCCTGTTGTTCGTCACGTGGGAGGGCGACCCCATCTTCCTCGTCCCGGAACTCTACGGCGACCAGGTCCGGGAGGCGTCGTGGGTCCCCGACGTGCGGACGTGGGCCGACGAGGAGGACCCCCGCGAACTGCTGGCCGAGGTGGTCGCGGACCGCGGCCTCGGCGGCGACCGACTGCTCGTCGACGACACGATGCACGCGCGCTTCACGCAGGACCTCCGGGCCGCCGCCGGTCCCGGCTGCGAGTTCGGCCTCGCGAGCGAGGTGCTCGCCCCACTCAGGGTTCACAAGGACGCGGCGGAACTCGACGCCCTCCGGCGGGCCGGACGCGTGGCCGACGCCGTCGTCGAGGACCTCCGGGCGCTCGGACCGGACGTGGTCGGGACGACCGAACGCGAACTCGCCGCGGACGTCGAACGTCGGCTGAGCGAGGCGGGCGGCGAGGGCGTTCCCTTCGAGGTCATCGTCGGCGCGGGCGAGAACGGCGCGAAGCCACACCACGCACACGGCGACCGGGAGATCGAGGCGGGCGACCCCGTCGTCCTCGACTTCGGCACACGAGTCGGCTCACGGGTGACACCCGCTCGCTCGTCCGGCCAGACGCAGTCTGGCCCGCGCTACCCGAGCGACCAGACGCGCACCCTCGTCTTCGCGGGCGACCCGCCCGAGGAGTTCGAGACGGTCCACGATGTCGTCCGGGAGGCACAGCAGGCCGCCGTCGACGCCGTCGCGCCGGGCGTCCCCGCCGAGGACGTGGACGCCGCCGCCCGCGAGGTCATCGAGGCGGCGGGCTACGGCGACCGGTTCATCCACCGGACGGGCCACGGCGTCGGCCTCGACGTCCACGAGGAACCGTACATCGTCGCCGGGAACGACCGGCCGCTCGAACCGGGGATGGTGTTCTCCGTCGAACCCGGCGTCTACCTCCCCGGCGCGTTCGGCGTCCGCATCGAGGACCTCGTCGTCGTCACCGACGAGGGCTGTGAACGCCTGAATCACGCCGACCGGGGCTGGCGCTGTCCGTAGGACCGCGAGAGAAGCGTCGGGGGGCCGCTCAGAGGTACTGTCCGGGCGAGTCCTCGAACTCGTCCTCACAGGTCGGACAGCAGACGTACCCGCTGTTCCCCTCGTGCTCGACTTCGCTCTCCATCTGTGCCTCGTCGAGTTCCTTGTCGCAGACCACGCATTCTACCATTGCGTCCTCCGTGACTCGCGGTCGCCACCTGAGTGCGGTGCCGTCGCGTGCAGGCCCCGGCAGTCGCAGGGGATTCGCAGGCCGACAGGGGAAGTAGCCGGCCGCCCTCTCTCCGGTATGGCAGACACGCTCGGCTGGTCGCTCGTCTCCTCCGGCATCGTCACCCTCCTGCTCGTCTGGCTCCCCGGCGACTCGCTGTACTGGGGCATCGGCCTCCTCGTCGTCGGCGCCCTCCTGCTGGCGCGACGGCTCTGAGGGTCAGTTCACCTCGTTGTACATCTCCTCGACCATCGCCTCGACGTCGGCGTACCCCGACCCGGGCTGGCGACCGGAGGAGAACTCCCCCTTGCCGTCGGGGGCGTCGCCGCTCGTCCACGGCGTCTCGGGGTCCTCGCGTTCCTCGCGCGTCGTGGACATGAACGTGTAGTTGACGTCCCCGTTCTCCTTCTCCTGTGGGAAGCTCGCCGGGACGGGCAGGTGTTCCCCGAGGGAGTCGATGGCCGCGTGCCACTGGTTCTGGTGCATCGTGTCGCGCGCGATGAGATACGAGAGCATGTCCTTCATGCCGGGGTCGTCGGTCATCTCGTAGAGGCGGGTGGCGAGCAACCGACCGGTGGACTCGGCCATGACGTTCGCGTAGAGGTCCGCCGCGAGGTTGCCGCTGGCGACGACGTAGTTGCCCGTGAAGGGGACGCCGTTGCTGTCGACGGGCATGGCGTGCAGGCCCGCCGAGAGCGCCTGTCGAGGCTGGCCGCTGTCCATCATCTCGTCGATGACGGCGTCCTCGCGGGCGGCCTCACGCTGTGCGCGCGAGGCACCCTCCAGATTCTTCGTCACGGCGGTGGCCAGCATCTCGATGTGGCCCAGTTCCTCGACGGCCGTCTCCATCAGCAGCGTCCGGTACTCCTCGTGGTCGCGCGGGACGGCGAACGCCTGGAACATGTACTGGAGGGCGACGCGCATCTCCCCTTCGGCCCCGCCGATGGCCTGCTGGAGCATCTTCGCGAAGCGCGGGTTCGGTTCCTCGACTTCGACCTCGAACTGCAGGTCGTCCTGGTGGAAGAACATCTGTACTTCGACCGATACGACGCACGTGCTTCGGTGGCACGCTTGCGGAGGCAACGGCTCGTCGTCCGGTAGTTTGTGACCACCGAAAGAGTGGAAGTTTCCGCGCAGCTTACCGTTCGTCGACGCTCAGGACCTTCCCGGCGGCGATGGTCTGGCCCATGTCGCGGATGGCGAAGCTCCCGAGTTCGGGAATCTCGCTCGACGGCTCGATGCTGAGCGGCTTCTGCGGGCGCAGGGTGACGACGGCGGCGTCCCCGGCCTTGATGAAGTCCGGGTTCTCCTCTGCGACCTCGCCCGAGGCGGGGTCCAGCTTCTTGTCCAGTGACTCGAACGTGCAGGCCACCTGCGCGGTGTGCGCGTGGATGACCGGCGTGTAACCCGCCGTGATGACCGAGGGGTGCTGCATGACGACGATCTGCGCCTGGAACGTCTCGGCGACGCTCGGCGGGTCGTCGGCCGGGCCGCAGACGTCGCCGCGGCGGATGTCGTCCTTGCCGATGCCGCGGACGTTGAACCCGACGTTGTCGCCGGGGCCTGCCTCGGGCACCTCCTCGTGGTGCATCTCGATGGTCTTCACCTCACCCGAGACGTCCGACGGCTGGAACGAGACGTTGTCGCCGACGTTGAGCATCCCCGTCTCGACGCGGCCCACGGGTACCGTCCCGATGCCCGAGATGGTGTAGACGTCCTGAATCGGGAGGCGAAGGGGCGCGTCCGTGGGGGGTTGCGGTTCGGGCAGGTTGTTCAGCGCCTCGAGGATGATGGGCCCCTCGTACCACGGCATATTGCCCGTGCGCTCGGCGATGTTGTCGCCCTCGAAGGCCGAACACGGGATGAAACTCGCGTCGTCGGACTCGAAGCGGACCTGCTGGAGGAGCTTCTGGACCTCCTCCTTGACGACCTTGAACTCGTCCTCGCTGTAGTCGACGAGGTCCATCTTGTTGATGGCGACGATGAGGCGGTCGATGCCCAGCGTGCGCGCGAGGAAGACGTGCTCCCGGGTCTGGGGGGCGACGCCGTCGTCCGCCGCGACGACGAGGACGGCGTGGTCGGCCTGACTCGCCCCGGTGATCATGTTCTTCACGAAGTCGCGGTGGCCGGGCGTGTCCACGATGGTGAAGTAGTACTTGTCCGTGTCGAAGCGCTGGTGGGCGATGTCGATGGTCACCCCGCGTTCGCGTTCCTCCGCGAGGTTGTCCATGACGTAGGCGAACTCGAACCCGCCTTTGCCCTTCTCGGCGGCCTCCTCTCGGTACTGGTCGATGACGTGCTCGGGGACGCTGCCGGTCTCGAACAGCAGTCGCCCGACGAGCGTGCTCTTTCCGTGGTCGACGTGACCGATGATAGCCAAGTTCTGGTGTGGTTTGTCGCTCATGAGTGCCTCCACCCGCGGACGCGGGCAGTGTCAGGTAGGATAGATGTCGAGCGGGCAAAACCGTTGCGCCGGGGGTCGAGCAGTCCGAATTCGAGAGAGTCGGCGTTCCGATTACACGGCCGGTCAGTCGCCGCCGGGGCGCCCGCGACGCGAGAGGTTCCAGTAGGCCGTCGCGGCGGCGCTCCCCGTCGCGGTGAGCGTCACCGGAACGCCCTCGCGGTGGCTCCGGTCGACGGCGGGGTCGTGCGGGATGGCTGCGAGGACGGGCGCGTCGAGTCCCGACCGGACCGGTTCGATGTCGGCGCGCTCCCGGACCGAGGTGACGACGCAGCCCTCGACGCGACAGTCCAGACGCTCGGCGAGGACGCGCGTCTTCTCGGCGGCGGCGACGGCGGCGTTCGCCGGCGTCGTCACGACGAGGACGCGGTCGGCGAGTCCCAGCGGGACCGCCGTGTCGTGCGAGAGGCCCGCGCCCACGTCGAGGACGACCACGTCGTAGCGCTCGCGCAGGGTCTCGACGGCCGGGCGCAGGCGCTCGACGTCCGCCCCGGCGAACGCCGCAACCGAGCCGTCGCCCGGCACCACGTCGAACCCGTCGAGGCTCGTGACCACCGACTCGACGCCGACGTCGCCCGCCAGCACCGCGTGGAGGGTGTCACCGCGCGGGGGCGAGAGGTCGAGTTGGTCGGTCAGCGAGGCCGTCGCGAGGTCGGTGTCGACGACGACGACGGAGCGCTCGCCGGAGCCGAACATCGCGGCGAGGTTGGCCGCCGTCGTCGTCTTGCCGACGCCGCCTTTCGCCCCCGCGACGGCGTAGACGAGGCCGAGCGGGGCCGACCCGGACGCGTCCGACGAGTCGAGCGGGGCCGGTCGGTCCTCCTCTCGCCCCTCCCCGGTCGCGTCGGCACCCATCTCAGAGGACCTCCTCGTGCCCGTCGGCCGTCGAGACCCGCACCTCGCCGGTCGCGGTGTCGAACTCGACGGTCCGCCCACGCGAGCCACCGACCGCCATCCCGGCGAGCGCGACGTCGAGGGCGGCCAACTGCTCGCGGGCGGCCGCGACGTTGCGCTCGCCCGCCCCATCGGCGATGTCCGGCAGGGCGAATATCTCGGCCCCGCCGACCAGCCACGCCTCCGCCGCCTCGTAGTCGCCGCCGCGAGCGACCAGTTCGCGCAGCATCGTCCGCACCGCCTCGTCGGCGTACTTCCCCGGCGACCCGCCCTCGGCAGGCTGGTGGGGGAGCATCGTGTGCGCCAGCGCGCCGACGCCCGCCTCGGGGTCGTAGAGGGCGACGGCCACGCACGCGCCCAGCCCATAGGCGACGAGCGTCTCGCCGTCCTCCGCGACCACGTAGTCGGAGACGCCGACGAGAAGCCGGTCTGGAGCCGTCGGCGCGTCCGCGGCCGCGGACTCGAAGGTCTTCACAGGTCCACCCCCTCCATCTCCGCGAGTTCGCGCAGGTCCTCGCTGTCCGGGCCGTCCGCGGCAGCGGTGAACTCGGCGCGCGTGGGGGTGTCGTCGACGCGTCCGACCTCGAGGCGTTCCAGCGCCCGCTCCAGGTCGCCCTCGTCCGGGATGGCGAAGATGTCGAGGTCGAACTCGATGTCGGCGTCGACGGCCTCGATGCGCGTGTCGAAGACGAACGCGAACTCCTGGCCCTCGCTCAGGCCGACGATGAGCGGGTCGACGACGGCCGCGCCCATGTCGTGGGCGTACGTCGGGGTGGTGTGGTCGATGGTCGTATCGAGCAGGTTCGCCCAGCCGTCGAGCAGGCCCGAGGCCATCACGTTCGACAGCTCCTGGACGGCGTCCTGTCCGAACGCGCCGATGCCGGACTCGTCGAGTTCGCTCTCGCCGACGGTCGCCGAGACGAGCGACCGGGCCGAACGCTCGCCGAACAGGAAGAGGAGGTAGCCCGAGGGGAGGCCGTCGAAGCTGAACGCGACGCTCACCTGCGGTTCGGCGGGAACGTCCTCCGGGATGGCGTCCAGCGAGACGAAGTTGATGCGCCGGATGTCGACGTCCATCTCGATGCCCGTCATCTTCGTCAGGTTCTCGGCGACCGTCTCGGCCCCGCGGTGGGCCATCCGGTCGAAGCCGACCAGCTTCTCGTACTCCAGGGCGTAGCCCGCGGTCCGACGCTGGAACAGCGCCTCGATGGACTCGGCGGTGGGGACGAAGTAGTGTCTGAAGGCGAACTCCGTCCCGACGGCTTCGATCTGCGAGCGGAACACGACCGCGAGGTCGTCGCCCGTCGCCACGTCGTCGGGGTCGACGAACGCCTCGGGTTCGGTGCCCGCGACGAGGTCCGGCGTCGAGACGTCTATCTCGGTCCGGAGGACGTCCGCCCAGCCGTCGACGAAGCCGCTGTTCATGATCTGGCTCACCTCCGCGATGGCCGAGCGCGTGAGGGCCTCGTCGCTCCCGTCGAGGCCGTCGGTGAGGGTACCAGCCACTGCCTCGGCGCTCGCCTCGTCGAACAGGAGGAGGGCGGTGCCGTCCATCCCCCCCGTCAGCTCCACGCGGATGCCCACCTTCTCGACGTCGTCGTCGAGTTCGGCGCGGATGGCCTCCCCCGTCGTGAAGTCGAGGCGGGTGACGCCCACCCGCGCCTGGATGTCCGTCATCGGCGTCAGGCGGTCGGCCGCCAGCTGTGCGCCCTCGCGAGCCATCTCGTAGAACGTCCCGAGGGCGTCGACGTCGAGCCTCACGGCACCACCCGTTCGACGTCGATGCGCCGCAGTATCTCGATGAGGATGTCCGTCCGCGGGAAGAGGTACACCTGCACGGTGATGTCGTACGCCGGGAGGGTGAGCCGCGAGGCGACGTATATACCGAGGTCCTCGTCCTCCTCGATGAGCGTCCCGACGATTTCGGCCTCCGTGTCCTGGATGGGCGTGGGCGCGCCCACGTCGATCTCCTGTTCGAACGTGTCGGCCCAGGCGTCGAGGAAGCCGCTGGCGATCATCCCGCCGAGCTCCGTGATGGCGCTCTGGGCCATCTTGTGGCTGGGCGCTTCGCCCTCCGAGAGCACGTCCCGTACCATGAGTCGCGCCGCGTTGTTCGCACTCGCGAGGGGGAACAGGACGAGGGCGCTCCCGAAGGGTGCGCCCGGCAGTCGGCTCCTGACGCCGACGCGTTCCTCGCCGACGAAGGTCGCCTCCAGCAGGTCCGCACGGGCGTAGCCGTGGGCGACCTGCTCCGACGTGACCGTCGCCTCGGGATGGAGTTGCTGGAGACGACGCTCGACGCCGCCGATGCCGATCTCTCCGAGTCGGTTCATGACGGCGAGGGACTCGACCGCGATGGTCCGCTCCGCCGGGGTCGGGGAGTCCGCTCGCCCGCTCGTCTTGGTGTCGTTCGGTTTACTCGTATTGCTCATATCGTTGCTACGTCGATGATGTTCACCAGCTCCCCGCCGCCGAGGAGCGTCGCGCCGCTCACGCCCGTCACGTCGCCGAGTAGCCCCTCGTAGGGGCGGACGACGACCTCCCGCGTCTCCAGTACCTCGTCGCACTGCAGGGCGACCCGCCGCGTCTCGGGGCGCAGTCTGACGACGGTGCCGCCCTCGCTCGCGGGACCGGGCGTCTCCAGTGCGGTCGCCAGTCGGACCAGGGGGTAGCGCTCGACGCTCCCGTCGGCCGGGTCGCCGTCCTCGTCCGTCCGCGTGACCGCCAGCGTCGCCTCGCCGTCGACCGTCTCGACGGCGTTCGCGCCCGCCGCCTCGACCTCCTCGACGGCCGTGAGGGGGATGCCGTAGCGCTCGTCGCCGACGCCGACGAACAGTACCTCGGCGACGGCGACGGTGACGGGCAACTGGAGGCGGACCGTCGTCCCCGCGCCGGGCGTGCTCTCGACGGTGACGCTCCCGCCGAGGTCGCTCGCCACGCGGTCGACGACGTCCATCCCGACGCCGCGGCCGCTCACGTCGGTCACCTCCTCGGCCGTCGAGAACCCCGGTTCGAGGACGAGCGGGAAGCACTCCTCGTCGGGGAGGTCGGCGGCCGCCTCGGCGTCCAGCAGGCCGGATTCGACCGCCTGCTCGCGGACCGCCTCGGCGTCGATGCCGCGGCCGTCGTCCCTGACCTCGATGACGACGCCGTCGCGGATCCGTTCGGCGCGTACCTCGACGCGTCCCTCGGTGGGCTTGCCGGCCGCCTCGCGGGCCTCGGGGGCCTCGATGCCGTGGTCGACGGCGTTGCGCACGAGGTGGACCAGCGGGTCGCCGATGCGGTCGATGACCGAGCGGTCCAGCCCCACCTCGCGGCCGGTCACGTCGAGGGTCACGCGCTTGTCCTGTGCGCGGGCGATGTCGCGCACCAGGC
This sequence comes from Halomarina litorea, assembly GCF_024227715.1. NCBI lineage: Archaea > Methanobacteriati > Methanobacteriota > Halobacteria > Halobacteriales > Natronomonadaceae > Halomarina > Halomarina litorea. The sequence continues at coordinate 539,793 of NZ_CP100448.1, read as the reverse complement.
GCGGGAGGTTCCGCGTCGCCCGCTCGAACGGCATCAGGCGCACGTCCATGACGGTCCCGCGGAGGTCGGCCGTGACGCTCCCGAGGGCCGTCAGCGCCTCCAGCGCCTCCTCGGAGACGGTCCCGCCGAGGGACGACTCGAGGCGGTAGCGCGCCGTCGTCAGCGCCTCGACCTGCGAGAGCAACGCGTCGGCGTCGGCCACGTCGACGGAGATGGACTGCACCGCGTCGCCGGACCGCTCCGGGGTCGGCGGCGCGTCGGGCGCGAACGTGTCCCCGACGCTACTGTCGTCGATGGTCGTGACCGTCCGCGTCGGCGTCGACGGACCCTCGCCGAAGAGCCCGCCGAATCGGTCCTCGAACGCTGCCGTCTCCGCGTTGCGCTCGAAGCCCACCGGTTCGTCGTCCGCCTCGGCGAACGGCGCGTCCAGCAGGTCCTCGACGTCCGGGTCGATGCCGTCGTCCGCGCCGACCGCGTCGGCGTCCGCCTCGGTCTCCGCCGGGGCGGGGTCGGACTGCTCGGAGTCGAGTCCCTCGAAGGAGTCGTCGAGGAGCGCCGCCACCTCCGGGTCCACCTCGTCGGCGGCCTCGGCGTTCGGGTCTGCCGCCGCGGACGCCGGCGACGGGTCGTCGCTCCCGGTGCGGACGACCGCCGGGACGAGGTCGTCCGGGTCCGCCGGCGGGTCCACGGCCGGCACGACGGCGGGACGCAGGTCCGCTGGCGGGTCCACCGGCGGGTCGGGCGCGACCGCGCGAACCGCCGAGGTGAGTCCTACTGGGTGGTCGGACGGGGCGGGCGGGGCGGGGGCCTCGTCCGTCGCACCCTCCGGGGCGGGGACGATGGCGGGACGACCCGATCCCGCGACGGCGTCCGCCGGCGGGTCGGGTGCCGTCGCGGGCACGATGGCCGGCAACGCCTCGCCGTCGGGGACGGCGGGCGGGTCGACGGCCCGGACGACGGCCGGCGTCAGGTCGTCCGGGTGGGCAGGTGGCGACGGGGCGGGCGGGACGCGGACCACCGCAGGTTCGAGCGAATCGAGGGGGTCCGCCGGCGGGTCCGGCGACGGGGACTCCCCGCTCGTCCCGGCGGGGTCCGTCCCCGTCTCGTCCGGCCCGGGCGGCGTCCCCGCCGCAGAGCCCTCGATGAGGTCGGCGATGCCCAGTTCGTCGTCCTCGTCGAACTCCCCGAACGACACCGCGTCGATGTCACGCTGGAGGTCCGCGAGGTCAGCCGGGACCGACTCGGACTCGACCTCGGCCTTGACGGCCGCGAACGGGTCCTCGGAACCGTCGGAGCCGACGGAGCCGTCCGGGTCGGCGTCGGCGGGGTCCGGGCGGGACGCCGTCGAATCCTCGGGGGGCGCGAACGGGCCGGAGCCGTCGAAGCCCGACTGGCGCTCGGGGTCCGCCGCGGACCCCGCCCCGAACGGGTCGAAGGCGTCGGACTGGTCGTCCGGTCCGCCGTCCAGTTCGCCCTCTAGTTCGCCGCTCGCCGTCTCGTCCGACGCGGGAGTGTCGTCCGCCGCGTCGTCCGCTGCGGTCCCGGTCGGGTCGTCCTCGCCGAGGCCGGACCCCTCGATGAGGTCGGCGATTCCCAGTTCGTCGTCCTCGTCGAACTCCCCGAACGACACCGCGTCGATGTCACGCTGGAGGTCCGCGAGGTCAGCCGGGGCCGACTCGGACTCGACCTCCGACTTCACCGCCGAGAAGAGGTCCTCGCCGTCCTCGGGGGCGGATGCGTCGTTGGCCAGCGTCGCCGCCTCCGGGAGGTCCGGCAGGGTATCCGGGTCGTCCATCGTCCCCATCAACTCGTCGAGGTCGTCGTACTCCGCGACGCTGTCGAGCGCCGAGCGCACCTCGTCGTCGAGCGACGGGTCGTCGAGGCCGTCGTCGGGGTCCGACGGCGGGGTCTCGGGAGTCGGGTCGGCGGACGACGCGCCGTCACCCGGGTCGACCGCCCGGGTCGCGAGCGACGCGCGGAGCGCCTCCGCGACCGCCTCGGCGTCCACGTCGGCCGAACCGCCGTTTCCGGCGGCCCTGACGACCGCCTCGATGGCATCGGTGGCGTCCAGCGCCGCGTCCACGAGGTCGGCCTCGGGCGTGACCTCGCCCACCCTGACCGCCGCGAGGAGGTCCTCGACAGCGTGTGCGAGCGTGCTCGCGCCGGTCAGCCCCGCCATCGCGCAGTTGCCCTTCAGGCTGTGGGCGGCCCGGAAGGCCGCGTTCAGCGTCTCCGGGTCGACCTCGCGCTCGATGGCGAGCAGCGCGTCGCTCACGTCGCGCAGGTGCGCGGTACTCTCGCGGACGAACTCGTCGCTCACCGACATCGTCGGAGTGGGTCGTCCTCGTCGGTCCGGGTGCCGGTCGTCATGCGAGGATGCCGTCGATGGCCGTGACGATGTCCTCGTCGTCGAACGGTTTCGTGACGTAGCCGTCGGCACCCGCGCGGGCGGCCAGTTTCATCTTCTTGCGCTGGCCGACGCTCGTACACATGAGCACGCGCGCGTCCGGGTCGATGTGCTTGATGGCGGCGGTGGCCTTCACGCCGTTGGCCTTCCGCATCACGATGTCCATGAGGACGACGTCGACGTCCTCGCGGTGTTCCTTGTACTTCTGGACCGCCCACGCGCCGTTGGGTGCCTCGTCGACGACGACGTACGTGTCCTCGTCGAGGACGCTCTTCAGACGACTCCGCATGTAGTCGGAGTCGTCGACGATGAGGATGCCGATGGGATCGCTGTCTGTCATTTGAAGTCTCCGTGTCCGCGGGTGTTCGCAGTCGATACCGTCTCGGCGATGCGCTCGACGGACAGCACCGTCAGCGGGCCGGACTCGCGGTCGGCCACCGCCTTCGCCCACCCCGTGTCGTCGGGACCGGGACGACCGAGCGTCTCGACGGGACAGCGCTCGATGTCGGCGACGGCGTCGACCAGGAGGGCGACCGGCTGGGGCTGGTCGCCCCGGTCGAGGACCACGAGTCGGTCGCTGCCGTCGTCGGGCGAGGAGTCGAGGGCGACGCGGGCGTCGACGACGACCGTCACCTCGCCGGCGACGCTCGCGACGCCCCGGACCGCGGGTGCGGTCCGCGGGACGCGGGTGGTCGGCGGGCAGTCGTCGACCTGTCGGACCCGGCCCACCTCGAGGCCGTACCACGACTCGCCGACCCGACACGCCACCACCTCCAGCACCTCGACGGGGTCGACGTCGGGCGTCCCCCCGACCGCGCTCTCGGTCACTCGTCCCCTCCGCCCGGACGGTCGGCGGGCACCAGTTCCTCCTCGGGGCGGGGGTCGGCCTCCTCGACGGCCCCGGCGACCGACTCGTCGGCGTCCTCCAGTTCGGCGTCCCCCTCGTCGGACGCGCTCTCTGCCGTCTCGAAGCGGTCGAGGGCGTCGCTCAGGCGCGTCGCCTTCTCGGCGAGGTCGCCGGCGCTCTCGGACATCTCCTCCAGCGCCTCGGTCTGCGTCTCGGCGGCCGTCGCCACGAACTCGGACTCGACGGCCGTCTCCTGGCTGATGGCGGCCGCTTCGTCGACCGTCCGCACGAGGTGTTCCGTCGAGGCCGCCTGCTCCTCCGTCGACTCGGAGATGGCCTGCACGCCGTCGTTGGTCTCCTGTGCGTAGCCCGCAATCTCGTCCAGTGCGTCCACCGCGTCCTCGACGGACCCGGTGTTCGCGGAGACCCGGTCGCTGTTCTCGCGGACCTCCGCGACCGTCCGCTCGGTCTGCTCCTGGATGCGTTCGAGGCGCTCCTCGATGTCGCCCGCGGCCGTCTTCGTCTCGCTGGCGAGGGACTTGATCTCGTTCGCGACCACCGCGAACCCCTCGCCGGACTCGCCGGCGCGTGACGCCTCGATGTTGGCGTTCAGCGCCAGCATGTTCGTCTGCTCCGCCACGTCGGAGATGAACTCGATGAGTTCGTCGACCTGTTCGACCTCCGCTTCGAGGCGCTCCATCTCCGCGACCGTCTCGCCGGAGTGCGCCTCGATCTCGCGCATGCTCTCGATGGCGCGCTCGGCGGCCTGTCGCCCCTCGCGGCCCGTCTCGGCTGTCTCGCGGGAGATAGTCGCCACCTCGTTCGAGGAGTCGGCCATCGCCTCGATGGTCGTCAGGTGGCCGACCATGTCGTCCGAGGCCGTCTGGAGCGTCTCGTTCTGCGCGTTCGCGTCCGCCGAGATGTCCGTGAGGGAGTTGGTCGTCTCCGCGGACTCCTCGCGGATCATCTCCGCGGAGGTCGCCACCTGCTGGGTGGAGTGCGCCACCCGGTCGGAGAAGGCCTTGAGGCGGTCGACGGTCGCCTCTATCTCGTCCATCATCTCGTTGAACTCCTCGGCGACGGCGGTCATCGCCTCGCTCTCCCCGTCGACGTCCATCCGGCGGGTGAAGTCGCCGTCCGCACACGCCTGCATCACGTCGCTGTACTCGTCGGCCTGCCGTTCGAGGGCGACGTTGAGCGACTCCGTCTCCGCACGCGCGTGTTCCGTCTGTTCGATCTGTCCGCGGAGCGCGTCGCGCATCGACCCGAACGCCCCGTAGAGGCGGCCGATGTTGTCCACGCGCTCGGTCTCCAGTTCCACGTCGAAGTCACCGGCCTCCATCCGCTCTGCCTTGCCGCGCAGGCGGTCGATGGAACGGGCGGTGTTCATCCCGATGGCCGTCCCGAACGCGCCGATGAGACCGACGCCCACGAACGTGCCGAGCAGCCCCCAGCTGACGATGTCGGTGGGGTAGGCGACGGCCATCGGCGTCTCCAGGAGGACGGTGAACGCGCCGTCGTCCGTGCTGGCGTGGCCGACGAGGTCACCGGACCCGCCGAACAGCAGACCGCCGAAGGGGCCGGGGGCGCTCCCCTCCCGAATCGACCCGGCGGACTCGGCGTCGCGCGCCGCCGTCAGGGTCTCGCCGGAGTAGTCCTGCACGCCGGCACCGGCGGTCGAGACGCCCCGTCCGGCGCTGTCGACGAGGGCCACGTCGCTCGCGTCGTACTTGCCGACGACGTTCGCGCCGAGGTACTGGTCGAGTCGGTAGGTGGCGACGACGTACGCCCCGCGGAAACTGGGGACGGGGACCGCGTACGAGACCACCGGGACGGACTCGCCGTCGACCGTCTCGGTGTAGACGTCCGTCACGAAGATGTCGTCGTGCTGGACGGCGGGTGCCGTCTCGTCCTCGTCGAGGCCGCGAAGCGACGTCTCGCTCCCCCACGGGGCGTCGACCGACTCGAGGTCGGCCCCGCGGTCGGCGGCCGTACTCGCGACGACGGTTCCCGACTCGTAGCTCACGTACCGCACGGCCTGTGTCTCGTTCGCCATGCGGTGAATCCACGCCTCGACGCCGTCCTGTCTGGCCTCGTCGTCCGGCGCGTTGAGTTCGTTCGACTCGGCGGCCCGGCGCACCTGATTGCGGTTGGTGCTGTGCCAGCTCTGGAGGGCCTGGGCCTCCTGCGAGGCGAAGCTCGCGTACTGCTGGTCGGCCCGGTCGTTCAGTTCCTGTTGCATCTGACCGGTCGTGACGATGCCGGCGAGCAGCACCGACACGCCGAGGACGGCGAGGATGACGGCGAACTTGCGCGCGTAGCTCTCCCGAATGGCGTCGGGGACGAGCGCGCGAAACGGTCTCGACATACGTCGACAGTCGACAGTATTGTAACTTAAACTTTGTCTAAATTCTATAAGTCTCAGAGCAAAGGAATGAGCGGCGGTGCCCGCCCCGCGGGAGGGCGACGACGAGGCCGCGAATCACGCCGCCCGGTCTGTGAAATCCCAGCGCGCACGGCCGTGCCGGTCGACGGGAGAGGACGCATGGACGAATCCGAGGTCCGCGACGCGGTCGCGGACCGACTCGACGACAGCGACGGCAGCGAGGCGGCGACGGTCGCCGTCTTTGCCACCGTGGACGACGCGGTGCGCGGAGGCGAGATCGACGACCTGCGCGACCAGTTGCCCGAATCCTACGGGGCCGTCCTGACCGAGGCCGGCGTGGACGACCCGTACTAGCACGGCACGTCGCCTGCCACGGCAGGGGGTGGATACAATCCGTCGGCGCGAGTTCCGCCCTGCATGGACATCTCGAACATCGCGACTCGGCAGTACGTCGACGTCACGCCCGACGAACGCCTCGGTCAGGTCCGCTCGACGCTGAGCGGCGACGAGGACGGCGTGCTGGTCGTCGAGGACGGCGACGCCGTCGGCGTCGTCACGCCCGGCGACCTCCTGCGCTCGCAGTACGACGACGACACGACCGTCGAACGCGTCGCTCGGGCCGTCCCGAGCGTCGACCGCACCGCAGACGTCCGCGAGGTGTCGCGCCTGCTCGTCGAGGGTGGGTCCACCCTCGCGCCCGTCGTCGAGGGCGGCGAGGTGTGGGGCGTCGTCACGACCGACGGCATCCTCGACGCCGTCACCGAGAACCTCGACGTGCTGACCGTGAGCGACGTCCAGACCACCGAGGTCGTCACGGTCCGCGAGGACGCCACACTCGGCGAGGCCATCAACCGCCTGCGCGAACACGGCGTCTCCCGCCTGCCCGTCGTCGAGGAGGACGGCACGCTCACGGGCGTCCTCACCACCGACGACATCGTGGAGTTCGTCGTCCGCGAGGGCGACCAGCCCAACAAGGGCGAGCGCGTCGGCGAGGACCAGCCCCTGCTCGACCTGCCGGTGTACGACCACATGAGCCGCCCGGCGGAGACGGTCGAACCGGACGCTTCCGTCGCCGACGCCGTGGCGACGATGCTGGAGAAGGGCTACGACGGCCTCGTCGTCTCGCCGGAGTACGCAGAGCGGGTCGCGGGCGTCCTCACCAAGACGGACGTGCTGCGCGCGCTCACCTACACCGAGGCCGAGCGCCTCGACGTCCAGATAACGAACGCGGACCTCCTGGAGACGACGAGCCGCGAGGCGGTCTACGAGCGCATCGAGGAGGTCGTCGGCAAGGACGAGGAGCTCGACGCCTACCACGTCCACGTCCGCTTCCAGCGCCACGACGAGGAGTTCCGCGGGACGAGCCTCGTGCGCTGTCAGATTCGCGTCCGGTCGGACGTCGACGACGTGGCCGGCACCGGCGAGGGCTACGGCGCGGAAGAGGCCCTCTCGCTCGCGCTGGAGAAACTCGAGCGCAACGTCCTCGAAGCGAAGGGCCGGCGTAACGACGAGGAGTACCGCGGACAGCTCCTCCGGAAGCTGAACGAACTGTAAGTCAGAGCGAGGTCCCGCCGCCGAGCGTCTTCCGGATGAGGCCGTCGTGGCCCCGACGGAGTCGTTCGGAGAGCGCCTGATGGGAGATGTCGAGGTCCTCGGCGAGGTCGCGCAGGCCGACCTGTCGGGGGATGTCGAAGTACCCGCGCTCACAGGCCGCCAGCAGCGCCTCGCGCTGCTGCCCGGTGATGCCGAAGCGCTCGGCCTCCTCGCCGTCGAGCGTGCTGACGTGGCCGAGTTCGAGTTCGATACCGTGGTCCAGACAGGCGTCGTGGGCGCGAGCGAGCGCGTCCCGGTCGGGGTAGAGCATCCGGAGCGCCCACTCGCCCTGCCGTGCTTCGGCGTCGACGATGGTGGCGTTCTCGCTCGCGACCAACTGGAGGACGAGGTGGAACCGCGAGTCCCACTGGACGCGATAGAGGTACTCGCCGTCGAAGTCCGCGAGGCGGTCGAAGCGCTCGACCGTCTCGTCGTTCGCGAGACCCTGCTCCAGCGACTCTCGGTCGGCGGCAGTCGCCCGGAGCAGGGGCATGTCGACGCCGTCGCCCGAGGCGACGGTCGGCTCACAGCTGAACTCCGCGTCGGGGACTGCCCCCAGAGTCCCCCCGAGGACGAACGAGTCCGCAGAGACGGTGACGCCCGCGACAGTTGTCATATGAAGCTTGCAGACTCGGGACGCCCGGCTAACTCTTGTGCTTCACGGGTGTGTGTGTGAGATATAATTACAACGACATCCGGAGGCGGAGTCGGTACCCCAACAGCCCTCGGGAGCCTCACGTGTCGCCCGTGTGACGGTGAGCCTCATATCCCTCCGCGGGCAGTGGAGGGCATGAACGCCCAGTGGGGGCCACTCGACCGACTCCGGCGGCCCGAGTACACGGGGGCGAACCGCTGTCTCCCGTGTACCGTGGTGAACGTGGCCCTCGCGGTCGGACTCTCTCTCGTCGTCGCCCTCGTCTCGCCGGAGGCCGCACTCGCCGTCCTCGTCGCCTCGCTCGCCGGAATCTGGCTCCGGGGGTATCTGGTCCCCGGCACGCCGGAACTGACGAAGCGCTACCTCCCGCGGCGGGTGCTCGCGTGGTTCGGGAAGGTGCCCGTCGCGGTGCGGGCGACGCCCGACTTCGACCCCGAGACGGCGCTCTCCGGGATGGGTGTCATCGAGGACGACCCGGAGACCGAGGACGTGCGCCTCGTCCCCGCGTTCGCGGCGGCCCTCGACGAGGCCACCCCGTCCCCGGACGCGGTCGACCGCCGGTCGCTCGCGGCGGCCCTCGGCGCACCGGACGCCGCGTTCGAGGACTACGGGGAAGCGGTCGTCTCGCGGGCGCGGGCACGCGACGCTGGCGAGGGGACGGCGGCGGACGGAGACGGGGTGGAGAGCGACGGCGAGGGCGAGAGCGGTGACGACGACTCCATCGCGCAGTGGGAGTCGCGCGCCGCCCTCGCCGCGGACGCGGGCGCGGCCCGAACGCTTCCCGGGTGGGACGAGTCGTGGGCGCGTCGCCCGCCCGCCGAACGCGCCCTGCTCTGCCGGTCGGTCCGGACGCTCCTGCCGACCTGTCCCGCCTGCGACGGCCTCCTCGCCCCCTCCGCCTCGACGGTGGAGTCCTGTTGCTCGCGCTACGAGGTGCTGGCGCTCTCGTGTACGGCCTGCGAGGCGCGCCTGTTCGAGACGGCGGTGGCCTGATTTCTTCCCGACACCTGCGCGTCGAAAGGGTTTTGCGTCCTCTCGGGATATGTCAACGGAGCACTGAGTCGAGCACGATAGCCCTGACGCTCGACGTGGAGCAGTACGACTGCCCGTTCATCGCCGCGAGCGACGCGCACGACGTGGCGTTCTCGGCGGCCCACTGGGAGTTCGACCGGACCGCCGACCGACTGGAGACGCGGATGGTCGTCGAGGGGCCGGACCGCGAGGGGTGGGCCGACATCGCCCTCTCGGAACTCGACCGGGACAACGGCGTCGTCTCGCGCGAACGGGTCGAACTCGCCGAGTTGCAGGGGTTCGTCCAGAACGTCGGCGCGGCGATGACGCTCATCGAGGGCTGTCGCGACCTCTCGGACCGCGAACGCGAGACGCTCGAAGCCGTCGACGCGGGCTACTTCGACAGTCCCCGCGGGGCGACCCTCGACACCCTCGCCGACCGCTTCGAGGTGTCGAAACCCGCCGTCTCGAAGACCCTCCGTCGGGGACAGGCGAAGACCATCTCTCGCGTGACGGAGGTGCTGGAGTCGCTGGACGAGGAGGAGCGCGACGGGTGCGACGGCTGAGAGAGGACCCGGCTCAGGCCTCCCGGTCCCAGCCGTGGTCGGCGCGTTCGCGTTCCGCCTCGGCCAGTTTCGTCCGCTGGATGCGCTCGCTCGGCGTCTTCGGGAACGAGTCGACGAACTCGACGTACCTCGGCACCTTGTACGCCGCGAGGTGGGCGGCCACCTGTTCGACGACGTCCCGTTCGGTCACGCCCCCGTCGACTCGCTTGACGAGCGCCTTTATCTCCTCGCCCCGAACCTCGTCGGGGACGGGGATCACCGCCGACTCCTCGACGCCCGGCAGTTCGTCGACGACGTCCTCTATCTCGCGGGGGGCGATGTTCTCGCCGGACCGCCGTATCATGAACTTCTTGCGGTCGACGTAGTAGCAGTAGCCATCCTCGTCCGTGCGGGCCACGTCGCCGGAGAAGATACGCCCGTCGCGGAGCGTCTCGGCCGTCTTCTCGGGCATCTCGTAGTAGCCCGCCATCGCGCCGGGGTCGGTGCGGGTGAGTTCGCCCTCCTCGCCGGGGTCGACAGGGTTCCCGCCCGCGTCCACGAGCGTCACCTCGTGGCCCAAATCGGGGAACATCGGCATCCCGATGGCCCCCACCCTGACCTGTTCTGGGTCGGGGTGGTTCATCAGCAGGGTCGGACTCTCCGTCTGGGAGTATATCTGGACGACGCGGAGGCCGAACTTCTCCTCGAAGGCCTCCCACAGTTCGGTGCCGATGGGGCCGATGGCGAGTTCGAGGTCCGTGTCGGGGACCTCCTCCGGGTCGAACGCCGAGTCGAGCATCTTCGGCGTCCCGCCGAGGACGTTGAACGAGGTGACGCCGTTGTCGGCGACGTGGTCCCAGAAGGCACTCGTCGTGAATCGCTCGGCGAGGACCCACTCGGTGCCCGCGAGGAGGGGGCCCGTCATGGAGTAGAACTGGTTGTTCCCGTGGAAGAGGGGAAACGGGTTGTAGTTCACGTCGCCCTCGGGGAACGGCGCACCGAGGAAGCTCTTGCCCCCGAGCAGGTACGACCGGTGGGTGAGCAGGGCCGGCTTGGGGAGGCCCGTCGTCCCACTCGTGTACATGATGGCGAACGGGTCGTCGCCCTCGAGCGAGACGGTCGGGACCGCTGCCTCGGGCAGGTCAGAGAGTAGATGCGTCTCGGCTCCACTGACGCCCTCGAACCCGTCTGGGGCGTCGTCGGCCAGCACGACGTGTTCCAGCCCGTCGAAGTCGGGGGCCACCGAACCGAGGATGGCGAGGTACTCGAGGTCCGGGTCGGCGAGGACCACGGAGAGGCCGGCGGTGTCGGCGGCGTGGCGCACCTCGCGTTCCCGGTACTGCCAGTTGACCGGGACCTGCACCGCGCCGAGTTTCGCACACGCGAAGATTCCGACGACGTAGGTGGGGGAGTTCGTGAGGTAGAGGCCGACCCGGTCGCCCCGTCCGACGCCGAGGCCAGCGAGTGCGCCCGCCACGCGTTCCGCGCGGGCGTCGAGTTCGCCGACGGTGAGCGTCTCGCCCGTCGGCGCGAAGGTGAGGTACGGCCGGTCGGGCCACTCCGCCGCCGCCGTCGAGAGCACGTCGACCATCGACTCGGCCTCGCGCATCGCCGGGTGGAGGCGCTCCTGGACCGCCGCGTACTCGTGGGTTCGTCGCATGGGTCGAGGGAGCACTCCGGGGGTCGAAAAGGGGTGTGTTAGCGTCCGGACACGAACGGACCGGGGCAGGCAGTCCAAGAGAGCGGGTCGACGGACGCCGAGAACTGGGGCGCACCTATCATGCCCTCGGAGGCGGACGTGACCGCCGAGTCCGTGCCGTGGGGGCGGCGCTACCTCCGCGAACACGTCGTCCACGTCGCGGTCATCGCGTTCCTCGCGGCCTACCCCTGCTGTACGGGTGGGTCGTCGACGGGTCGCTGGCCGCCTTCGTGGGGGCGGAGCTCGTGACGCTCCTGCCGCGCGTCCAGACGAGGATCGTCGTCCTCTACTTCGGCCTGTTCGCGATGAGCCACCATCCTCCCACGTTCACTTTCGGTGAACGAAGGACCGACCGCCGCCGGCCACGTACTTCGTTTCGTGAGTGTATCCCACACTTTCACTTTCGCCCCGGGGACGGCTGAGGTTCAAGCCCCGAGCGGTGCGAGGAGGGGCATGGCAATCGACGTCGTGCGGATGCGGGAACGGAAGGGAACGCAATCGCGACGCGTCCTCGACGTGTCCGACGTGCCGGCGACGCGGGTGGCGGAGTACGCCCGCGAGGCACGCACCCTCGAGGACGCGGCGGAGACCGACGTCTACCTCGAACACAAGGGCGGTCGGACCTTCCTCGTCGCGGGAGGGCCTACGCGATAGACCGGTCGTCGCCGGGAATCGCCTCCTCGTCGAGGATGGCGATGAGGTTCGTGTACGGGACGAACGCGACGAACGTCCCCTCGTAGAACAGGTCGACCCCGAACTCGGCCTGTTCGTACTGGTCGCACTCGATGTCCCCGTCCGGAAGGATAGCACGGTACACCATACCACGATATTGGCGCGGAGACACAAGAACCTGTCACCGAAGCTCTTCGTCCCCGTCCGTCACCTCCCGCCCCTCGTCCGCCAACTGGTCGTCCAGTCCCCACTCGTCGGCCCGGCGCGCGGCCTCCGAGCGGGCCTCGGCCCGGATGGCCTCGATTCGCTCCTCGTCGGCGAGGAACGCCTCCACGGCGCCCGGCCCGTCCGACGGGGCGTCCCCCCGGTCGTCGGGGGCCCGCTCACGGGTCCGCTCCGCGAGTTCGTGGTCGCCCGCGAGTCGTTCCGCGGGCATCCCCGGCGGCACCCGCAGGGCGGGCGTGTCGTGGACCGTCTCGAGGTGCGCCGTATCGAGGCGGTACAGCGCCGCCCGACACGGACCCGACGCGGGGAGGTCCGCGAGCGCCTCGGCCCCGCCGACGTCGCTCGCGGTGTGGTAGGCGAGGACGGGGACGCCCGCCTCGAACGTCACGACGCCGCGGCCCGCGTCGTCGAGCAGGAGTGACGACTGTGGCGCGAGCACGGCGTACCCCGTCAGATCGCGTTCGAGAGCGTCCGCGAGGACCGTTCCGACGCCGGAGACCACACGCGAGCGGACGAGCGTCCCCTGCGGGAGGTCGAGCGCGTGACCGGGGAACGGCGAACTCATGGCGCGTCGGGGATGACCGCGCTCCGGAAGCGGGCGGCCACGTCGTCGGCGTCCCCCCCGCGCACGTCCAGCGACCGGGCGGCCCGGCGGTACGCCTCGGCCGCGTCGCTCCCCGGTGCGTGTGCGAGCAGCGGTTCGCCCGCGCGTCGCGACGCGCGGGCGGCGTCGCTCTCCGGGACGCGCGCCAGCATCGGCCCCTCGAAGTAGCGCTCGGCCTGTTCGGCGATGCGGGCGACGGCCTCGTCGTCGCGCACCCGGTTGAACAGCACGCCAGCGGTGCCCGTCCCGTAGGACGCGGCGTACTCCTGGACCTTCAGGCCGTCCGAGAGCGACGGGACCGTCGGCTGGAGGACGACGACGACCCGGTCGGCGAGGACGACCGGGAGGACGGCCCCCTTCGACCCGAGCGCCGCCGGGGAGTCGAGCAGGAGGACGTCCGTGTCCGCCGCGAGGTCCGCCACCGCCGTCCGCAACCGTCCGGGGTCGGCGTCGCGGAACGCCGCGAGACTCGTCCCGCAGGGAACGACGCGCATCCCGAAGCGGTCGTAGGCCGCCTCCGAGACGGGCGTCTCGCCGACGAGGACGTCGTGGAGCGTCGTCTCGACGCCGTCGAGTCCGGTGTGAAAGAGCAGGTTCGCCATCCCGGTGTCCGCGTCGACGACCGTCACGTCGTACTCCCGGGCGAGGGCCATCCCCAGCGCGAGCGTGGTCGTCGTCTTGCCGGTGCCGCCCTTGCCGCTGGCGACGGCGAACGCCTCCACCATTTGTCCGAACTGGACACCTTCTCAAAAATAAACCTTCGGGCTCGCGCTAGTCGTCCAGCGCGCCGGTCGCCAGGGGGAGTTCGACGACCGACCGCGGGTCCTCGTCGGGCGCGATGCGGGCAGCGTACCACCGGGTGAGATCGCCGAACGCCTCCCGGACGTCGTCCGCCCTGACCTCGTGGGTGGCGACGCCGTGGTCGGTCTTGACCGCGAGGTCGGCGGCGAACTGTTCGGGGACGCCGTCGGCGCACACTGCTTGCTCGACGCTCACCCCCGGCGCTTCTCGAGAGCGCAGAAGGCCCGCTTCGCCGTCGCCGCGGCGCGGGCGAGGTGGTCCACGTCGGACTGGGCGGTCGCTCGGCGTGAGTGAACCACGAAGCTGCGGGTGGGGAAGACCCGCAGTGAAAGGGGAGCGTGTGGCTCCCATCCTCCATCAGAGTGGGGGTGGCGGTCCGATAATGAGTCTTCTGTTCCCACGTCTTTCGTCCGCGTGACGGCTGTCCGACGACGGTCCCGCGCCTGACACGTCGCCGGTAGTGGGTCGCTACTCGCCCCCCGCGGGCGACTGGGGACGCGTCGTGTCACTCCGTGCTCCGACGATGCGTCACCCCCATCGTGGCACACGAAACGACTGTTTTCCCTCGGTACGTCTCTCATAACTATGGGTACTGTGAGAGAAAGACACGCCATGTCCCTCAGCGTCTCCGTCGAGTGTCCGCGCTGTCGGCGCGTCGTCTCCGCCGAACCCGACGAGTCCGTCGGGCGACGAGCGAACCTGCGCGGGACCGAGGTGGCCTGCGACTGCGGCCACAGCATCGACCTCTACTACTACTAGACGAGCAACTGGACGTCGGCCTCGCCCATGCGCTGGAGCGCCGTCGCCGCACCGACGCCGACCGTAACGCCGTCGTAGAAGTCGTTCTCGTCGTAATCGAGCAGGTCGATGGTCATCTGGCAGGCCTGCAGGTCGACGCCCATCTCCAGTGACGTCTCGACGAGTTCCTCGATGGTCGGCGTCTCGTTGTCGGCGATGCGCTTTCGCATCAGCCGCGTGGTCACCTCGTCCATGCCCGGGAGCGCCGCGAGGGCGTTCGGGACGGGCATGTTCGGGTTGCCGACCGAACTCAACTTGAGGTCCGCCGAGTGCTCCTCGTGGAGCAGTTCGAGCCCCCAGAACGTGTGGAAGACGGTGACGTCCCAGTCGAAGGCGGCCGCCGTCGAGGCGAGGATGAGCGGCGGGTAGGCCATGTCGAGGGTCCCCTTCGTCGAGACGATGACCATCGACTTGCCGTCCTCGCTCGTCTCGGACTCGACGTCCGCCAGCCGTGATTCGAGGTCCGCGACCCGGTCGCGGAGTGCGGCCACCGTCTCCGGGTCGGCATCCTCGTTCGCGTCCTGTGTGTTCGGTGTGTCCGTGCTCATCGGTTCAGGTTCACTCGGTCTTCCGCACGTAGTGGACGTAGACCTGGTCGCCGGCCTCGGTCGTCTCCTCCTGTTCGAGCAGTTCGACGCCGGGCGTGCCCTCGGCCCACCCGGCGATGTCGCTCACGCTCCCGGAGTCGGTCGCCCGGACCTCCAGAACGCCGTCCGGTTCGAGGCCGTCGATGGCCTGCTTCGTCTCTACGACCGGCATGGGACACGACAGCCCCGTCGCGTCGAGCGTCTCGGTGACGGTGTATTTCTGACTCATGTTCCGTATTGCCTCTGGGCCACAATACTGGGCGACCACTGAAAAGTGTATTGGTCGTTAGTCCCAATGCTGAGCCGGACCGCACAGGAGCACACCCCCACATCAGCACTTTCCTCCCGATAGTACTCCGACATCCCCTACTTCTCGCCACATAATCTTGTACCATTGGTGAAAGACTGTCCAAACCTTTTTCCGGAGGCAGCCGGTAGTCAGGGGTGATGAGTGAGCAATCGTTTCCCGACCCCGGCGTCCCCGTCGACTCGATGGACGCCGAGACGCTCAAAGGGCGTATCGACGACGCGCAGGACGTGACCGTCCTCGACGTGCGCGCCGAGAGCGAGTACGAGACGTGGCACGTCGACGGCGAGCGCGTCACGGACGCGAACGTCCCGTACTTCGAGTTCCTGGAGGGTGCGACCGACGAACTCCTCGAACGGGTCCCAGAGGCCCCCGACGGCGAACCCATCGTGGTCGTCTGCGCGAAGGGGCAGTCGAGCGAGTTCGTCGCCGGCCTCCTGAAACAGGAGGGCATCGACGCGGTGAACCTCGCCGACGGGATGAACGGGTGGGCGCGCCTCTACGAGGCGGCAGAACTCGACGCCGACACGGACGCGACAGTGCTCCAGTACCGCCGCCCGTCCAGCGGGTGTCTGGCCTACCTCGTCGTCAGCGACGGCGAGGCGGCCGTCGTCGACCCGCTTCGCGCGTTCGCCGACCGCTACGTCGAAGACGCACGGGAGTACGGCGCCGAACTGCGCTACGCGGCCGACACCCACGTCCACGCCGACCACGTCTCCGGCGCCCGCGAACTCGCCGAACGGGGGGTCGAACTCGTCTTCCCCGCACCGGCCGCCGCCCGCGGTGTCGAGTTCGACACCGAATACCGGGCCGTCGAGGACGGCGATTCGCTGACCGTGGGGAGCGTCGAAATCGACGTGCTCCACACCCCCGGCCACACCTCCGGGATGACGAGCTATCTCGTGGACGACGCGGTCCTCCTCACGGGGGACACCCTGTTCACCGAGAGCGTCGCCCGGCCCGACCTGGAGGAGGGCGACGAGGGCGCACCCGAGGCGGCCGCGCGCCTCCACGAGACGCTCCAGGAGCGCATCCTCACGCTCCCCGAGGACGTCCTCGTCGCCCCGGCGCACTTCGGCGACGCGGCGACGCCCCGCGAGGACGGCACCTACGCCGCCCACCTCGGTGACCTCGACGCCTCGATGTCGGTCCTCTCGATGGACCGCGACGAGTTCGTCGAGTTCGTCCGCTCGGACATGCCGCCGCGCCCGGCCAACTACGAGACCATCATCGCGACGAACCTCGGCCGGGAGGAGGTGGGCGACAACCGGGCGTTCGAACTCGAACTCGGGCCGAACAACTGCGCCGCGAGTTCGGACGCGATGACGAGCGACTGAGATGGTCGGACTCCAACTCGTCGCCGCGGACCTCTTCCCGCGCGGGGTCCTCCCGTACCTGCTCGGCGGCCTGTTCATCGGTCTCGGCGTCGCCGTCATCTACGTCGGGACGGGCATCTCGGCGGGCGCGAGTACGTTCCTCGAATCGACGCTGTCGTACGCCTCGTCGGTGCCCCGCTTCCAGCGCTACCGCGCCTCGCGAGACTGGCGCGTGCTGTTCACCCTGAGCATCGTCGCGGGAGCGGCGATGTACTCGCTGGCGTTCGGCGAGTTCGGGTGGACCACCGACGTCCAGCCGTGGCGACTGCTCGCCGGCGGCGTCCTCGTCGGCGTCGGGACGCGCGTCGGGAAGGGGTGTACCTCCGGCCACGGCGTCTGCGGCGTCGGGTCGGCCTCGCGGACGTCCATCGTGAACGTCGCGACGTTCCTCGCCGTCGCCATCGGCGTGGCGCAACTGGTCGCCGCACTGGGGGTGTCGCCGTGAGCGAACGCAGTGAGCGAACGGCGGCAGAGAGCGACGGAAAGCGGAGCGAGCCGGACGACCGAGGGAGCGGCACCCTCGCGCGCGACGCCCTCATCGTCGTCGGCGGGTTGCTGTTCGGGTTCGGTCTCGCGGCCAGTCGGATGGCCCGCCCGGAGATCGTCCTCGACTTCCTCCAGCTAGAGGACCTCGGCCTCCTGTTCGTCATGGGCGGGGCGTCCGCCGTCGCTGGACTGGGCTTCTTCCTCGGTCCGCGCCTGTTCGACGGCGCCCCGCTGACCGGGAAGGCCTACGAGCGACGGCTGAAGTCGATGGACCGCGACGTCCTCGTCGGGGGCGTCGTCTTCGGCGTCGGCTGGGGAATCTCGGGTATCTGTCCCGGTGCGGCCTACGCCAGCCTCGGCATCGGCAACGTCGCCATCCTCTGGGCCATCGCCGGGATGTTCGTCGGCGCGTACGCACAGGGGTACTGGCGCGCGCATCGGAGCGCGACGGGTCCAGAGGGACAGGGTGCGGACTGAACGGTGGCCGGGCAGTGTTGTGCCGGTTTCGCACAAGTGTTTTACCGGTGGATAGCCAACGATCACCAATGGTAGACTCGATGGGCGAGATGCTCCGGCAGGACATGGAGTGCGAGGGCCTCCTGGAGTGTTTCCACGGGCTGAAGGAACTCGACCGGGAGTGTTTCCGCGTGCTGGTCGAGGCGGAGGGACCCCTCACGGTGGACGAGGTGGCCGAGGTCGTCGACCGGGAGCGCTCGACGGCGTACCGCGCGCTCCAGCGTCTCAAACAGGCCGGCTTCGTCCAGAAGGAGCAGGTCAACTACGAGCAGGGCGGCTACTACCACGTCTTCCGGCCGACCGAACCGGACGCCGTGGCCGACGAGATGCAGCGAATGCTCAACGACTGGTACGCCATGATAGGTCAACTCATCGGCGAGTTCCGCGAGAAGTACGACGAGGAGACGCCGACGACGCAGGCGACCGCCGAGAACTGACGCCGGTACGTCGCCCGCGCTGCCTCGAACCCGCGTGCGGGACCCGACCGACGGCTCCGAACCGACGGCCGCCGAGGCCATCGAACGCCGTATCGCGAGGAACGCGGGGTCGGGGCGCGGTTCGGCGTGGCGTTTCAATTCGAGGCGGTGCCCCCGTCGGAGTACCGACTCAGCCCGAGAAGGGGTCCTCGAAATCGTTGCGGATGAAGTAGCGGACCCAGTTGCCGTGCGTGCGGTCGGCGGGGTGGTCCGCGACCTGTTCGTACTGGACCGTGCCGTCCTCGTCGATGACGTACACCGCGGCGATGCCCGTCAGGCCGTGGCTGGTCTCCTCGGTCCCGCTGTACTGTTCTGCGACCTCGCCGTCCGGGTCGGCGAGCAACTGGAAGTTCAGGTCGTAGCGGTCGCGCATCCCCGTGACCGGCCCGATGGGGTCCGTGACGACGGGTAGGATGTCGACGTTGTCGTTGAACCAGAGGTCGTACTCCACCTCGCTGAAGGTCTGGAGCTGTTCGGCGCAGAACGAACACCAGTGGCCGCGGTTGACGAGGACGACCGTCGGGCCGTCTTCGAGGGTGTCCGAGAGCGTGATCTCGTCGCCGCCGGTGTGTTCGAGCGTGAAGTCGGGCGCCTGCTCACCTTCGAGTGACATACGCGGGACGACGGCCGCCTCGTACATAGGCGTCCGGCGGTGTGTCCCGTGGGGTACACGGCAGCGAAAGGTACCAGTGGGTTTCGACACCGGCAACGCTCAGAGCGAGTCGACGAACCGGTCGAACGCGCCGCTGTCGGCGTGGACGTGCGCGTACGTGCCGAGCGTCCGGTGTTCCGTGAGACCGTCGTGTTCGCCGTCGACGCCGTGACCCCGGACCACGTCGAACGCGAACCGAGCGTCGCCGGCTACCGCGGCCCGCGAGTAGTGGAACTCGTGACCGCGGACCGTCCCCCCGGAACGGGTCGTGAGCGCCCCCGACCGGGCCCGGAGTTCGACGTGGTCGAGCGCCTGCGGCCGGTCGGTCATCTCGACGTCCGCGGGGAGGACACCGGCCATCTCGTGGGTCTCGCCCGCGACGGCGAGCGACTCGGCGAGAGCCATCAGCCCCCCGCACTCCCCGAGGACGGGCAGGCCGTCGGCCGCCCGGTCGGCCAGCGTGTCGAGTGCCGGACCCCCCGAGAGCGCCGCCGCGTGGTTCTCGGGGTAGCCGCCGGGGAGGTAGACCCCGTCGCAGTCGGGGAGGTCGTCCCCGTCCGCCGGCGCGAACGGGACGACCGTCGCACGCTCGCGGAGTCGCTCCAGAGTCGCGGGGTAGACGAACCGGAAGGCGTCGTCGCGAGCGACGGCGACCCGCTTTCTGGTCGGTCCCGACGATGGGGGCGGGGCGACGTCGGGGCCGGGACGCGGCGGGGGGCGGGCCACCTCACGGAGTCCGGCGACGTCGACGTGTTCGGCGGCCGCGTCGAGTGCGTCGGCCGGAACCGGGGACTCCCCGCCCCAGTGCAGGCCGAGGTGGCGCTCCGGTATCGAGAGGTCCTCTCGCGGAGGGATTCGGCCGAAGTACTGGAGTCCGTCGGGGAGCGCCTCCCGGATGCCCGCCTCGTGACGGCCGCCGTGGGCGCGGTTCGCGACGACGCCGACGACGTCCACCTCGGACGGCGTCCGGGCGGCGTACTCCCGGAACCCGAGTGCCGTCGCCGCGACGCTCTCCATGCCCGTGTTCGCGTCCACGACGAGGACGACGGGCAGGTCGAGGGTGGCGGCGACGCGGGCCGTCGAGACGTCCCCGTCGTACAGCCCCATCATCCCCTCGACGAGGCAGACGTCGCCCGCCCCCCGCCAGTAGTTCCCGAGCATCCCGTCGTCGCCCGAGAGCCACGGGTCGAGCGTCCGACTCGGCCGGCCGGTGACGGCGGCGTGGTGGCTCGGATCGATGAAGTCCGGGCCGGCCTTCGCCGTCGCGACGGTACGGCCCGCCCGCTCGAACGCCCGACAGACCGCGAGGGTGGCGACGGTCTTGCCGACGCCGGAGGCGGTCCCCGCGAGTACGATGCCGTCCATGCCCGCCGAACGGGGCGAGGGGGCTTCATCCCTCCCCCGGGTCGAACACAACCCCGCTTGTGGCTGTCGACAACCGGGGTGGGACGGGTCGGAAAGCTACTTGCGGCACGCGCCGGACGGTAGGGTATGACCGACGGCCTCGGCGAACGCGACGTCTCCGTCCTGCGGAGCAAGCGCGACGCCTCGCGCTACCAGATTCTCGTCGCCATCGCCGCCCGTCAACCGGCCGTGAGCCAGCAGGAGATAGCGGACGCCGTGGGCGTCACCGCGCAGGCCGTCAGCGACTACATCGGCGAACTGGTCGAGGCGGGCCACGTCGAGAAACACGGGCGAGGGCGCTACGAGGTGACCAAGGAGGGCGTCGACTGGCTCATCTCCTGTACGGAGGACCTGCAGGGCTACACCGAGTTCGTCGCACAGGAGGTCATCGGGCAGGTGGAGGTGGAGACGGCCATCGCCACCGGTTCCGTCCGCGAGGGCGACCGCGTGACGCTCACCATGCGCGACGGCACCCTCCACGCCGGTCCGGGCGAATCGGGGGGTGCGACGGCCATCGCCATCACGGACGCCGAGGAGGGACAGGACGTGGGCGTGACGGACTTCACCGGCCTCCTCGATTACGAGACGGGCCACGCGACGGTCCTCGTCTTCCCCGACGTGCGCAGCGGCGGGAGTCGGGCGCTTGACTCCGACCGGGTGGCCGGCCTCGCCGCGGACCACGATGTCGTGGCCGCCGCCGGGACGGAGGCCCTCGCGGCGGCACGGGCCGCCGGCGTCGAACCGAACGTGCGCTTCGGAACCGTCGTGGCGGTTCAGGAGGCCGCCGCGCGGGGCCTGTCGGTCCTCCTGCTGGTGACGACGCGTGAGCTCTCGACGCACACCGACAGGCTCCGCGAGCACAACATCGGGTACGAACTGGTCGACGAGCGATAGCGAGCGAGGAACAGCGTGACTCGCGCCACACCCCGCCTTCCTCGCACGCGCCATCCGGTCGATTCGACACCGGTAGAATCGCGGTACTGCGCGGTGGCCGAGCGAACTACTATCAGTCGAGCTATGTTTATCTCCTCTCCCACCCTACGGCCGCTCGATTATGTCCTACACCTACGGTCAGCCAGTGTACATCCTGAGCGAGGGAAGCCGCCGGACCCGCGGGCGCGACGCCCAGTGGATGTTCATCCGGGCGGGCAAGGCCGTCTCGGAGGCCGTCCGAACGACGCTCGGCCCCAAGGGGATGGACAAGATGCTCGTCGACCCCTCCGGCACCGTCGTCATCACGAACGACGGCGTGACCATCTTGGAGGAGATGGACATCGAACACCCCGCCGCCCAGATGATCGTCGAGGTCGCCTCCACGCAGGAGGAGGAGACGGGCGACGGCACGACGACGGCGGTCATCATCGCCGGCGAACTCCTCGCGAAGGCCGAGGACCTGCTGGACGACGACATCCACCCGACGGTCATCGCCAACGGCTACCGCTTCGCGGCCGCCGAGGCGCGTAGCGTCCTCGAAGCCCTCGCGATGCAGGTCGACGCGGACGACGAGGACACCCTCCGGAAGATCGCCATGACCGCGATGACCGGCAAGGGAGCCGAGGCCAGCAAGGACCTCCTGGCAGGCCTCGTCGTCAGCGCCGTGCAGGCCGTCGCCGACGAGGACGGCATCGACCTCGACGACGTCGTCATCGAGACGGCAGTCGGCGGGAGCGTCGCCGACTCGCGCCTCGTCGAGGGCGTCGTCGTCGACAAGGAACGCGCCCACGAGAGCATGCCCACCCGCGTCGAGGACGCCTCGGTCCTCCTGCTGGAGACCCCCATCGAGGTCCGCGGTCTGGAAGCCGACGCCGAACTCTCCATCACGACGCCCGCCCAGTTGGAGGAGTTCATCGCCCGCGAGGAGGGCGAACTGCGCGGCGTGGTCGACAGCATCGTCGAGTCGGGTGCGAACGTCGTCTTCTGCCAGCAGGGCATCGACGACCTCGCGCGCCACTTCCTCGCCCGGAAGGGCGTCCTCGCGCTCCGGCGCGTCAAGAAGAGCGACATGCACGCCCTCGCCCGGGCGACCGGCGCGAAGTCCGTCGGTGACCTCTCGGACATCGAGTCCGCACACCTCGGACACGCGGGCCTCGTCGAGGAACGCCGTATCGGCGACGACACCCTGCTGTTCGTCGAGGAGTGCGAGAACCCCAAGAGCGTCTCCATCCTCTTGCGCGGCGGCACCGACCACGTCGTCACCGAGGTCGAACGCGCACTCACCGACGCCCTCGGCGTCGTTCGCGTGACGATGCAGGAAGGCACCGTCGTCCCCGGCGGGAGCGCGCCCGAAATCGAACTCGCCCGCGCCATCCGCGACTTCGCCGACGGCGTGAGCGGCCGCGAGCAACTCGCCGTCGAGGCGTTCGCCGACGCCCTCGACGTGGTTCCCCGCACCCTCGCGGAGAACGCGGGCCTCGACCCCATCGACACGCTGATCGAACTCCGCGCCCGCCACGACCGGGGCGAGACGAGCGCGGGCCTCGACGCCTACACCGGCGAGGTCGGTGACATGGAGGACCTCCACGTGGTCGAACCCCTGCGCGTGAAGCTACAGGCCATCGAGAGCGCGACGGAGGCCGTCGAACTCCTCCTGCGCATCGACGACGTGGTCGCCGCTCGCCTGAACAACAGCGGCGGCGACGACTTCGGCGAAATGGACTTCTAAGGTCCGACCGCGAACACCGATTTTTCGGGTACTATCGCCACCAGCGACCGCTCCAGCGAGAACCTACACCTCGAACAGCGACGCCCGCCGCGTCGTCGCCACACCGTACTCTGCGTCCTCGACGCCCTCGGGCCACTGGCCCTCCGGGTAGCGCGCATCGAGACTCGCGCCGACCGCCTCGCGGACGCAGGCCCGCGCGCAGGCCCCGACTTCGGTCGCGCTCCCGGCGAACGCCTCGGGCGGGCCGGTCCGCTCACACCCGACGACGGCGGCATCGCTGGTCGTCCCCGGCACCCCCACCCGCGCGAGGAGCGTCGCCGCCTTCGCCTCCGCGGCGAGGGCGAGGAGGGACGCGAGCGCCCCGTCCGTGAGCGCCCGTCCCGTCCACAGGAGGACGTTGACGGTCCCCGGTCGGGACGACTCGTCGCCCCCGTCCGCCGACCCGTCCGGGTCCATCGGGAGTTCCGCGGGGTTCGAGACGCCCGCCGTGGCCACCGCCGCCACCGGGCCACAGCGCGCGCCGCGGGCGTGACGCATCTCGACGCCCGTGAGGAGCGTCGGCCCCGATTCTGCGAACCCGGCCCGGTCCCGGCGCGCTCTGATGTACCCGTCGAGGTCGGTGTCGGTCCACCCCTCCGGGACGGCGACGTTGTACGCCGTCTCACCCTCCGAGAAGCCGCCGCGCCACCCCGAGGAGAGCCACCGCGTGTGGGGCCGCCGGACCCGGAGAACGCCGTCGCGGACCGCCGTCTCCACGTTCGTCATTTGGTGCACTCGTCCAGCGCGCTCAGCAGTCGGTCGTGGTCGTCCCGGGTCCGGACCGCGACCCGGACGTGCGTGTCCAGCCCCCGGAAGGTGGTCGCGTCGCGGAGCGCGATGCCCCGCTTCCGGAGGGCGGCGAGCAGGTCCGAGGGGTCCTCGCCCACGTCACAGAGGAGGAACGGGGCGTCGGAGGGAGCCACGTCGAAGTACTCCTCCAGTCCGGCCCGGAGATACCGGCGTTCCTCGCGGACTCGCTCGCGGGTCGCCTCGACGAACCCCGACTGCCGCATGCAGTACGCCCCGACCCGCGCGGCGGGGGTCCCGAGCGCCCACGCCGGGACCGCCCGTCGGAGTCGCTCGCCCAGACGCCCCGTCGCCACCGCGAACCCCGCCCGCAGGCCGGGAAGGCCGAACATCTTGGTGAGCGAGCGGGCGACGACGACGCCCTCGCGGCCCGCGAGGGAGGGCCTGTCGGTGAAGTCGAGGAACGCCTCGTCCGCGAGGAGGGGCGTCCCCGCCCCCAGACAGCGCTCGTGGAGGCCCTCGAGGGCCTCGGGAGAGGGCAGTTCCCCCGTCGGGTTGTTCGGCGTGCAGACGACGACCATCGCGTGGTCGGCGGGGTCGGCGTCCCGGACGGCGTCGTGGGCGACGAACTCGGGGACGCCGCCCTGCAGACGGACCTCGCGGGCGTACTCGCCGAAGGAGGGTGCCGGGACGAGTATCGAGTCGCCCGGCGAGACGGTGACGCCGAGGGCGAGGCGGATGGCGGCGAGGCCGCCCGCCGTCGGGACGACGTCCCCGGGCGAGCCACCGACGTAGTCGGCGGCCACCCGACGGAACTCGGGGGAGTCGTCGCGGGGGTACGACCGCGAGGCGTCGAACGAGTCGGCGAACACCGCCCGGGCGCCCTCGGGGACCATCGGGTTGCAGTTGGCGCTGAAGTCCAGTTCGACGCCGTCGTCGCTCCCGTGGGGCACGCGCTCGACCGACCCGACGCTGTCCGGGTCCATCAGGGCTCACCCCCCTCGTCGCCGAGCAGACGGTCGTACACCGTCACGATGCGCTCGCGGACCGCGGGAAGCGAATCCTCGCGGTCGGCCAGCGCGAGCACCCCGCCCATCCCGACGCCCTCCTTGCCCTCGCCCGCGAGGTAGCGCGCCATCGCGACGTGGTCGTCGGTGAACCCCGGGTCGGTGACGGTCAGCGAGAGGTCGAGGTCGGCGCAGGCGGTCGCGAGGTCCGGCGTGGCGTCGGCGACGAACGACGTGGTGGCGACGTCGAGGGGCGCGTCGCTCCAGTGGCGGACCAGCGCGCCCGCCGCGACCAGCTGGGTCCCACCGGCGAGGGTCACCTCGGTGCCGGCCTCGCTCGCGCCGACGACGAGTCCGGCGACGGCGGTGAGGACCGGGTCGCCGACCGCCCTTACCGCCCGAATCGGGTCCCCGGTCCCGTCGTCGAGGCCGGCGGCGGCGAGGCCCTCGGCGACCACTCGCTCCTTCAGGTCGAGGGGGTTGTCGGGGAGCGAGGAACAGACCGAGTGGTCGTACCCGAGAGCGCGGAGCACGCCGAGGGCCGTCGTCGTCCCGCCGGGAACCGTCTCGCCAACGAGGAGGGGCCCCGGGAGCGACGCGCCGAGTCGCCGGGCACGCTCGAACACCCCCCTCGCGTCAGGGACGGTCCGACCCTCGCGGACGTCGTTCCCGGGGACCGCCCCGAGGTCGACGGTCGGTGCGCTCGACGGTGCCCCGAGGCCGGCGTCGAGGACGGTGACGTCGAACCCGAGTACCTCACGGACCGCACGGGTGACGACGGCGGGCGTCGGGCACCCCGTCGGACTGACGGGCGTCGGGTGGGCCTCGCCCTCGGGCGGGGCCACCGGCCGGCCGTACGTCAGTATCTCGGCGTCCGCGCTCGGCGTGTGGCGCAACAGGTCCGGGTGTGCGCCCGCGGCGCTGATGCCCTCGATTCCCGCGGTACGGGTCGTCCCCGCGACGAGGACTAGTCGCACAGCGCCTCCGCCACGCGGGTGTCTCTCGGTCGGTTCACGTTCACTGCCAGTCGGTAGGTGTCTCGTGTCACGATGGTGTCCTCCGCGTCGGCGACGACGTTCAGTCCCGTCGGAGCGAGCGCCCGCCCCCCGCGCTCGAACGTGGTGTCCGCGCTCACGCCCAGTCGCTCCTTCAGCGCGAGGGGGACGCAGACGACGAGTGCGCACTCCCCCGTCATCGCGCGCTCGCGGTACTCGGCCAGCACGGCGTCGACGGTCGGCCCGTCCAGCAGGGGCAGGTCCGCGACGACGGTGAGGGCGGGGCGGGTCACGGCACCCGCGTCGAGTGCGTGGGTCAGGTCCGCGACGTACCCCTCGCCGGGCGTCTCCACCGTCGGGACGCGCTCACGGACGTGGTCGGCGGTCCGGGGGGCGTTCGGGGAGACGGCGGCGACGGTCCTTTCGACGTCCGAGTCGGTGAGAGCGTCGAGCACCCGGTCGACCATCGCCCGCCCGCAGATAGAGAGGAGCGGTTTCTCGGTCCCGAGCGAGAGGCGCGTCCCGCGCCCGCCGCACATCACCAGAGCGTCCACGCGACCACCCCCGCGTGCAGCGCACAGACGCGACCGACCTCGTTGGCCGCGCCGAAGACGTCGCCGTTCACCCCGCCCAGTGCCCTGCGTGCCCACCAGAGGACGGCGAGGCCGCCCGCGAGACCGCCGACGACGGCGACCCCCGCGGCGGGCGAGGGGAGTACCAGCAGGCAGGCGGGGAGCGCCGCCACCGCGGGGCCGAGCAGCAGTGAGGGGTCCGCCCGGCGGGTGAACGCCGCCCCGAGGCCGTCGTGGGTCGCCTCGCCGAGGCAGGCGATGGCGGCCATCGAGAGCTTCGCGCCCACCTCGCTCGCCACGACGACGGCCGCGAGCGTGAGGGCGGGGAGCGCCGCCAGCGCGAGGCCCGCCAGCGCGAGACCGACGAGGACCGTTCCGAGGGCGAGGACCGCACCCACCCCGACCGTCGTGTCCTTCAGCACGCGCCGTCGCTCCTCGGAATCGCCGTGGACGACGGCGGCGTCCCCGAGGTCCGCCACCCCATCGGCGTGGTTGACGCCGGTGACGAGGACCAGCGCGAGGAGGTAGAGCAGGGCGAGCGTCGGGGCCGGGAGCGCGAGCGTCGCGCCGACGGAGACGGGGACGGCGACCAGCGCGCCCACGAGGTAGCCCGCCAGCGGGAAGGCGACCGGCGCGGCGCCGAACGCGTCCCACGCATCGCGCGAGCGCCCGACCGGGAGTCGCGAGAGGAAGCCGAGCGCGCCGGCGAGGGCGAGGCCGAGGCGTCGGGCGTGTCCCGTGGCGGGGGACGCCTTCCACGTCTCGTCCCCGGTCCGCCCGGTCATCCGACGACCTCCGCCAGCGCCAGCCACGCCGCGCCCAGCGCGAACGCCAGCAGACTCGCGAGCGAGACGACCCGCAGACCGCGTTCGGCCGGTTCCCGTTCCGGGAGCGGCGCGTCCGGGTTGAGCGTGTAGACGCCCGGTTTCTCCAGTCTGACGCCCGTCGCGGCCGCGAGCGTTCCCATCGGCCATCCGGAGTTCGGCGAGGGGACGCCGTCGAGCCACGCGCTCGCGGCCCTCACCGAGCGACCCGACCCCGCCGCGAGCGCCAGCAGGAGCGCGCTCGCCCGCGCGGGGAGCCACATGACGACGTCGTCGAGGCGGGCGCTCGCCGTCCCGACGGGTTTCGAGCGGTAGCCGAGCATCGAATCGAGCGTGTTGACCGCCTTGACCCACGCGGCCGCCGCCGCGCCCAGCGGGAGCGAGACGGGCGCGAGCAGGCAGAAGGCGAGCAGTGGCGCCACGAGACCGTCAGCGAGGTTCTCGGCGGCGCTCTCGACGGCCGCGCTCCGGACCTGTCCGGGCGAGAGGTCGGTCGCGTCCCGGCCCGCGAGTGCGAGGAGCGACCGGCGGGCGTCGGGGAGGTCCGTCGCCGACCCCGCGACCACCTCGCGGGCGGCGTCCAGCAACATCCGGCGACTCGTGGTCGCGAACAGGACGAGTCCGGCGGCGAGCGCACCCGTGAGCGGAGAGCCCCGGTCCGCCAGCGCGACGGTCCAGTAGGTGACACCGCCCGCGAGAAGCGGGAGGGCGAGGGCTACGAGGCCACCGACGAGTCGGGGGGCGCGCCACTCGCGGTCGACGGGCGCGACGAGGTGGCCGAACCACGCCACCGGGTGGAGTCGGGTCGGTGGCTCCGCGAGGAGGGTATCGAGTGCCAGCGCCAGCAGCACGCTCCCGGCGGCGAGCATGTCAGGCGGGGTCCTCCGCGTTCTCCCGCGCCAGCCAGTCCGGGAAGTCAGCGAGGGAGACGGTCGAGACGTCCACGAACCGCCCGCCGACGGCTTCGATACCGCCGTCGGTCCGCGGGTCGTCGCCCACGTGGACGAGGGGCGCGGGGGGGACGCCGAGGGCGTCGGCGACTCGCTCGAACATCTGTTCGGAGGGCTTTCGCCACCCGCAGGCGACGCTCGTGACGGTGGCGTCGAACAGCGACCGGTCCACCTCAGAGCGGATGAGCGTGCGCGCGGCGAGTTCGGGGACGCTGCAGTTCGAACAGAGGGCGACGGGGCCGACGTCGGCGGCCGCCGCGACGGCCTCGGGCGCGCCGGGACGGGTCGTCACCTCGGGGTCGAACGCGGCGACGACGGCCCGGCGGGGCGCGTTGCCGGGGGCGTCGACCTCCCGACTGGCGAGGGCGCGGGCGACGTGCGCCGGGAGAGGCACCTCCGCGCCCTGGGGGGCTTCGACGTGTCGCTCGCGGTAGGCGGTCGCCCAGTCGTCGGGGACCGCGACCCCCCGCGACGCGAGTTCCCGCGCGACCGCTCGCGCCGGGTCCTCGGGAGTGCGAACCGAGACGAGCGTGCCGAAGAGGTCGAACGAGACTGCCACTGGGCCGAGATTAGCGCAACTCCACTTGAAGACAGCGGTCGGAGCCCTCCTAGTATCCGACGACGGAGAGGTCGGCGTGATCCCGGAGGAGGGCGGCCGCGCGGTCGTGCGGCGAATCCGTCGTCCCGCCCGCGGGCCGGTCGAGGCCGGCACGCGCGAACAGGCCGCCGAGGAACGCCTCGCGGGGGGCGGGGTTCTCGAAGAGGCCGTGGAGGTAGGTGCCGAGGACACCCTCGACGGCGGCCCCCTCTCCCTCGAACGGGCGGTCCGCGGGGCCGGTGAGCGTCGTCCGGCCGGTGTGAATCTCGTAGCCCGAGACGGGTCCCGACGCGCCCGCCAGCGGCCCGACTCCCCGGAGGTCACGCTCGACCCGTTCGACGCACTTCTCGCCGGAGAAGCGCGTCTCGACGGGGAGGAGACCGAAGCCGGACAGGGCACCCTCGGCGTCGGCGCTCTCGCGTTCGACGCTCGACAGCCGTTCGCCGAGCAACTGGTAGCCCCCGCAGAGGCCGACGACGGGCCCGTCGAACCGGTCGAGTCGGTCGTCGAACCTCGCCTCGCGGAGCGCGAGCAGGTCGTCGACGGTGTTCTTCGTCCCCGGCAGGACGAGGGCGTCGGCGTGGTCGAACGGGTCGGCGGGGGGGAACACCTCGACGCGGACGCCCGGACACTCGGTGAGTGGGTCGAGGTCCGCGACGTTCGAGACCCGAGGGAGGCGCGGGACGGCGACGGTGACGCACTCGTCGGCGGGCGTCGGGTCCCCGTCGGCGCCGAGAACCGTCCGCTCGTCGGCGGGGAGCGAGACGCTGTCCTCGGCGGGCAGGCCGGGGTCGTCGTACGGGAGGACGCCGACGACGGGGACGCCGTAGCGCGCCTCGAACATCTCGATGCCCGGGTCGAGCAGTGACTCGTCGCCACGGAACTTGGTAATCAGACAGCCCCGGACCCGCTCGCGCAGGTCGTCGGGCATCAGGTCGAGGGTGCCCGCGAGCGCGGCGAAGACGCCGCCGCGCTCGATGTCCCCCACGAGGAGGATGTCGGCGTCGGCGAACCGGGCCGTCTCGACGTTCGCGAGGTCGCGGTGCCGGAGGTTCGGTTCCGCGATGCTCCCCGCGCCCTCGGCGACGACCACGTCGTACTCCGCGGCGAGGCGCTCCCACGAGCGTTCGGCGGCGGCGCGCGCCCGTCCCCAGCGCTCGTCGAAGTACTCCCCCGCACGGAACGTCCCGACGGCCTCGCCGTGTATCACCAGTTGCGAGCGCCCGTCGCCGCTCGGTTTCAGGAGGACCGGGTTGCAGTCCGTCGTGGCGGTGACGCGGGCGGCGCGGGCCTGTACGTACTGGGAGACGCCGATTTCGCCGTACGCGTGCCCGCTGGCACGAGCGTGCCCGCTGGAACGAGCGTCCTCGCCGGCACGGGCGTCCCCCGAACGGGTGTCGGCGGACTCCCCGACGACGGGCACCGCCCGGGCGTTGTTGCTCATGTTCTGGGCCTTGAACGGAGCGACCGACACCCCGCGGTCGGCCAGCAGGCGACAGAGACCCGCGACGACGGTGGACTTCCCGACGTGGCTCGCCGTCCCCGCGACGAGTATCGTGCGAGTCATCCTCACTCCCCGCCGTGGCCCTCTTGTTCCTCCGAGGTGGAGACGGGACATGGCCGACCCGGACCCCTCGACCCTCGCCGCACGACTCCACGAGCACCTCGCGGCGACGGCCGAGCGACCCGTCGAGCGGTCGGCGAGTCGGTGGCTCGGCGAGGCGGAAGCGGTGGCGGCCGACGCGGCGCGCGAGGACGCCTCGCCCGCGGTAGTCGAGAAGCGCGTCGGGCAGGTCCGGGACCTGCTGAGCCACGTCGACGGCACGGGTGACCCCGAGGCGGACAACCACGTCGCCGCCGCCCGTGACCTCGCTGCGCGCGTCCTCGACGGATGGTCGGGAGAGTAGTCACGGTCAGAACTCCGTCCCCTTCCGGGCGCGTCGCCCGGCGTCGAAGGGATGCTTGACTTTTCGGACCTCCGTGACGAGGTCGGCGGCCGTCAACAGGTACTCCGGTGACTCGTGGCCGCCCGTCAGGACGAGTTCGAGGGATGCGGGTTTCGACTCCACGAGGTCGACCACCGCGTCCGGGGCCACGAGGCCGCGTTCGGCGGCGTACAGTAGTTCGTCCACGACGAGCATGTGGACCCCGTCCTCGGGCGGGCCGTCGGGGGAGAGCGGGGCGGTCAGGTCCGCTTCGCCCGCCGCGGCGACGAGTTCCCGACAGCGCTCGAACCCAACTCGTGCCTCCGCCTCGTGGTCGCGGTCCTCGCTCCCGTCGTTCAGGGCGTGCCAGCCGTAGTGTCCGAGGTTCTCGTAGGAGATTCCGGGGACGGCGGCGATGGCGTTGTACTCGCCGCGGTCGGGTTCGACGCTCGCCGCGCCACCTTTCATCAACTGGAGGAGGTGGACGCGAAAGCCGTGGCCGGCGGCGCGGAAGGCCATCCCGAGGGCCGCGGTGGTCTTGCCCTTACCGTCGCCCCACCACACCTGCGTGCACCCGAACTCGTCGGGGGCGCTCGGTTCGATGGGACGGGCCTCGGGGCGGACGCCGCGGCCGGGGTCGTCGGGTGGGTTTGCGGACTCCGGCGGGTCGGACTGGTCGTCCATACCTCCCGCTGGCGGGGAGTCGAGGTGGGGTTTTCGGCGCGACCCGTCGGTCGCGGGCGAGTCGTCGGGCGTCGGAAGAAGGGGCGTTCGCGGGCGGTTCAGACGAGTTGCCGGATGTCCCGGCTCTCGCAGTAGGGGCAGGCCACCTCACCCATGTGGGACTCGGTGGACTCGAAGGTGGCGTCGCAGTCCCGGCAGTTGTACGTGAACTCGGTCTCGCTACCCGCACCGACCGCCGACTTGACGCGTTCGAGGATGCTCATAGTCCAGTTCGAGAGAGACCCGAGCGGCGCGTAAACCCGGGACATCGTTGCACCGTTGCGGATAGTTCCGGACGGTTTCCGACTCGAAGATAGTCGCCGAGCGGGGGCGGCGAGAGTCGGGGACGGGTCGCTCGCGGCCCGGCGAACCGTTCGAGGTGGGGTGAAACAGTTACCCGTGGGAGAGAGTCACAGGTCGAAGGCGTCCCGTCGGGAGTCGAACCCGACGCGCTCGGGGGTCCCACCGGGGACCGGGACGCTGGTCGGTCGGTCGTCACCACCCGTCGTGCGGTCACATGTCGATGCTCGCCTCGATGACGCCGAAGCCCGATTCGAGTGTCGACTCGTCGGCACCGGCCGCGAGAGCGACCTCCGCTTCGAGGTCGACGCGGATGTCGGTCGCCGTGGGGCGGAAACCGACCACTTCGAGGCGGTCGACGGCCGCGACGCTCTCGACGCCGTCGAGGACGTCCCGCGCGCCGCCAGCGAGGTCGCCGGCCGCGCCGCGGGGTACCCAGACTCTGACGGCCACGGACGTGGCCCTGAGTTCCACTGACATGGATGCGTCCGCCGGGGGTCGAACCCGCGCGGTGGCCGCTCCACGCGGACGCGTCCCTGCTCACGTTCGCGACACGAGTGCGTCGCTACGGCGGAACGTCGGGAGAAAGACCTGCTCGGTCCCCCACCCGACGCACTGCCGGACGAGGTGTCGCGTCCGGATTACGCGAGCGGGGTGAACCGAGCTGCGTTGTCGCAGACCTTCCCCGTCACGCCCGCCCCAGTGCTGCCGCTGGCGGAAGCGTCGCCAGCGTACATCCGGGGTGCGTGAATCGAGGTCATCGGTCTGCAGCCGCCCGTTGCGGGCGGTCGTACCACCTGCTTTCGCTGGCACCATAATATTCTTTGGGTGGGGTTGACAGGAAGTGACACGCCGAGCGTCGGGCGAACGACACCACGACTGCTACGAGGTGGGCGAGACGTACCTCGGCGACCCCGTCGAGATTCCGGTGACGGTGGTCAACGTTCGAAAATCGCCGTTGCGATTTTCGAGCCAGCCGAATCGTGAAGCGATTCGGTGACGGGGAGGAAGACGGGCCGACGCTGTTCTGTTCGGCGACCATCCACGGAGACGAACTGAACGGGGTGAAGGTGTGTCAGGAGGTGGCGACGGCGTACTCGCCCGCGGACGTCCGCGGGACGCTGGTCGTCCCGCACGTCCTCACCGTCCCGGGCTTTCTCGCCCAGCAACGGTACCTCCCCATCGACGACCAGGACCCGAACCGGGCGTTCCCGGGACGAGAGGGGTCGGCGACGGCGGGGCGGATGGCCGCCCGCATCTACGAGACGTTCGTCTCGCAGTGCGACTACGGCCTCGACTTCTACACCTCGACGCGCGGGCGGACGACGATGTACCACTTGCGGACGGACCTCTCGAACCCGGAGGTGGAGCGTCTGGCCCGCGCGTTCGGCGCGAACGTCATTCTCTCCGGGACGGAGGACCCGGGGTCGCTCCGGGGGACGGCGACTGCGGCGGGCATCCCGGTCCTCACGGTGGAGATGGGCAAGGCCCACCGCTTCCAGCCCTGCTCATCCGGAAGGCCCTCGACGGCGTCACCGGACTACGTCTGGTTGCCTGCCGAGCGTACGCTCGGCAACGTCGAGAGCGTCCTCGCACAGCTCGGGATGCTCCCGGGGCGACCCGTCCAGTGGCCGGGGTGGTGGCAGGTCGTCCAGGGCGACGGCGAGAAGGCGTGGCTCCGGCGGACAAGGGCGGTCTCGTCGATATGAACGGGGGGCCGTACCCACTCGTCGAGGAGGGCGACACCATCTGTACCGTCTCGGACCACTTCCACGAGGAGGAAGAACGGGTCGTCGCGCCGTTCACCGGTCTCGTCGTCGGCGTCCTCGAGAACCCCGTCGCCGCGCCGGGCCACCCGCTCTGTCACCTCGTGCGTATCGACGAGACCACCCACCAGGAGATTCGCGCCGAGATCGACCGCGGGGAGTTCGACGGCTACCGGATGCGCGGCCCGACGACGTGACCGCCCGGCGACGATTGTCATGGGTTAACAAGCGACACAACACTTTTGCACTGTCACCGAGTACCACACGAACACTCATGGAGCGAACACCACTCCAAGCGGCGGGTACGGAACTCGTCACCGCCGCGGGCTGGACCGAGGGGCGGACCGAGCGACGGCTCCACGGCGAGGTCATCGAACTCGCGAAGCTCGGCGTCGGGGACGAGCCGACGCCGGAGGCGCTCGACGGCCACGTCGCCGCCCTCCGGGAGCTCGCCACCGAGGCGGGACCCGGCGCAGAGCACGTCGAGCGCGCGCTGGCCCACGTCCGCGAGTACCGCGAGACGGTCGAGTAAGCGCGGTCGGCCTCCCCACGAACGTTTTTGCCCACCTCCGCTGTACGGTGAGCCATGAGCCGCGAGGAACTCCGGGACGCCGCCGAGACTCTCCGCGAGGGAGCGACGCACGCCGACGGTGACCGCCGACGCCGCATCGAGGGACAGGCCGACGCCCTCGAGACACTCGCCGACCGAGAGCGGGGCCCCGACCAGGGGCGGCTGGACCGACACATGAACATCCTGCGAGAACTCGGCGAGGAAGAGGACGGCGCGACGGACTACGTCGACCGCGCGCTGGAGTACGTCAGACAGTACCGCGAGGGCGTCGGCGGCATCTGAACGCCGACGACGGTCCCTACCGGCGGGACAGGAACAGGCCGACGTTGAGCGCGATTCCCGTGAGGAACAGCCCCCAGTTGACCAGCGGGTCGTTGTACCAGACGACGTCGATGCCGAACGACTGCTGGTAGAGCGGCCAGAGCGGTTCGACCGAGTCCGCGATGTCCGGCGCGGAGAGCATGTCCGCGAAGACGTGCGCGACGCCGGCGACGAACACCATCACGACGCCGAACCCAGTGGCGTGGTCGACGGCATCGTCGGAGAACCAGTCCGTCCCGCCCAGCGTCCGCTTCAGGACCGCACCCAGCAGGGGACCGATGAGGGCGGCGAGCACCCCGGCCATCAGGACGGTGTGGAACACTCCGTGGTGTTTCACCGTCGGGAGGATGCCCTTGAGGACGAGGTCGACGTCCGGTAACATCCCGAACCAGACGCCCACGGCGGCGAACGTCGCTGCCGTCTTGCGTTCGTCGATGATGAACCACGCCGGCACGAACCAGATGAGTGCCATCCCGAGATGGCCGACTACGTCTACCATGCACCGACTTTCACGAGTTAGTGTAATACCTTTGGTGCCTGTCGTGGCACGCGAACGTCCGGCGCTGGACTACGCGTCACCCGCGAGCACCTTCCGGAGCGCCACCGACACCTCCTCGAAGGCGTCGATGTCCATCTCGTCGGTCGTCAGGAGGACGCCCCGGTCGCCCACGACGACCCGCCCGACGAACCCCTCGGAGAACAGTCGAATCGTCGCCTCGTACTCCCCGATGGCGGGTTCCGCTCCGGACGTCGTCGCGAGGTCGCCGTACCCGTCCCGCTCCGCGAACACCCCGCGCTCGATGGCGACGAACCGCTCGATATCCGGCCGGACGTCACGTTCCTCGTCCCGGAGGTCCGACCGGAGGTACAACGGCGTGCAGTCCTCGGGCGTGAACGCGACGACGGCACGGAGCGCGTCTCCCAGTCCCGTCCGCGCGGTGCCGACGACGCTGTCGCTCAGGGTAGTGTTGTCGCCGATCATGGCACTCTGTAGGACGCGCGAGGAGATGAACCCGCCGTCGGACGGTTCCGCGTCCGTCCGTTCGAGCGCCGGCGCACGGGACCGCCCGCCGAGTCGAAGGGACTCGAACGAATCGTCGACCGGACTACCACGCGAACAGTTACCACATCGGCGACCCCACGACTCCTGATGACCAGCATCACAGACATGTTCCGTCGGGTGCGAGAGGGGCGTGAGGCCACTCCACCGTTCCTCGGCGACGCGACCGGGGGCACGCTGGCGGTCGCCCGGGACTGCTTCGAACACCCCGAGACGGTGACGCTCCCGGACGGACGCACGCTCGGGTACGCTGAGACCGGCGACCCCGACGGGACCCCGGTCCTGGCCTTCCACGGCGTCCCCAGCGGTCGGCTAGGTGCCGCAGTGTTCGACGGGGCGGCACGGGCGGCCGGCCTCCGACTCGTCGCCCCCGAACGTCCGGGCGTCGGCGTCTCCGACCCAGACCCGGACCGAACCCTGACCGACTGGCCCGCCGACGTGACCGCGCTGCTGGACGCCCTCGGTGTCGAGGAGGCACCCGTGGTCGGCGTCTCCGGCGGCGGACCGTACGCGCTCGCGTGTGGTGCCCTCGTGCCGGAGCGAGTCCCCCGGGTCGCCGTCTGCTGTGGTGTCGGTCCGATGGCCGCAGTCGGGCCCGCAGAGCGCCTCCTGTTCCTCCTCGCTCGGGGCGTGCCCGGCGTCGTCAGGGCGTTCCTGGGAGCGGAGGAACGTTCGGCCCGCTACGCACCCGAGCGGACGGTGAAGCGACGGGCGGCGGCCGCCGCGCCCCACGACCGCGAACGTTGGTCGGGAGAGATCGGCAGGGTGCTCGTGGCGTCGATACCGGCGGCCTGCCGGCATCACGGCGTCGAGGCGTTCGTCAGGGACCTGCAACTGTTCGCGAGCGACTGGGGGTTCGACCTCGCGCTCGACGTCCCGGTCGGACTCTGGTACGGCCGCGCCGACCGGTACGTCCCGGTCGCGATGGGTCAGTACCTCATGGAGGCGGTTCCGACCGCCGAGGCGCACTTCTACCCCGACCTCGGACACCTCTCCACCGTCATGGAGAACGACTCCGCGATGTTCGGTTGGCTCCGAGAGTGACGGTGGTCTGGTCGGAGGCGGACCTCACTCGCTCCTTCTCTCCTCAGTTCGAATCCCCCTCCCGAACAGATTTGTGACTCACCGTTGGGTTCGTCACAAAATCTGATGGGCCCGGGCGGATTCGAACCGTGAGGACTTCGCTCCGCTCGTCCTCTGGGTTCGGAATCCGTGGCATCAGGAGAATACCGCTCGCTGTCGCTCGCGGATGCTCATGGGCCCGGGCGGATTCGAACCACCGACTTCGGCCTTGTAAAGGCCGCGTCATAACCAACTAGACCACGAGCCCTCGGTTCGTGAAACCCGACCCACCGGAATAACGCTTGCGACCCACCTCTCGGGTGTTCTGCGTCGCGTGCGTTCCCGTCGTACCAGCCACGAGGCGACCCCAGAACCCTTACGCCGGACCGCCGCCTCCTTCGGGTGATGGCACCGAGTCCCCGTCGCGTCGGCACCCTCCTCGCGGGCGTGTTCGCTGCCCTTCTGGTCGGCGTCGCCCTCGTCCTCTCGGGCGTGATTCCGCTCCCGGCACCCGCAGCGGACGACTACGAGCGAACCACCGTCGCGGTGTACGACGAGGACGGGACCGAACTGGGGAGCGTCGACGCCCGCGTCGCAGATACGTTCCGCAAGCGCTACACCGGCCTGAGCAGTACGACGTCCCTCCCGCCAGGCGAGGGGATGTGGTTCGCGTTCGACGAACCGGGCGAGCACACCTTCGTGATGCGCGACATGGACTTCGGCATCGACATCGTCTACGTCGCCGCGAACGGGACCATCACCTCGATTCACCACGCGCCGGAACCGCCCGAGGGGGCGGACGGCAAGGACTTCCGCTACCCCGGCGAGGGGCAGTACGTCCTCGAGGTGAACTACGGGTGGACCACCGACCACGGCGTCGAGGTGGGCGACCGAGTGGTCGTCGGGGACGACGCGTTCGGGCCGACGAACGAGACAGTGAGGTCGGTCGCCCCGCCGGAACCCGTGCGGGTCGCCGCGGCCTGAACCGGGCCGCGCCACCAGTCGCACACTCGCTGTGCGGCACGGTCACACCCTTTGCCAACCCTTTTCAAAACGCCACCTGTAGGAACAGCAATGGGAATCACCGCCGACGAGGACGACCCGTTCGAGGAACAACGGGAGAAGGCGGACGACCCGATGAAGCGCCTGTTCTTCGAGTACGGGGGCGAGAACCGCCTCGCGTTCGTCGTCGGACTGCTCTCCAGCGTCGTCGCCCGCGTCCTCGACCTGTTGCCGCCCCTCCTGCTCGCGCTCGCCATCGACGCCGTCTTCCTCGAGAACCGTGCGTTCGACCTCTGGCTGGTCCCCGAGGTGTGGGAGCCAGCGACCAAGACCGGGCAACTGTGGCTCGCATCCGGGCTCATCGCCTTCGCCTTCTTCGGCGGGGCCGCCTTCCACTGGAGTCGCAACTGGGGCTGGAACTCCTTCGCTCAGAACATCCAGCACGCCGTCCGCACCGACACCTACGACAAGATGCAGCGCCTGAACATGGACTTCTTCGCCGGGAAACAGACCGGCGAGATGATGTCGGTGCTGTCGAACGACGTGAATCGGCTGGAGCGATTCCTCAACGACGGGATGAACTCCGCGTTCCGCCTGTCGGTGATGGTCGTCGGCATCGCCGTCATCCTGTTCGTCACGAACTGGCAACTTGCGCTGGTGGCCCTCGTCCCCCTGCCGCTCATCATGTACTTCACGTACAAGTTCGTCCAGATCATCCAGCCGAAGTACGCCGACGTGCGCTCCTCGGTGGGGAAGGTCAACTCCCGACTGGAGAACAACCTCGGGGGCATCCAGGTCATCAAGACGTCGAACACGGAGAACTTCGAGTCCGACCGCGTCGAGGGCGTCTCGAAGGACTACTTCGACGCCAACTGGGACGCCGTCGAGACGCGCATCAAGTTCTTCCCCGGCCTCCGGGTCATCGCGGGCGTCGGGTTCGTCGTCACGTTCACCGTCGGCGGCCTCTGGGTCATCACGCCCGGCGGATTCGGCCCGTTCACGGGGACACTCTCGCCGGGCGACTTCGTCCTGTTCATCCTCTACACCCAGCGCTTCATCTGGCCGATGGCGCAATTCGGACAGATAATCAATATGTACCAGCGCGCCCGGGCGTCCAGCGCCCGCATCTTCGGCCTGATGGACGAACCCTCGCGCATCACCGAGGACCCAGACGCCGACGAACTCGTCGTCGACGAGGGGCACGTCGTGTACGACGACGTCACCTTCGGCTACGACGAGGGCGAGACCATCGTCGAGGACGTCTCGTTCACCGTCGAGGGCGGCGAGACGCTGGCGCTCGTCGGACCGACGGGCGCGGGCAAGTCGACGGTCCTGAAGCTCCTCCTCCGGATGTACGACGTGGACGAGGGGACCATCGAGATCGACGGTCAGGACCTCCGGGACGTGACCATCCCGAGTCTGCGCCGGCGCATCGGCTACGTCTCGCAGGACACCTTCCTGTTCTACGGCACCGTCGCCGAGAACATCGCCTACGGGACGTTCGACGCGGACGAGGAGTCCATCGTCGAGGCCGCCAAGGCCGCCGAGGCCCACGAGTTCATCGAGAACCTCCCCGAGGGCTACGACACCGAAGTCGGGGAACGCGGCGTGAAACTCTCCGGCGGGCAACGTCAGCGCATCAGTATCGCGCGAGCCATCCTGAAGGACCCCGACATCCTCGTCCTCGACGAGGCGACGAGCGACGTGGACACCGAGACGGAGATGCTCATCCAGCGCTCGCTGGACCGCCTCACGGAGGACCGGACGACGTTCTCCATCGCCCACCGCCTCTCGACCATCAAGGACGCGGAACAGATCGTCGTCCTCGAGGACGGCCGCATCGCCGAACGCGGCACCCACGAGGAGTTACTGGAGAACGACGACCTGTACGCCCACCTCTGGGGCGTGCAGGCCGGCGAGATAGACGAACTCCCCGAGGAGTTCATCGAACGCGCCCAGCGACGACAGGCCCGGACGGAAGCCGACGACTGAGAACGGGAGCGGTCGAGTTCGGGGTCCGTCAGCCTAATTCAAGGTGGAGCCTCCGGCCTCAAGGAGCGACCGAAGCGTAGCGGAGGGAGCGAGTAGGCCGGAGAGGAAACCGACATGGCAGACACAACCGGCATACTACGACCGCACCCCCCGGGAGTGGGGGTGGGTGCTCGGTCTGCTCACCTACGCCGCCACCGTGTCCAGTTCGGACTGGAGAACTTCGTCGGGGCGGTGTTCGCGGCGCTCTCCTTCACCTACCTCGCCCACCACGAGGAGACCTATCGGGACGCCGACTGACCGATTCAGGCCGACTTGTCCTCGCTCTCCTGTGCGCTCTCGGCTTCGGACCCCCGGTCGGAGTAGTCCTCGCGCCCGATGGCGTCGTCCTCGACCATGGTGAGGACCGCCTGTCTGACCGCCTCGGCGTCCTCGAACTCCTCGCTGTAGCCCTCGAGGACCTCGCCGAGCGTCGTCGACCCGTCGGGCAGGCCGAGTTCCTCGTCGCCGTACGCCTCCCGAATCTCGTCGGCGTCGGCGGGGTAGTCGTGGTCCTCCAGTTTCTCGTCGAGGTCACCGAAGTCGATACCGTGCGTTCGACTGTCGTCGTCGTCGACACTCATACCGTCGGGACTCCCGGCGAAGGGATACGGCTTGGGCCGGCAACTGCGGGCCGAAGCCTGTCACCCAGACACCCTTATCCCCTCGGAGCGCCCTCTGGACGGGCATGACCGACGTGAGCACCGCCAGCACCGCCGGTACCACGAGCACCGCCGCCGGGACGACCAGTCTCCGACCGTTCACCGGCCTCTCGCTTCCCGGCGTCTGTTTCGAGAGCGGCCACTGCGTCTGGCTGCTCGACTTCGAGTCGACGCCGACGCCGTACGGCGGCTACACCGAGGTGTGGGTCATCGGTCCCGACGGGGACCGGACGCTCTACGTCTCCGAGGAGGAGGCCATCGACACCGTCTGCGAGTACCACGACTTCGACGCCACGCACGCCGCCGAGGTGACGGTCGAACGCGACGACGAGCGCCTCACGCTGTCGACGACCGGCGAGGACGGGACCCGTCTCGACTGCTCGCTGGCGTTCGAGTCGACGCCCGCGACCCGACTGCTCGGGGCCGTCGCCCGCGCGACGCCGAGTGCAATCGCCCGGAGCGGTGTCGGTCGGGCCGTCTCGACGTTCAGCCTGAACGCGCTTCTCGGCCTCGGCGGCCTCCCCGTCGGCGGGCGAACCGAGACGGGCCGGGAGTACTTCGCCGCCGCCGACCGGATGTACCTCGTCGGCGACGCGACGGCCACCCTCGACGGCACCGACCTCGGGGGCGTCGTGCGACCGCCCGAACGCATCGCGTTCGGCGACATCGTCACCACCGACCGACCCGTGGCGTTCGTCGGCGACCTCTTCCTCGAGTACGCCGACTGAGGTCGCCACCGGTGGCCCTGCATCGCCCCGCCCCCTGCCCCCACCCTTCAAGTCCGCGAGCGCGGACCCTTCTCCCATGCACCTCGCCGACGCCACGTGGACCGACGTGGACGAACTCGACGCGGACCTCGCGCTCCTCCCCGTGGGGAGTACCGAACAGCACGGCCCGCACGCCCCCCTCGGGACGGACGTGTACACCGCCGAAGCGGTCGCCGAGGCCGGAGCCGGGGCCTACGGGGGCGACCTCCTCGTCGCTCCCGCGATACCCGTCGGCGTCGCGGAGGAACACCGCCGCTTCCCGGGGACGCTCTGGGTCCGCGAGGACACCTTCAGACAGTACGTCTCCGACGTGGTCGGGAGCCTCGCCCACCACGGCGTCGAGCGGTGCGTCGTCGTGAACGGCCACGGCGGGAACGTCGCCGCACTTCGGGAGGTGTGTGGCCGCCTGACGCGCGACGAGGTGGCCTACACGCTCCCGTTCACGTGGTTCGACTCGGTGTCACACGAGGTGCCGATGGGCCACGGCGGTGCGCGCGAGACGGCACTCCTGCGCCACGTCGCGCCGGACCTCGTCCGCGAGGGGCGAATCGACGAGGCTCGCGAGGGGGCCAGCGAGCGCTGGGGGGAGTGGGTGTCGGGTGTGAACCTCGCCTACGACTCGGACGAGTTCAGCGAGAACGGCGTCGTCGGCGACCCGGGGGCGGGGACGGCCGAGGACGGCGAGGCGATGCTGACGGCGGCGGGGGCGTTGCTGGCCGACCTCCTCGAAGCGGTCGAGACGCGGCGCTAGTCGTCGTCTTCGTCCTCGTCGTCCTCGGGGTCTTCCTCCGCTTCCGCGTCGTCGGCGTCGTCCTCCGCCTCCTCCGCCTCCTCCGCGTCGGCGTCCGCGGCCTCCTGCAGGTCCTGAAGCGTCCCGCGCAGGCCGGGGATGGTGCTGGCGAGTTCGCCGACCTGTTCGCGGGCGGCGACGACGTCCTCCATGACCTCGGTGAGGGCCTCCAGTTCCTCCTGCAGGTCGTCGGCGTCCTCGAAGGCGTCGGCGCGAACGCCCATCGTGTACCACTTGCGGGCGTCCCGGAGGTGCTGTTCGGCCTCGCCCACGTCGAGAGCGCTCCGGAGGGCGTTGAGGACGCCGAGCGTGTTGTCCGACTCCACCTCCCAGACGGCCTCGGGTGCGGGGAGTTCGGCGCGGGCGGCCGCGAGGTGGTCTTCGACGTCGGTGCGAATCTCAGTCGCGGCCTCGCCGAAGAGTTCGTCGTCGTCGAGTGAGGACTGGCTCATGCCACCGGGTTTGGTAGCTGTCAGTATAAATACCCGCCCGAAAGTGAAAGTGAAATTCCCCCCGAG
Organism: Halomarina litorea; assembly: GCF_024227715.1. Taxonomy (NCBI): domain Archaea; kingdom Methanobacteriati; phylum Methanobacteriota; class Halobacteria; order Halobacteriales; family Natronomonadaceae; genus Halomarina; species Halomarina litorea. The sequence continues at coordinate 497,857 of NZ_CP100448.1, read as the reverse complement.
AGCGACCGTTCGGTCAGTTCAGGCGCTCTCGTCCCTGGCCGTCTCGGGCCGGGTCCGCGCCCGCGCCGCGGGGACGAGGTCGAACGCCGCCTCCGTGTCCCCGAGGACGAACAGCGAGTAGTAGCGCAGGTAGGTCCGCACGGGCACGAGGGCCACCGCGAGCGCGACGAGCAGGCAGGCGACGTACAGTAGGCCGATACCCGCCAGCGCCGCACCCGCGAGCACCGAGAGGCCGCCGGTCCCGAGGGCGGCGAGGACGACGAGGCCGCCGACCAGTCCGAACGGGACGAGGAGCGTCAACGCCACCAGCGTGCCGACGACGGCGAGGCCGATACCCGCCACGAAGTTGAGCGCGACGCCGACCAGCGCGTACGCGAGGTACTGCTTCCACTCCCGACGGAGCGTCGGCCAGAAGCGCCGCCACCCGGCGACGACCCTCCGCGATTCGAGGAGCATCACGGGCGCGACGAACGCGGCGGTGAACCCGTCGACGACGGCCGCGAGGCCCGCGACGAGCAGTACCAGCGGGACGACGAGGACGACGATGCCCACGGACGCCGGGTCGGTCGGGCCGCCAGCCAGCGTCAGCACGACGGGTGCGACGAGCAGCGCCACCGTCGTCAGGACGGCGAGACCGAGTGCGACCCGGAACCCGAACAGTCGCAGGCCCCGGCGAGCGTGCCGCCGGACCGACCGGCGAAGTGCGACCTCGGGCGAGTCGCGCCGCACCGCGTCGAGCAGCACGAACTCCATCACGCTCCCCAGATAGAGAAAGCCCAGCGCGAGGAGAACGCCGAGGGCGACGAGCGCCACCGCCAGCGTGAGGAGGTCGACGGGGAGGGCGGCGGGGAACTCGCCGAATTCGCCGAACTCGCCCGGCACGTCGTCTCCGGAGAACTGGAAGTTCGTCCCGGAGAACTGGGCGCTCGCGCCGCCGACGAAGAACACCACGACGGCGAGGCGCAGCCACGTCCGGGCGTCGAACGGCAGGAGGAAGTCGCGGGTCGCCTCGAACGCCTCGTCGAGGTCGGATATCGCGTGCAGTACCATGGGACCGGGAGGCCCTCGGCGGGGATAGCGGTTGCGCGGGGTCCCGGCGCGCCGGTTCAGCCCTCGTGGACGTCCACGACACGCATCAGGGGATAGCCGTCCTCCATCGCCATCTCGGTGTGGACGGTACAGCCGTCGTACTCGATGCGCATCCGCACCTCCATGTACTCGCCCGTGAGTTCCGTGTAGCCGTGGGTGGTGTCGAGGGCGTCCTCGAGGATGTCGACGGACACCGCCTCGCAGTACGGCTGGTTCTCGATGGCGTCCTCCATCGCCCGTTCGAGGCTGGGCGCGCTCGCGGGACTGACGGGCGTGCCGGCGAACTGGTGGTAGAGCGTGCCGAACTTCACCCCGGCCTCGAAGCAGGCGACCTCCCGGTCGGTCGGGTTCATGTGGGGGGTGGTCGGCGACGGGACTAAAGGGACGCGAAACCGCGAGCGTCCCGTCGGGGCCGAGGCGGGCGAGACAGTGTGAGACCGCCACTCCCGGTCGTGTGGTGTGTGGCGGTCCATCACGCAACGGGTTTAGGTGCGAATCACCTTTCACCCGCTATGGACTACGAATCGAGCCTCGGCCGGGCCATGGACGAGGTCCCGGACATCGAAAGCAGCGGCGAGCGACTCTCCGTACCGGACGCGCAAGCGCAGAAGGACGGCGCGTTCACCCGCCTGACCAACCTCGAAGCCATCGCGGACACCCTCTCGCGCGAGACCGACCACGTCCACCGGTTCGTCCAGCGCGAACTCGGCACCAACGGGAAACTCGAGGAGGGCGTCGGGCGCTACAACGGGAACTTCTCGGGGTCCGACTTCGACGCCACCATCGAGAGCTACGTCGAGACGTACGTGCTCTGTGGCGAGTGTGGCCTCCCCGACACCCGACTCGTCACCGAGAACCGCACGCCGATGCTCCGCTGTGACGCCTGTGGTGCCTTCCGGCCCGTCTCGAAGCAGCGCCGGACCAGCCAGGACCAGCAACAGCGAGAGGCCGTCGAGGAGGGCAAGACCTACACGCTCGAGATCACCTCCACGGGCCGCAAGGGCGACGGCGTCTCCGAGAAGGGCAAGTACACCATCTTCGTCCCCGGCGCACAGGAGGGCGACGTCGTCGAGGCGTACATCGAGAACATCTCCGGGTCGCTCGCGTTCGCCCGCCTCGAATCCAAGCACGACTGACGATTCGCGTCTTCTCCCCGTTCTCCGCGGTCGAGAGCCACGGGTGCCGACCGACCGCCGGCCTCCCGGAACCACCTTCCCCCCGCATCACCAACTCCACCCGTGACTCGATTCCGCGCGGTGCTGTTCGACATGGACGGCGTCCTCGTCGACTCGGAACCCCACTGGCGGCGCGTCTGGCGGGAGGAGGTGTTCGTGGACGCCGAACGCGGGACGCCCTCGCTCGACGAGGTGACGGGCCGCAACTACCGCGAGAGCCTGCGGGAGCTCGCCGACGAGTACGGCTTCCCGAAGGACGTCGAGCACTACGCCGGCCTGTTCGACGACGCCGCCGACGAGGTGTACGGCGAACGGGTGACTCTCACGCCCGGCGTGACCGACCTGTTCGCGACCCTCCGGGACCGCGGCCACGCCGTCGCCATCGTCTCCTCGTCGCCCCGCGAGTGGATTCGGGCCGTCGTCGACCGGTTCGACCTCCCCGTCGACGCCGTCGTGAGCGCGATGGACGTCGACGGGCCGGGGAAACCCGCGCCCGGCGTCTACGAACACGCCGCCGAACGACTCGACGTCGCCCCGGTGGAGTGCATCGTCGTCGAGGACTCGGCCCACGGCGTCCGGGCAGGGGCCGACGCGGGCGCGACCGTCGTCCGCTTCCGGCGCGACGAGGCGGCCACCGCCATCGAGGGGGCGGACGCGGTGGCCGAGGACCCCGCGGACCTTCGCGAGACGGTACTCGGCCTGCTCGACGGGGAGTGAGAGCGTACCCGCGTACCCCCGCTCGCTGTGCTCGCGGGAATCGCGTGAGACGCACTGCTCGCGGTTCCACCGCTCGCCTCGTCGCGGCCCTCCCGACGGTCGCGCCGCGCGTCGTTCGTCTCACTGATTCTACGTCGGTCGCTCACTGCGTTCGCTCGCGGGAACTGGGCGGGACGCGGAGCGTACCCGTGTACCCCCGCTCGCTGTGCTCGCGGGAATCGCGTGAGACGCACTCCGTTCGTCTCACTGATTCTACGTCGGTCGCTCACTGCGTTCGCTCCCTCCGTAGAACTCGGTCACACCTTCGGTGCTCCCTGCTCCGTGTCGCTCACTTCGCTCGCTCCACGGAACCGCTCCTTTCTTGCCCCCCACTCACCTCTCGTCGCCTGAATGGACCGGGTGTTACTCACGGGGGCCGCCGGTCGCGTCGGGAGCGCCATCCTCGACACCATCGGCGACGAGTACGACTGGCGACTGCTCGACCGCGACCCGCCGACGGGCGACCTGACCGAGTTCGACTACGTGACCGCGGACATCACCGACGAGGAGACCCTCCGCGAGGCGATGGACGACGTGCAGGCGGTCGTCCACCTCGCGGGCGACCCGCGTCCCGAGGCCCCGTGGGACAGCGTCCTCCACAACAACATCGACGGCACCCACGCCGTCTTCGAAGCCGCCGTCGACGCCGACGTGGAGAAGGTGGCGTTCGCCTCCTCGAACCACGCCGTCGGTGCCTACGAGGAGTCGCGCAAACCCGACATCTACCGCCCCGAGAGCGAGTACCGCCTCGACGGGTCAGAACTCCCCCGGCCCTCGAACCTCTACGGCGTCTCGAAGGCCGCCGGCGAGACTCTCGGGCGCTACTACCACGACCACCACGACCTGTCGGTCGTCTGCGTCCGCATCGGGAACCTCACGAAGGGCCACCCGCCCATCGACTACGAGCGCGGACAGGCGATGTGGCTCTCGTATCGCGACTGCGCGCACCTCTTCGACCGCTGTGTCAAGGCGGAGTACGACTACGAAATCGTCTACGGCATCTCCGACAACGACCGCAAGTACTACTCCATCGACCGGGCGCGCGAGGTGCTGGGGTACGACCCGCAGGACAACTCGGCGGAGCACGGCGACTAACCGAAAGCCACCCCTCCGGTCGTCGTCTGGGACCCGGAGTCGAACGCTCGACAGTTCTGACCTGAAGCTCCAGAGACTGTAGATCCCTCTTTCCCAGAGCGGTCGCTCTCCGGTGTCGGGTTCGTCAAAAGCTGTGATACGCGGTGTCGCCGTGTGGCGACGGTGCGAACGCTTATGCGCGGACGACGTTCGTCGCGCGGGGGCCCTTGGGGGCCTGTTCGATGTCGAACTCGATGTCCGTCCCCTCGGTGAGGTCCTCGCCGCCGACGTCTTCCATGTGGAAGAACACGTCGTCGTCAGAGTCGTCAGTCTCGATGAAACCGTAGCCGCCCGTGTCGTTGAAGAAGTCAACCGTACCGTTTGCCATTACGAATAGACAAGGGTGAACCACACGGGTAAGTGTTCTGGAATCAGTTTCAAAATCCCGATGTTTGCTGAACGAATTTCGAATCGATCGTGCCTTCGCAATACTTCTGTCCAGTCGATGGTTCTGACCGGTGGCGGTGCCCGGACCGTCACGAGTCCCGGTGGAAACTGGGGAAGCCACGGTTCACGGGGAGTCGGTCGTCCCGTCCACCAGTCGAGGGGTCGTTTATGTCACTCGCCCACGAACCGTGCGACCACCGATCATGGACCTGTTCTCGTCTCCCGCCCGACGCCGATGGGTCGGCTGGGGCCTGCTGGCGGCGGCGTTCTTCCTCGTCAGCCTCCACCGCTCGTCGACGGCCGTCCTCTCCGAGCAGTTGATGCGGTCGTTCGACACCACCGGAACGAGTCTCGGCCTCCTCCACGCCTCTTTCTTCTACCTCTACGCGGCCTTCCAGGTGCCGGCGGGACTGCTCACGGACCGCTACGGCGCGCGGGTCATCGCGGCGGGCGGGACGGCGCTCATGTCCGGGGGAGCGCTCGCGTTCGGCCTGAGCGGGACCTACGCGGTGGCGTTCCTCGGCCGCCTGCTGGTGGGGCTGGGCGCGAGCGTGCTGTTCGTCACCGTCCTCCGGTTCTGCGCCAACTGGTTTCGCCCGGACGAGTTCGGGACGATGACCGGCATCACGTTCACCGTCGGCATCCTCGGGGGGCTGGCGGCGACGACGCCGCTCGCCGTCGCCGTGACGACCCTCGGCTGGCGGCCCACGATGGCCGGACTGGGGGGTGTCGGTCTGCTGGTCGCACTCGGCGTCGTCCTCCTGTCGCACGATACCCCCGCACGGGCCGGGTTCGAACCCATCGACGGCGTCCCCGACCGTCCGGCGGTGTCCGCGAACGACCTCAAGGGACACACCATCGCGGCGCTCCGCGAACCCGAGACGTGGCTCATCGGCGTGATGCTCTTCTTCATGACCGGCGTCGGCATCACCGTCTTCGGCCTGTGGGGCATCCCGTATCTCGTCCAGACGTACGGCATCTCCGTGACCGAGGCGTCGGTCTACCTGCTCGTGGGCAACGTCGGGGGGATGGTCGGGCCGACGGTGTTCGGGTGGCTCTCGGACCGCCTCGGCCGCCGGACTGAACTCATCGTCCTCTCGACGGTCGTGTTCGCGGCGACGTGGGGCGTCTTCGCCGTCTTCGGCTCGATTCCCCTCCTGCTGGTGGGTGTCGTCTTCCTGTTCGGGCGCGTCCTCCGGGGCGGCGTCCCCCTCGCGTTCGCCGTCATGAAAGAGCGCCACCCGGACGGCGCGAGCGGAACCGTCGTCGGCATCGTGAACACAATGGGCTGGGCGGGGGCCGCGGCGTTCCCCGTCGTCCTCGGTGCCGTGCTGGACGCCTACTGGACCGGCGAGACGGTCGGCGGCACGCGCGTCTACACGGCGACCGGCTACCGGGTCGCCTTCGCCGTCGCCGTTGCCGCCGGTCTCGTCTCGATACTCTGTGCCCTCTCGCTCCACCGTCGCGTGCGCGAGGAACGCCGGACGGCCGCCGAGTCGGGGACCGAGCACCCGACGGACTGACCTCGCCCGGTCGGGTCAGTGCTCCCGCTGGCTCTCGCCCTCACCCTCGTCCCCGCCCCCACCCACGTCGAACAGGCCGGCAACGTCGGACTCCCGGTGCTCGCGCCGGTCGACGTGTTCGCCGAGTCGCCGGACGACCAGCCCCCGGTTTCGCCCCTCCACGAGGTCGTACAGCAGGGCGACGAACGGACTGGTCGCCCGCCCCTCGTCCAGGTCCGCCCGGGCGAACTCGACTGCCCGCTCCACCATCGCCCCGTCGAGCGCGTACTCCTCGACCAGCGCCTCGACCGCGAGAACGAGCGCGTCGAACGGGAGGTCCGCGGGGTCGAGCGCCCGCCCCGCGACGGTCAGTCTGACTGGGGGGCCGCGCTCGACGACTTCGGGGTCCGCGGCGAGGGCTTCGAGGTACTGCCTGACCGGAGCGAGGGCGACCCCGCGGTAGGTCTCACCGAGACCGTCGAGGTAGCCGAGTGCGCCCGCGGCGAGGCCCGTCGCGCCCGTCCAGTTCCCCCGACGGGCGTGGTAGACGGCGGCCGTCGTCTGGACGAGTCCCTGGAAGAACCGACGTTCGGTGCCGTCCTCGGGCGTGTCCTCGCGGTCCGCGAGCGCCAGCCAGTGGGCTTCCCACGGGTCGTGGGCGGCGTGGTACTCCCCGGCGTCGTAGAGGACGACGCCGGCGTGGAGGCGGCGCTCCGCGACCGACTCCTCGGACTCGCCCGGTCCCCCGCCCGCGCCGTCGGTCCCGTGCATACCCGTCCGTGCGCCCGCGGGGGCAAGTGTCTCTCGCACCACGAGTCCGCCCCGCCTGCGAACGCTTATCGGGGGCCGCCGAGACGGGTGGGCCGTGAGCCACGACCAGACCTACGAGGACGTCACCGTCGGCGAGACGCGCTCGTTCGGCGAGTACGAGGTGACGCGCGAGGAGATCCTGCGGTTCGCGGGGCAGTACGACCCCCAGCCGTTCCACGTCGACGAGGAGGCCGCCGAGTCGTCCATGTTCGGCGGCCTCGTCGCCAGCGGCTGGCACACCGCCGCGATGACGATGCGGATGCTCGTCGACGGCGAGTTGAACGAGTCGGGCGCGCTCGGCGCGGTGGGCGTGGACGAACTGCGCTGGCCGAACCCGGTCCGCCCGGGCGACACGCTCTCGATAGAGACGGAGGTGCTGGAGAAAGAGCCGTTCCGCGAGGGTATCGGCCTCGTCCACTCACGGACGGTGACGACGAACGACGACGGCGAGACGGTCATGTCGATGGTCGGTCGCGTCCTCTTCCCGATGGGCTGATTCGACGGCCGCCTCAGCGTCGCTTCGTGGCGACGCTGAACGTCTCCACCTGCCCAGGCATCTCCCGGACGAGGCGGGCGGCCCGGCCGGGCGCGTAGAAGTCGTCGCGACCGAAGTACGGCATCGCGTACAGGGCGCGAACGCCGTCGCCCGCGCGGTCTAGCGCCTCCCCGAGCGTCACCGACGCGTACTCGCCGAGTATCGACTCCCGCGAGAGGCCGTAGGCGACGGCCGTCCCATCGCCCGACGCCGTCGCGGCCGGTTCGGGTGCCGAGGCGGCGTCCGGGAACAGCGACCCGAGGTCGGCGACGGCCCCCGCCGCACCCCGCCCGACGACCCAGAGGTCGAACGCCGCGTCCGGGTCGAACCCCGCCGAGCGTTCCGCCGACGCCAGTGCGTCGAGGGTGTCGCCCCACCCGGGGTGGACCAGCGACGCGAGCGGGCGGTCCGGGTCGCTCACGGGGACCGACACCTCGACGCGCCCGCCGGGGTCGAGGGCGGCGTCGACCGATCGCGTCCCGCGGGCGACGGGCGAGACGTCGCGGTCGGCCACCAGACGGGTCGCCTCGAGTTCCGAGACGTACAGGCCCGCGTCGAACGGGAGGACGGACACCCCGTGGAGGTGGCCCGCGTTCCCGTCGTCTGGCGTCTCGATTCGCACGTCGAGGGTCCCCTCGCGGACGAACCGGACGTCGTCGAGCGCGTGGAACACGGAGACGTGGTCGCCGTCGCCGGCGTAGGTGCCGGCGGCGTACCCGGAGACGTCGCCGACGAACGTCCACCCCTCGGCGGTCCGGACCGAGACGGCGTGGTCGTGGAAGCCGAGCGAGGAGCCGTGGAGCCACAGGTCCACCCGGGGGCGGGCGTCGGGACCCCTCGCCGTCGCGAGCGTCTGGGCGTAGGCGAACAGGTAACGGTCGCGGGCGACGGTGAGCGTGTTCACCCGCGGGGCGTCGGGGACGGCGTCCTCCCCGGCCCGGTTCGGGAGGTAGGGGTCGAAGCCCGTCCGGGTCTGCTTGTAGGCGGTGCGGGCGTACCATCCGACGCCCGCCGCGCCCGCGCCCGTGGCGGCGCGCAGGTCCATCCGCATCGCGGCTTTGCTCGGCGTGTGCCGCGGGTTGACGGTGTGGGCCTGCCCGAGGAAGAGGGCGGGCGCGTCGGCGTGTCGCCGCGCGTTCGCGACGAGACTCCGGACTGCGGCGTTCGCGGGGCCGGGACCCACGTCCTTCTCGTACCACCCGCGGTAGAAGTCGGTGAACACGAAGTCGGGGCGGGCGTCCCGGTCCGCGAGTGCGTCCATCAGGTCCGCGAACACCGCCGGCTGGCGCGACTCGACGACGTACGGGAAGTGCAGGAAGGTTCCGACCGCGACGTCCGGTGCCGCCTCGTTCACGGCCGCCAGTTGCGCCTCGAATATCTCCGGGCCGTACGACTGGAGGTTCTCGACGGACTGGTCGTTCCACGCGCCGCCCTCGACCCAGTCGCCGGCGACGGGTGCCTCCTGCCAGAGGACGAGTCGACCCTCGGGCATCGCCTCGCCGTACCGTCGGGCCACCCTGCGCAGGGCGTCGAGGTGTCGCTCGCGGGCGTCCGGGTCGGAGACGAACGCCTCGGCGGTGAGGCTCTTGAGGACGCCCGTGTTCAGCCAGACGGGGACGTCGCGGGCGGCGGCGGCATCGAGGACCGTCGAGAGGCGGTCGACCCCATCGCGGTCCGTCGCGTCGGCCTGTGCGACCATCATCGCGAGGCCGTTCCGGGCGGCGAACGCCAGCAGGTTGCGCCGCAGGCCCGCTTCGCGCCAGAGGTCGCGTTCGGCCCAGACGAAGTCCTCCCGGCCCGTCGCGTCGGACCCGGGGGTGGCCGTGGCTGACCCGGCGGTGCGCGTGCGGTTCGCGTCGGTGCGCTCGGGCGTCCGGTTCCCACCGTCACCCAGCAGCGACGACCCGACGACGGCCCCCGTCGCCCCGGCGGCGAGGAGACCACCGGTGGCGAGCACCCGACGGCGCGTGGGGTCGGTCATCGTCACTCACCAGTGGGGCCGTCGACAAGAAACGTTGCCCTACTCGCCCCGGGCGACGACGAGCGACCCCGTACCGTCCGGCGAATCCTACCCGGCGTATTCGACGTCGTGACGCTCCCTCCCGCCGAGAGGAGCCACAAAGTACTCCCCGGTCGCCCCCACACGGGAGTGGTACGGTTCGGACAGCCGAACCGTGCTCTGCATGACAGCAGTTCCGGCGGGATGCCGGGACGAGGAGGACGGGCGGTCCCACCTCGCCGTCCGTCGGGAGTGAGGTCGATGGTCGTTCCTCGATGACCGTCTGGTTCGGCGGAGAAGAGACAGACAGTTCTCGGCGAAAATTTCTCACAGATTTAGCGTCCTGACGGAGTCTCACGCGAGCTGCGCGGGACCGAAGGTCCCGCTGGAAGCCGGCGCGAAGCGCCGGCGACGAAACGAGCGTGAGGCACGTCAGGGCGCGCACGAGCGAACCGCTCTGCGGTTGTGAAGTAAGCGTCCTGACGGAGATTTGAACGCGCCGAGACTCGCTGGCGCTCGTCTCGTCTGCTCAAATCACCGCGCGGCGTTTCGGTGCGCGGTCGCTCGCTACGCTCGCGACGTTGCGCACCTGAAAACGTCCTGACGGAGATTTGAACTCCGGTCCCTGGCTCCGCAAGCCAAGAGGATAGTCCACTACCCTACCAGGACTCATCCTTTCGTACCGGCCTTCCAGTTAAGTCGGTTACGGTTCGTCCGTCCCCGTGAACATCGCTAGCGATACAGTTATCACACAGTAATATTACATTCATACGAATGGGCGCGACGGACGATTACCAGTCGTCGGTGGGTGAGGGGGCACTCACCACCTGCGACAACGTGCTGTACCAGACGCCATCGATGGGATACGCCGCTACCGGTGCCTGTCTCGACGCGTGTCACGACGTGAGCGACGACCTCGACCGGATGGACCTGCTCGCGGTCACCTACACTCAGTCGGCCGAGGAGTGGCTGAGCGAGTGGACCACGGAGGTCGGGGGGCTCCCCGGCCGGACCGCCGTCGTGGGCGTCGAGGACACCACGCGGTCGGCCGCCGCCTCGTCGTTCCCCGCTGGCGAGGTAACCGGCCAGAACCACGCGCTCAAATCCGCCGAGAGCCCCGACGACCTGACGGGCATCGGCATCACGCTGAGCCAGCACCTCTCGTCGTGGGGCGGCGACGACACCGAGACGGTGCTCTGTTTCGACTCGCTGACTGCGCTGCTCCAGTACGTCTCGCTCGAACGGGCCTACCGGTTCCTGCACGTCCTCACCTGGCGGACGGCGGCCGTGGGCGCGCACGCACACTTCCACGTCGACCCGGACGCCCACGGCGAGCGAACCCTCGCCACGCTGACCTCGCTGTTCGACGGCGTCGTCGAGACGGGCGAGGGCACAGACCGGCGAGTCCGCACCCGGTAGTTCGGACCCAGAAGTTCACACCCGCGAGTTCGCACCACTCCCGAACGTTTTTGCGGGAGGCCGGGACCATCCCGGACCATGCATTGTCGCACGGACCGACAAGGATTAACAGCGCTGTTGCCATGAGCGAACTAATGGGTTCTATCGAGGACGTCTACGCCGACCTCGAGGCGGATGTCGAGGAGGAGGAGTTCCGCGAGGCGGTCGCCGAGAAGGTCGAGCAGATGAACGGACTGGTCGACGAGGAGACTGCGGCGATGCTCCTCGCCAGCGAGTTGACGGACGACGACGTCAACGGCGTCGCCGACATCGAACCGGGGATGGAGGAGGTGAAGTTCCTCGCGAAGGTGGTCAGCGTCGGCGACCTCCGGACCTTCGAACGCGACGAGGGCGAGGGGAAGGTGCTGAACCTCGAGGTGGCCGACGAGACGGGCCGCGTGCGCGTGGCCCTCTGGGACGAGGACGCGGAGGCCGCGACGGAGGAACTCGCGCCCGGGGACGTCCTCCGCATCTCGGGTCGGCCGAAGGAGGGGTACAACGGGCTGGAGGTATCCGCCACCCGCGTCGAGGGCGAACAGGACGTCGACATCGACGTCGACCTCGGCGAACCGGGGACCGTCGAGTCGCTCTCGCTCGGCCAGAGCGACGTCACCCTCCGGGGGAAGGTTCTGGGGACGGAACCCGTCCGGACGTTCTCGCGCGACGACGGCTCCGAGGGGAAGGTGTCGAACCTCGTCCTCGGCGACGAGACGGACCGCGTGCGCGTGACGATGTGGGACGGGCAGGCAGACACCGCCGACGACCTCTCGGAGGGAGTGGTCGTCGAAATCGTCGACGGCTACGTGCGCGAACGCGACGGCGCGCTCGAACTCCACGTGGGCGAGCGCGGGAAGATAACCGAAATCGACGAGGAGGTCACCTACGTCCCCGAGACGACGCCCATCGACGACCTAGAAATCGACACCGTCGCCGACATCGCGGGCGTCGTCCGCTCTGCGGACCCCAAGCGCACGTTCGACCGCGACGACGGCTCCGAGGGGCAGGTGCGGAACGTCCGCGTCCAGGACAAGTCCGGCGACGTGCGCGTCGCCCTCTGGGGCGAGAAGGCCGACGCCGACATCGGCCCTGGCGACGAGGTACTGTTCGCCGACGTGGAGATCAAGGACGGCTGGCAGGACGACCTCGAGGCGTCCGCCGGGTGGCGCTCGACCGTCTCGGTCCTCGACGAGGGGAGCGCCAGCGCGAGTCGGGAGCGTACCACCGAGGACACCGACACCGGGGCGACCGAGACCGGTCTTTCGGCGTTCGCGAACGGGTCGAACTCCGGGGACGACGGCGGGAACGCCGACGCCGGGGCGACCGTCGACGTCGGAGAGGAAGCGACCGACGACGCCGGGGCGACCGTCGACGTCGGAGAGGAAGCGGCCGACGACGGCCCCGTCGAGTTCACGGGCACGGTCGTCCAGACGGGCGACCCGGTGATGCTCGACAACGGGAGCGAGACGGTCACCGTCCTGACGAGCGAGGACGTGCGTCTCGGTCAGGAGATCACCGTCCGCGGGCGGTTGACCGACGGGCGACTGGACGCCGAGGAGGTGTTCTAAGGGCGACCCCGGGAGGAGGTCGGGTCAGCCCGCCTGCTCGACGCCGTCGTCGACGCCGGCCCACTCGGTGACGGCCCGGAGGAGCGGTTCGGTCGCGTCGAACCGCGGTCCCTTCTCGACGGAGTCGGTGGCCGGTCGCCACTCGATGACGCGTGCGTCGTCGAGTTTCGGCAAGTGGACGTGGCGGTAGTGCTTCCGCGTCGTCCCCTCGGTGTCGGCGAGGCGGTCGGCGGCGTCGACGGCGCCGTCTGCGAGTGTGCGAAGGAGTCGGCGGCGGTCGCCGTCCGCGAGCAGTTCGAGCGGGTCGGCGGCGGCGCCCGTGTGGTCGTGAGGACGGATCGCGTCCCCGGCTGTAGGTCCGGTCATCGTGGGTGGTGGAACGCGTCTAGACCGTCTGGTGCGCCCCGGACACGATGGGGGTGGTGGGTGTCGGCGGCCCTCCGGCCGCCTGCACAGTGTGTACTCTCGGTTCCACCGGGCTAATATCACGCGCTCGGAAAAGCGCTTTGCCGGACCGTCACCCGCTGAGGGCGCGCTGTCACGGCGAACAGCGGGGTCGCTCGCGAGGGCCGGATGCGGGTCCGACCTGGGCGGCGGGCAGCGACTGCCGGACGCGGAACGCTTAAGCCCGCGACAGTCCCGTGTCACGCTATGAGCGTCGAGCTTCCGTTCGCGCCGGTTGACGCCATCATCCGGCGGAACGCGGACGAGCTCCGGGTGAGCGCCGACGCCGCCGAGGCGCTCGCGCGACGCATCCAGGACCACGGCGCGCGGCTGGCGGTGGAGGCCGCCGAGCGGGCGACCGACGACGGTCGCAAGACGCTGATGGCGGCCGACTTCGGGGCCGAGGGCCGGAAGGTGGGTCTCGAACTCCCCATCGCCCCCGTCGACCGTATCGCTCGGCTCGACATCGACGACCGGTATCGCGTCTCGATGGACGCCCGCGTCGCGCTGGCGGCCGTCCTCGAGCAGTACGCCGACGACGTGGCGGCCGCCGCGGCCGTCCTCGCTCGCCACGCCGACCGACGGACGGTCGTCGCCGCCGACGTCGAGGCGTACTTCGAACTCATCCCACACTTCGAATGAGGTTCGGCTACCGTGAGGTCTGTCTCGACCACGACACAGGTGCTCGCCACCCCGAGCGACCGGACCGCCTCCGCGCCATCCGCAGGGCGCTCTCGCGCCTCCACGGCGTGGTCTACGACGACCCCGACCGGGCGAGCGTCGAGGCGGTGAAGGCCGTCCACGACGCCGACTACGTCGAGTCCGTCCGCGAGTTCTGCGAGGGCGGCGGCGGATCGTGGGACGCCGACACGGTGGCCGTCGAGGCGACGTGGGACGCCGCCCTCGCCAGCGCGGGGCTGGCGCAGTGGGCCGCCCTCGAGGCCCTCGACGGGGCCGACGGCAACGACACGACGTTCTCGCTCGGCCGGCCGCCGGGCCACCACGCCGTCGAGGACGACGCGATGGGCTTCTGTTTCTTCAACAACGTCGCCGTCGCCGCACAGACCGCCCTCGAGGCGGGCGCGGAGCGCGTGGCGGTGTTCGACTGGGACGTCCACCACGGCAACGGCACGCAGGACATCTTCTACGACCGGGGCGACGTGTTCTACGCCTCGGTCCACGAGCGCGGCCTCTACCCCGGCACGGGGGAGGTCCCGGAGACCGGCACGGGCGACGGCGAGGGGGCGAACCTCAACCTCGCGTACCCCCCCGGCGCGGGGGACGCCGAGTACGCCTACGGCTTCGACGAGGCCGTCGCGCCCGCCGTCGAGCGCTTCGACCCCGACCTCTTCCTCGTGAGCGCGGGCTTCGACGCCCACGAACGCGACCCCATCTCCCGCATGCGCGTCTCGACGGAGGGGTACGGCCTGCTCACCGAGCGCTGTATCGACCTCGCCGAGGGGACGGACGCCGCACTCGCGTTCGTCCTCGAAGGGGGGTACGGACTGGAGTGTCTCGCCGAGAGCGTCAGCATGGTCCACGAAGTCTTCATGGGCCGGGACCCGATGACGCCCGACCGGGACGCCAACGACGGGGCGCGCTCGGTCGTCACGGACGTCCGCGAGGCGCTGAACCTGGAGTAGAGACGGAACCGGGTCAGGGCCGCGGGTCGAAGTACGCCGCGAGGTCGGCGCCGAACCGGTCGGCCAGCACCGCCGTCTCCTCGCCGACGAGTACGTCGTAGCCGCCCCGGAGTGCCGACTCGACGCGGACGCCGAGTGCCACGTCGAACAGTGCGTCGCTCGCGAGGAGGACCTCCGGGGTCGTGAACTCGCGTTCGCGTTCGACGACGTAGCGGTCGCCGTCGACGAACGGGCCGTACACCGACTCGTCGGCCGCGTACGTCTCGTAGAAGCCGGCCGCGTGCGCGTCGACGTGGACCGGCGGGCCCTCGTGGCGCTCGACGCGCGGGCGCTCCGCGACGGCACACTCGACGAACAGGGCGGCGATGGGCACGTCCCCGTCGTCGCCGTCGTCGCCGTCGTCCCCTGCGGCGGAGTCGAGCGAACGGGTGCGCTCCGCCTCCGGCGCGGCGAGCACCGTCCCTCGGAGGGCGTCGAACCCGCGTCGGTCGAGTTCGCCGACGATACCGCCGAGGGACTTCTCTAACTGGGGGTACAACTGGTCGTCCACGAGGGCAGGCGCGTCGAAGACGACGGCGAGGGCCGTCGTCCCGCGCCGATCGAGTTCGGCGGCCATCGCCTCCGGCGTGAGCGGGTTGCGCGGCGACTGGTCGAAGACCGACTCGTCGGGGGCCGCGAGGAACTGCCGGGCGTGGTGCGTGAGGCGGGCGACGTTCGCCGCCGAGCAGACGGCCGCGACGTTGCGTGCGGGGTCGGTGGGGTCGACCACGACCAGCGGGTCGTCGTGGACGCGGGTGCCGTGGCCCTCCGGGTCGAGTTCGACCGGGGGGAGCCAGTCGCGGGCGGCGTCGAGGAGCGGGCGAAAGCCCCCGTACTCCAGGACGAGCAGTTCCGTGAGGTACCCCGAGAACCCCTTCGTCCGGAGGTCGCTCCCGTAGACGCCGACGCCCTTCAGAAACGCCTTGGCGACGCGCACGTCGTCCGCGAGGTCCGGGCCGATGCGCTCGGCGAGGTAGGCGTTGTGGAACGGCGTGCGATCCACCGCCGAGCGGATGTCCGTCGCGCGCTCCAGTCGGTAGCAGGGCACGAGGTCCACGTCGAACCCCTCGACCTCGCCCTTGATGTAGGGGTGTTCGGCGAACTCCTCGCGCCCGTCGGGGACCGCGGCCCGGCCCACCTGCAATCCGTAGCGTTCGAGGTCCTCGCGCGCGACGTCCGGCGGGAAGCGGACGAACACGTCGATGTCCCGGTCGCCCGCCACCCACGTCCCGCGGGCCGTCGAGCCGACCTGTACCACGTCCGCCTCGACGGGCAGGTCCACGATGGCCTCGCGCGCGTCGGCCATCACCCGGTCCGCGACCGCCCGCAGGCGCTCGCGCTCGTCGGCGTCGGGAGTGACCCGCCCGCGGACCGCCGCGAGGACGGCCTCGACGTCGTCGCCCGCTGGCTCGTCGCGCTCGGTCATTGCTGGGGGTTCGCCGCTACCGGGTGAAAGCGTGTCGATGGGGTGGGGCCGTGCGATTTCGTGTCGAAGGCGTGACGAAGCGAAACCCCTATGAAGCAACTGCGGCAATGGTGAATCGAGCCGCCGTAGCTCAGCTGGTAGAGCACCTCGCTGTTAACGAGGTTGTCCCAGGTTCGAGCCCTGGCGGTGGCGCTCACATTTCTGCGAGCGGTCTCGTCCGCGAGCGACCGTTCCGTGAGTGCCGCGTCGAGAGGTCGAGCAGACCGGAGGCAGTCCGCGGAGCCGAATGTCGTGAGGCGAGCAGGAACCTCCGGGCGTGTTCGAGCCCTGGCGGTGGCGCTCACTACTCTTTGGGAAGCTACGTCGCCAGCGTCGGCTGTACCCCGTCGATACCGCCTGCTATCCCGCGAGGAAGTCCGCGACGAGTCCGGCGTCCTCACCGTCGGCGCGCCGGCTGGCGGCGTAGTCGTCGGCCACCGCATCCCACGCGCGCCGGACCGCGCCGCGTCGGTGCTGCATGGGACAGGGAGGGGCCGCAAGAGGTTCGCTGTTGCGCCCGGACGAGGCGAACGGGGAGGCGAGGCGGGCAGACCCCGGCGGCGTTAAGCCGTCGGGGCGAAACCACGAGACAATGCGACTGGAGGACTACTGGGGGGTCGGACCGAAGACCGCCGGGGCGCTCCGAGAGGAACTGGGCGAGGAAGCCGCCATCGCGGCCATCGAGGCGGCGGACAGCCGTGCGCTCGTCGGCGCGGGCGTGAGTCGGGGGCGCGCGACGCGCATCCTCCGGCGGGTCGAGGGGGGCGAAGGACTGGACCTGCTCGCGACGCGGGACGCGCGGGCGGTGTACCGGGACGTGGTGGAACTCGTCGAGTCGTTCGCCATCACCGAGTACGCCGCAGACCAGTTACGGGTGCTGACGCCGCTGACCGACCGCGAGGCCATCGAGTCCCGGCTGGACGAGACGATGGCAGCCGTCGAGGCGTGGCGAGCGCTCGACGAGGGGACCCGCGAGGCGGTCCTCGACGCCTTCTCGGGCTACGACAGCCGTGCCGGGGGGGAGGCCGCGAGCGTCGAGACGGCCCTCGCCCTGCGCGAGGTGGGCGTGCGCGAAGGGGTGTTCGCCCCGCTCGCGGACCTCGACGCGGACGCGCTCTCGGAGGCGGGCGTGGCGCTCCGGGCGCTTCCCGAGGACGGTGGGACGGTCGAGACGGGCGCGGACGACGAACTCGACCGCCTGCGGGCGGATCTGGGCCGTGTCGAGGACATGGCCGCCGCGCCCGACGAGGTGCTGGAAGCGGTGCAGGGGACGGCCCGCGACGCGAGCGCGTTCCGGGACGCACTCGCCCGTCACGTCACCGACGAGACGGGCGTGGAGGGGGCGGCGGTCCGGGAGGCGATGCCCGGCGAGGCGACGGACGCCGCCGACTTCGTCTCCGAGACGCTCCGCGGACTGGCGCGCGCACTCCGCGAACGGGTGGACGAACGCGAGGCGACCGTCCGGGAGGAACTGGAGGCGGCCGTCGAGACGGCCCGCGAGGACGTGGACGCGGCGGTGCAGGCCGTCGACGACATCGCGGTGCAGGTGTCGCTCGCCCGGTTCGCGCTGGCGTTCGACCTGCGGCGACCGACGCTCACGACGGGCGAGGGCGGGGCCGAGAGCGACAGCGTTCTGGCCGTCGAGGCGGCGCGGAGCCTCGACCTGCTGGCCGCCGGGGTGGACGTCCAGCCCGTCACCTACGCCGTGGGCGACCACGACCTGTCCGACGTGCCGACGGGCGACCGGGTGGGCGTCCTGACGGGGGCGAACTCCGGCGGGAAGACGACCCTGCTGGAGACGCTCTGTCAGGTCGCCCTCCTCGCGCACATGGGTCTGCCCGTCCCCGCAGAGCGCGCCGAGGTGTCGCTGGTGGACTCGCTGGTCTTCCACCGGCGACACGCCTCGTTCAACGCGGGCGTCCTCGAATCCACTCTCCGGTCGGTCGTCCCGCCGCTGACGGGCGGCGGGCGGACGCTGATGCTCGTCGACGAGTTCGAGGCCATCACGGAGCCGGGGAGCGCGGCCGACCTGCTCCACGGTCTCGTGACGCTGACCGTCGAACGCGACGCGCTGGGGGTGTTCGTCACCCACCTCGCCGAGGACCTCGAACCGCTGCCCGACGTGGCGCGCATCGACGGTATCTTCGCGGAGGGCCTCACGCCGGACCTCGACCTGCAGGTGGACTACCAGCCCCGGTTCGGGACGCTCGGGCGCTCCACCCCGGAGTTCATCGTCTCGCGACTCGTCGCACAGGCGAGAGACGGCGAGGAGCGCGCGGGGTTCCAGACGCTGGCGCGGGCCGTCGGGAGCGAGGCCGTCCAGCGGACGCTCGCCGACGCGAAGTGGACCGCCGAGAACTGACTCGGTCGCGAACTACCCCTCCCGTTCGAGCACCGCGGGCCGGTCGAGGGCGAGTTCGAGGTCGGTGCCGTCGTCGAGTTCCCCGACCGCATCGACCGACTGGGTCGGCCAGTCTCCCCCGTCGGTCGCCGTGAGTACCTCGTAGCCCTCCCCGGTGACGAGCACCGTGTCCTCGCTCTTGGCCCCCTCGACCGTCGGGTTCCACGCGTAGCCCATCGGGAGGACCACCGGCGCTTTGCCCCCCGGCGTGGCGATCCACTCGCGGCCCGCGAACCCCGCCGCGCCCCCCTGGTGGTGCCGTCGCCACTCGTCGGGCCAGCCGACCGCCTCGTAGGCCGACTGGAGGGCCGCGAACACGTCGCCCGCGGTGCCGCCTTTCGCCTCCTTGGCCGCCTCGGGGGAGCCCTCGAACCCCACCGCGCGGGTCGCGGCGAGGGCGCTCACCTCTACGGCGGAGGCGGCGTCGTGACGTTCTTCGAGCCACTCGGGCGGGTCGAACGCCACCGTCCGGGTGCAACTGGCGTACAGGCCGCCGCGCCGGGCCGTCACCGACGCCAGCGCGTACCCCCCGATTTCGGTGTCCGTCGGTGTGTAGTGGCGGTACGTGGGGGCGCGTTCCTCTCCGCCGACGAGTGCCACCGGGGAGTCGATGCCCGCGCGCGCCAGTCGCTCGCGCAGGTCGGCGGCCACCTCGCGTTCGGTGTCCTCGGGCGAACACTCGCGGCAGACCGCCTCGACGGCTTCCGCCGTCTCCCGGCCCAACGCACGGTAGGCCTCGCAGTCGTCGTCGGTCAGCGGTTGGCGGAGGGGCGAGGCGTCGAGGTCCTCGAACGACGACCCCGGCACGTCGAAGTCCACGGCGGCGGGGCGGGCGCTTCGCTCCGCGACGGCCTCCCCCAGTGTCGCGCCGAACCACTCGTAGGCCTCGACGGGCACGTCGTCGGGGAGTTCCTCCGCTCGCAGTCGGGGAGCCTCGATGTCGTCGGTGACGACTTCGAGTCCGTCGCCGTCGTAGCCCACCGCCGCGACGCCGACGTCGCCCGCGCGGTCCACGACGTTGTCGCCGCCGGTGAGCCACGCGAAGGAGGCGGAGCGGGCGAACCAGACCGCCTCGACGTCCTCCTCGTCGAGGAACTCGTCGAGTCGGGCGCGTTTCTCGGGGTGCATGCGTGGAAGTGGCAGGGTGGACGGTTGGGTCTGTCGGCGAGGGAGAGGAAACTACTTGACGACGGGGCGTTCACGCGAAAACGAGGGCCCTTAGCTAAGTCTGGTTACAGCCCCCGGCTCATATCGGTTCGCTGTCGTCGTGGCAGGTCCGTGGGACACCGGGTGATCGCTGGTTCAAATCCGGCAGGGCCCATGAGACCGACGCGCGTCAGCGCGTCGTGTCGAATCACCGCTGCCGATTTGAATGAAGGAAGTCGCAACCGCGAGCGGAGCGAGCGGTCCGTCTTCCTCTGGTTCAAATCCGGCAGGGCCCATCTCTGACGCGCGTCACCATCGAGCACCGCCGAGCGGCAGCGAGGCGTGTGCGAGAGCCGAGCAACTCGCGTCGGAGGGGCCGACCCGGATTTGAACTGTCGAGCAACTGGGAGGTGCGAGGTCTGGTTCAAATCCGACAGGGCAGACGGGAGCGACCAACTATCGGACTCGAAACGGAGGAGAGATGTGTTTCACTTCTCGGCCAGTACCTTCCGCATCGCCGTCGCCACCTCCTCGAACTGGGCGATTGGCATGCGGTCGGTGGTCGCGAACGCGCCCCGGTCGCCGTGCATCACGCGGACGACGTAGCCGTGGGAGAACGCCCGGACGGTGTACTCGTAGTCGCCCAGTTCCGTGTCGCCGTAGGTCTGCTGGGCGTCCACGCCGTGGCGTTCGTTCTCGACGAAGGCGTCGAGGGCCGCGCCGCGTTCGAGGTCGCTTCGCAGGTACAACTGCTCGAACTCGTCGGGCGTGAAGTAGACGAGGCTCCGCAGGTCGTCACCGATTGCGGTGCGAGAGGCGCTGACGAGCGATTCCCGCAGGGGGTCGGGGAGTGTCGTGGTGCTCATACGGGTAGGTACGGGGCCGGAGCGACATAGCGTTGTCCCGTGTTATCAATACTCACGATTCCGGCTGGTCGCGGACCCGACGCTCACCACCCCGAGAGCGCACGTCGCCCGTGGCTCCGCGAGAGGACGCCGAGGAAGGTGGCGACGTCACCGAGCGAAGCCCGGTTGGCCAACCGAAGCGCGATGCGCACCGGTGACGGCGGTGAGCGCCGCGCCCCCGCCGACCCTTCGGGGCTACTCGACGACGACGTGTTCCTCGACGACCAACTGGAGCATGTCGTCGTCGCCGGCGAAGTTCGCGAGGTCCGTCGCCGTCGCCTCCCCTGCCTCGCTCGCGAGGGCGGCGTCGAGTGCCGCCCGGTCGTCGAACCAGAGTTCCGCGAGGCCGTCGTACTGCGAGCGGTCCGGATCGTCGGGGAAGGAGACGGTGTACCGGCGGAGACCCGGGAGTTCGGCGGCGATGGGGGCGTGTTCCTCCAGCCAGTACTCCCGGAACGCCTCGAAGTCGGTGTCGTCGGGACGGTTCAGCCCGAAGACGAGTTTCTGCATGTCTCCCGGAACGTGTGCGCCGACCTAACCGTTCGGGCCGGACCAGTTCGGTAAGGGTGATAAGACCGGGGCAAGAACCACCCCGACAACCGTGAACACCGGAGACAGCTACGACCGGCGGACGTTCCTGAAGGCGAGTGCTGGCGCGGGCGCGGCGGCCCTCGGCGCCGCGACCGGCGCGGCGAGCGCACAGCAAGGTAACGAGAGCGGCAACCAGACCGCGGGGAACGGGACCGGTGGCAACCAGACGAGTGGGAACCAGACCGGGGGGAATCAGACCGGGGGGAATCAGACTGGGGGGAACGCGACGGCCGGCAATGCGACGGCTGGAAACGCCACGACGGGGAACCAGTCGACCGGAAACCAGACGAGCGGGAACGGCACCGGGGCAGGCAACGCCACCGGCAACGGGAGCGGTGGTGGCCAGACCGGCGGCGACGCCTCCGGTAACGGGTCCGGAAACGCCAGCGGCGGAGGCGGGTCCGGCGAGGGCGGGCCGGACGTCGACCCGACCTCCCTGCTGCTCATCCTCGGAGCGGCGGTGACGGCGGCGCTCTCGCCCGTCGTCCTCGCCGTCGTCCTCGCCATCACCGGTCGGGGCAGGCGGGAGGACGGCGGCCGAAGTCAGAAGTTCTGAGGCGAACGGGCCGGACGCTTATCAGCGTCCCCGTCCTTCCTCGGCCATGAGTGGCCTCTCGCTCGACCCGGAACAGCTAGACAGGTACTCCCGGCACATCATCATGGACGACGTGGGGCCGGCGGGCCAACAGCGCCTGCTCGACAGCCGCATCCTCTGTCTGGGCGCGGGCGGCCTCGGGTCGCCGGTCATCCAGTATCTCGCCGCCGCGGGCGTCGGGACCATCGGCATCGCCGACGACGACGTCGTCGAACGCTCGAACCTCCAGCGACAGGTCATCCACGGCGAGAGCGATATCGGCCGGTCGAAAGTCGAATCCGCCGCGGACTTCGTCGCCGAGCAGAACCCCGACGTGACCGTCGAGACGCACGAGACGCGCGTTACGAGCGAGAACGTCGAGGACCTCATCGGGGAGTACGACATCGTCGTCGACGGGTCGGACAACTTCGCCACCCGCTACCTCGTCAACGACGCCTGCACGCTGGCGGGCGTCCCCTTCTCCCACGGCGCCATCCTGCGCTTCGAGGGACAGGTGACGACCTTCGAGGCGCGCGAGGACGGCCCCTGCTACCGGTGTCTCTTCCCCGAGGCACCCCCCGCCGGGACGGTCCCCAGTTGCGCCGAGGCGGGCGTCCTCGGCGTCCTCCCGGGGACCGTCGGCTGCATCCAGGCGACCGAGGCGGTCAAGCTCGCGATGGACTACGGCGAGACGCTGGACGGCCGGCTCATCCTCTACGACGCGGGCGACATGACGTTCGACACCGTCGAGGTCAGGAAGAACCCCGACTGCCCGGTCTGCGGGGAGGACCCCGACATCGAGTCGGTCCACGACGTGACCTACGAGGACACCTGCTCGGTGGACGCGGACTGACTAGTCGACCCGGACCGCCTCCTCCTCGAACCGCTCGCCCGTCCAGCGCCAGCTCCCCACGAACGGCGCTGTCCCGTCCAGCGAGACGATGACGTAGGAGGCGTCGGGCCACGTCGCCTGCGCCTCGTCGGTGGCGCTCGGTCGCCGCGGCCCCCTCGGGTGGGAGTGGTAGAACCCCACCACCTCCCCATCGGCGTCCTCGACGGCACGCATGGCCGCCAACTGGTCGCCCGGGTCCAACTGGTAGCGCGTCTCCGGCGTCGAAGCGACGTTCGGGACTCGTTCGGCGCGTGAGACGCGACAGGTCCCAGCCTCCCGGCGACCCCCGAGCACCCCGCAGACCTCCTCGGGCGCGCCCTCGCGAGCGTGGGCGACCACGGCGTCGTACACCTCGGCGGGGAGTTCGAGCGTCGCCATCTCAGGGCGTGCCGTCGGACACCGTGCGGAGGGCGTCGAGGGGTCGGGCGGCGCTCGCCGGCAGCGTCTCGAACAGGTCCGGGTGGAGCAGGGCCGCGAGGTACTCGAGTGAGTCCACGAGGCGCACGCCCGGTCGGTTCACGTACTGGTGGCCGTCCATCGCGTAGGCGCGCCCCTCGCGGACGGCCGTCAGGTCCGCGAACCCCTCTCGGTCGGTGAGGTCCGCGAGGTTCTCGGCGGTCTGGTCGAGGTCGAACCCGCAGGGCGCCGCGACGAGCACCTCCGGGTCCACCTCGCGCACCGTCTCCCACTCCCGGGGCGTGGACGCGTCGGCGGGGAGGACGCACTCGCCCCCCGCCCACTCGATCATCTCGGGCACCCAGTGGCCCGCCGTCATCACGGGGTCCAACCAATCCAGGACGAGCGTCCGGGGACGCTCGTCGGCACGGGCGGCCGTCTCGCGGACCGCCTCGACTCGCCCCCGGAGGTCCGCGATGAGTTGGTCGGCGCAGTCCTCGCGGCCCGTCGCCGCCCCGATCCTGCGGACGTCGTCGAGGACGTCCGCGAGGCTGTGGGGGTCGGTGGTGAGTATTTCGCAGTCCAGCCCCAGTTCGTCGACGGCCTCCTCGACCAGCACCTCGTCGACGGCGCAGACGTCACAGAGCCCCTGCGTGACGACGAGGTCCGGGTCGGCCGCCGCGAGGACGTCGAGTCTCAGTTCGTAGACGCCGCCCCCCTCGCGTTCGGCGGCGAGGACCTGTCGGTCGATCTCGGCGCTCGACGCGCTCGCGTCCACGCGGGCGGCGTTCACGGCGGGCTTCTCCGCCGCCTCTGGCGGGTAGTCACACTCGTGAGAGACGGCCACGGGTTCGACGCCGAGGGCGTAGACGAGTTCGGTCGCCGACGGCAACAGCGAGACGACGCGCATACCTCGCCTACGCGGGCCACCGCCGTCAACCTCCGGGTAGTGTGCGATTTGAACTGAAGGTCACTATATAGAGAAAGTACTTATCGTCTGACTACCAACAGGGGGTATGGACAGCGCAGAAACCACCGTCGGATGGGGCGAGGGCGACAGTACGATTCGGCGTCTCGTGAGCGAGGCGGCAGAGGCGGGCGTGAACGCGTATCTCCGACACCGGTAGGCGCGTCGTTTTCGACAGCGAATTAGGCCGCGGCCCGATAGTGCCGCCGATGGACCGACTCCGCGTCCTCGACAGCACGCGCGCGGCCGACGAGTTCCTCCTCCTCGACCCCGAGACGGCCGACCCGACGTACGTCGCCCGGACAGGCTACGACGACCCGCTCGCGGAGCACGTCGCCGCGGTGGAACCCGGCAACCTCGTGGCGTGCGAGGTGGACTGGACCGGCGAGCGACCCCGCTTCGACGCCTGCGAGGTGGTCGAACGGACACGTTTCGCGTTCGCCCGCGACGTGACGAACCTCTTCGAGGCGGCCGTCGAGTGCTGGCGCGAGGCCGAGCACGGCGGCGAGGCGATGAACTCTCGCCTCACGCGGGGCACCGACGGGGACGTCAACGGCGTCTGTTACGTCTTCGCCGACCAACCCGGCCAGCGCGACCTGTTCGAGGAGTTCCGCGACGGCACGAAACCCCTCGACCCCCTGCTCGCGGCCGTGACGGGAGCCGACCCCCCCTACGAGGTGTTCGTCCTCGACCCGGCCGACCACCCGTTCGTCGTCGTCTACATCGCGCTCGAACGCGGCGGCCTGCTGGCCCGGACCGTCCGCGAGACGTACGGGCTGGACGGCGAGGCGGACGACGGAAGCGGCAGGGCGGACGAAGACGGCGGCGATAGAGCCGGCGGAGACGACGAGTTCGGCGGCCTCGCGGACCTCGACGGGCTGACGGGCCCCGACGACGCCGGGGACGACCCGACGGGCTGACGTGGCCGACCGCACGCTTTTGTCCGCGCCCGCCGTTCCTCGGGGTATGTCCGGGCTCGACGTCGATGCGCTCGCCGACCACCTCGAGACGAACCTGATGAGTCAGAACGTCTACCTCGTGGACGCGGGGACGGTCGACGGAACGCTCGAACTCGTCTACGAGACGGTCGTTCCCGCCGGGGGGGTCCCCCCGCGACAGGTCGGGCAGGTGGTCGTCGCCCTCCGGAAGTACGACGGGTGGGAACACCGGGACATCGGGGCGACCCTCACCAACCCCGAGGGCGTCGTCCACGGGACGTGGGAGGTCCGCGAGTCGTGGCTCCGCGCCCTCGACGACGGCGAACTGAGCGAGGTGGAGTTCTCCGAGAAGGCCATCGACGCCGTCCGTGGGTGGGGACCGCGGACGGAGACCGACGCCGAGACCGAGGCCGACGCGGGCACCGAGACCGAGTAGTTACCTCCCCCCGCGACCCTCCCCCGATATGCACGACGTCTTCGAGAACCGCGTGCGCTTCGCCGAGACGGACCAGCAGGGGGTCGTCTTCTACGGCGAGTACGTCACCTTCCAGGACGAGGCGATAAACGCCTTCTTCCGGGCCATCGACTACGACTACGCGGCCATCCGGGCCGCCGACTGGGACGTCCACGTCGCGCACGTCGACCTCGACTACCGCCGTCCGGCCCACTTCGAGGACGAACTGGTCACCGCCGTCCGGGTCGAACGCATCGGTCGCGCGAGCATCTTCTTTGCCACCCGGACCCGACGAAAGCGCGACGACGAGGTGCTCGCAGAGGGCCACGTCGTCCACGTCGCCGTGGACGGGGACGGCGAGACGACCCGCGTCCCCGACGACTTCCGCGAGGCCGTCGACGCCTTCCAGGACGAACCGCCCGAACAGGAGTGAGCGAGGGTTCAAGTGAGAGGGCGGGACCACCCGACCCCATGCACTGACGAGCGACGCCGGACGTGACGCGGGTGCGGGGCGCGACGCGCCCCGGCGTCGGTCACGACGCGCGACTGGGCGTTCGGTGAGGGAAAGTCGCCTGTTCGCCAGACGGAATCGTAGCGTTGCGGTCGGGGGAAAGAGAGCGTCCGCGTCGCGGAGCGACGCGGTTCTGGGAGCCTGCGAGACGCTTCGCGTCTCGCAATGCAGGGTTTTTCGAGGAGGGCGAGACGGCGGAGCCGTCTCGCTTCCCCACGGGCGACTCACGGGTCGCCCGTGGAGAGCGGTGGCGCTTCGCACCATCCGACGACGAAAAGCGTGGGGACTCCTAGCAGACGGGCTTCGGGTCGATGCCCATCCCTTCGAGGCTCTCGGCGTACTCCTCGTAGGCCAACTGGATGGTCTGGACGGCGGCCGTCTGCGCGCGCTCCCACTGGGCGTCCTCGGCACAGAGGTCCGCAAGGAGCCGTGCGCCCGACTCCACCTGTTCGTCCGTCTCCGCACGGATGTCCCGGAAGAGGTCGGCCGTCGCCTCGTCCGACTCGTTGACGAAGTAGTTGATGGTCTGGAGGAGCGACCGCGAGGAGACCATCCCGCGGGCGACGACGCCGGCGGCGACGCGCTCGATGGCGTCGTCCAGGCCGCGGAGATACTCGTGCAGTTCGTCCTCGTCGGCCTCGGAAACCGTCTCCAGGTGTTCTGCGATGCGGTCGTAGTGGTCCTGCTCCTGTCCGAGGATGCGCTCGAAGGTGGTCTGCGCCTCGGTGTTGGCCTCCGTCGTCGACCACTGCTCGAACGTCTCGATAGCGCGCTGCTCGGCCTGCGCCGCTGACTCGAGGACGCGGTCGTCCTCCAGCTGGGCAGCCGTCGTCGCGACCAGCGCCTTCTCGCTGCCGAGGCGGTCCAGTTCCTGTGCGCACTCCTCGCGGACGGTCGCGGTGAACTCCTCCTCGTTCATGCTCGACGGGACTCGCGCCGGCCGTATGAAGGATGTCCCCCACGAGCTGATACGTTCGCCCGGGAGCTTATTCGCCCGCCGAGCGTCCCCCGGTACGTGAGCCAGGAGTACCCGGATCCCGAACGACCGGTCACGTCGCTCGACGCGCGGGAGGTGCGGCGTCGACTCGCCGCCGGGGAGTCGGTCCACCTCCTCGACGTGCGCAACCGGAGCGAGATAGACGCGTGGCGCATCGAGGGCGAGAACGTCGACCGGACCGACGTCCCCTACATGAAATTCGTCGCCGCCGAGGCGACCGACAGCGTCGCGGACCTCGTCGAGAACGTCGCGGAACCCGTCGTCGCCGTCTGCGCCCGTGGGGAGGCGAGCGCGTACGTCGCGAGCCTCCTCGAAGGGGAGGGCATCGAGGCGGCGAACCTCGCCGGCGGGATGGAGGGGTGGGCGCGCCTCTACGAAGCGACGACCGTCTCCGAGGAGCCACGGGTCGTGCAGTACGCGCGCCCGTCCAGCGGGTGTCTGGCCTACCTCGTCGTCAGCGACGGCGAGGCGGCCGTCGTCGACCCGCTTCGCGCGTTCGCCGACCGCTACGTCGAGGACGCACGGGAGTACGGCGCCGAACTGCGCTACGCACTCGACACCCACGTCCACGCCGACCACGTCTCCGCACTCCGCGAACTCGCCGAGGAGGGAGTCGGGCCGGTCCTTCCGGCCGAGGCGACGGAGCGTGGACTCGCCGACCCGGAGCGGTTCACGCTCCTCGAAGCGGGCGACTCGCTCGCGGTGGGCAGAGCGACCGTCGAGGCGGTGGCCGCGCCGGGCCACACCACCGAGATGACGGCCTATCGCGTTCGGAGTGGAGGCGACGAGACCGAGGACGGCGGACGCGAGGAGGGAGGAGACGTCCTCCTGACCGGTGACGGCCTGTTCACAGAACGCGTCCCCCGGCCGGACCTCGAAGCGGGCGACGAGGGGGCCGCCGACCACGCCCGCGACCTCCACCGGACGCTCGTCGGGCGGTTCGCCGACCTGCCCGACGACGCCCTCGTCGCGCCGGGGCACTACGACCCCGCGGACGGCGGGGCCGGCCCGCACGTCGCCCGACTCGGGGACCTGCGCGAGTCCCTGCCCGCCTTCGGGATGAGCGAGGAGGAGTTCGTCGCGTACGTCACCGAGCGCATGGGGGCGCGCCCGGCGAACTTCGAGCGAGTCATCGCGGTGAACCTCGGGCGCGAGGCGGTCGACGAGGGAACCGCCTTCGAACTCGAACTCGGGCCGAACAACTGCGCAGCGGGATGAACGTCGAGAGCGACGTGCGGGCGTACCTGCTCTCCGAGCACCGGTCGCTCGTGGTGGCGGTGCTGTCGTGTGCGGAGGCCGTCGAGGGGACGCCGGACGACCGACTCGGGGACTACCTGGAGGCGTGCCTGCGCGAGTCGGGCGTGTTCGATCGCCTTCCGAACGTCCTCGCCGGAGCGGTCGACGCCGCGGGCGAGGAACTCCGGGCGCGGCCGGTGGCCGGACCGCCCTACGTCGTCGTCACGGGCGTCGGCCCCGTCCTCCGTGCCACCCTCGACCCGGGGCGACTCGTCGTCACCGTCGCGGCCTTCGAGAAGGGGCCCTCGGGATACGTCCGGGCGGGCCGGACGCCCGAGGAGGCCCTCCGCGTCGAACTGCGCTGAGTTCGGAACCCCCAGGACTCAGAACAGCGTCAGTTTGTCGCGGTTGTAGAGGTCGAGTTCGCTCACCATCGAGGGGGACTGTCGGGCGACGTAGGCGACGGCCTCGGCAACCTCCTCGGGTTCGACCGCCTCGCCGGGCGCGAACCGGTCTTTGAACTTGCCGCTCCCGTCGAGGTCACCGCTGCCGGGCACCTCGAACTCCGTGCGGACGGCCGCGGGGTTGATGACGGAGACGGCGACGCCCTCGTCGCCGACCTGTGCGGCCACGCTGTGGGCGAACCCGCGGGTCCACCACTTCGTGGCGGCGTACACCGGGTTGAAGGGGCGGGGGTACTGCCCCGCGAAGCTCCCGATGAAGACGATCGTCCCCTCGGACTCGCGGACGTGAGGGAGGGCCGCCCGCGTCGCGAAGAACATCCCGTCGACGTTCGTGTCCATCATCAGCCGGTACTCGTCCGTCGAGAGGTCCTCGACGCTGGACCCGCGGGCGAGGCCGGCGTTGTTCACGAGGACGTCGAGGCCGCCGAACCGGTCGACCGCCGTCTCGACGAGCTCCTCGACCATCACCTCCTCACGCACGTCGGTCGGGACGGCGGCCGCCTCCACGTCGAACTCGTCTTCGAGTTCCTCGCGCAGGTCGACGAGGTGCTGTTTGCGCCGGGCCGCGAGCGCCACGTTCGCGCCGTCCCGAGCCAGGTGGCGGGCCGTCGCCGCGCCGATGCCGGAACTCGCGCCAGTCACTACCGCCGACTTCCCGTCGAGGGGTCGTGTCATGCGATGACGTTCCGCGGGGGAGGGCGTCGTTCTTTCGCTCCGGACGACGCCTACGCGGACGTGCCGCCCCCGTCGAGGGCAGCCAGCACCTCTTCGGCGTGGCCCGCCGGCGAGACCCCCTCGAACACCGCCACCACGTCGCCGTCGCGGACGACGAACGTGTTCCGGAAGGCCCCCTCGAAGGTCTTCCCGCCCACCCGTTTCTCGCCGTAGGAGTCGTACTGTCGGGCGACCGACCCGTCGGCGTCCGACAGCAGGCGGAAGGGCAGATCGTACTTCTCCGCGAAGTCGGCGAGGTCGTCGACGGAATCGTCGCTGATGCCGAAGACGGGGACGGCACGCTCCTCGAAGGCGTCCCACGCGTCGCGGAAGCCGCAGGCCTCGGTGGTACAGCCGGGCGTGTCCGCCCGGGGGTAGAAGTAGACCACCGCGGCCCCCTCCTCGGGGAGTTCGACGGTGTCGCCGTGCTGGTCGGGCAGTTCGAACCGGGGGGCGTCGTCACCGGGAGCGAGCATGGAGGTGTGTGGGCACAGGACGGGGAATCGCTTGCGGTCGACGCCGGACCTGCTCCCGGTTTTATGTCACCACACCCCGTGGCCCGTGTATGCGATTCGACGGCAAGACGGTCTTCATTACGGGTGCTGGTGCGGGTATCGGGGAAGCGACGGCACTGCGGGCCGCCGAGGAGGGTGCACACGTCGTCGTCACCGACGTCGACAGGGAGGGTGCCGAGGCGACGACGACCGCCATCCGCGAGGCGGGTGGCGAGGCTGTCACCCACGAACTCGACGTGACGAACGCCGACCGCTTTCACGACCTCGTGCAGGCCACCGACGAGAAGTACGGCCTCGACGTCCTCGTCAACAACGCCGGGACGGGCCATCCGCCCGCCTACACGGAGGAGACGGACGCCGAGACGCGCGACTTCGTGATGGACATCAACGTCAACGGGGTCTGGAACGGCTGTCACGCCGCGTTGCCCATCATGAAAGAACAGGGGTCGGGGAGCATCGTCAACGTGGCCTCGCTGGCGGCGCTGTACGGTCTCCCGAAGCAGGCCGTCTACTCGCTGACGAAGGGCGCGGTGTTGAACTTCACGCGGGCCGTCGCCGCCGAGGCGGGGCCGAAGGGCGTGCGCGCCAACGCCGTCTGTCCGGGCTTCGTCAACACCGACCTCGGCAGACAGCACTGGGAGTCGAAGGAGGACCCGGAGGCGGCGAAGCAGGCAATGTTGCGTCGGTACCCCCTGCGCCGACTCGGCGAACCCGAGGAGATCGCGGACGCCATCTGCTTTCTCGCCAGCGACGAGGCGTCGTGGGTGACGGGCCACGGACTGGTCATCGACGGCGGGTTCTCGACGAGCTAGGGAGGGGAACGCGGTTCTTCAGCGCCGCCGGCCGAGCAGGAGTGCCGAGAGGGCGAGGGCGAGGGCGGCCGCGAGGACGCCGAAGCCCGGCCCGTCGCCGCTGGAGGTGGTCGTGGTGGGGGCGGGCGTGTCGGTGGGTTCGCTGGTGGTCGGTTCGGGCGTGTCGGTCGCCGTCCGGGTCGCCTGCCCGGCGCTGACCCCCTCGACGGTCACCGACTCGGCGGTGACGTTGCCCGTCGTCGCGGCGAGTTCGTGGTCGCCGGCCGACGGGATGCGGACGCGGGCGACGCCGTCGGCGCCGGTGGTCGCCACCGACTCGCCGTCGAGGGTGAGGGTGGCGTCCGCGACGGCCTCGTCGTACTCGTCGGTCACCTCGACGCGGACCGTCTGGTTGACCACGACCTGCGTGTTCGCGGGCGAGACGGTCAGCGAGGGGGTGCGCCGGATGCCGTAGGTGACGGTGGTGCCCGACTCGTTGACGACGAGTCGTTCGGTCCCGGTCCGGTAGCCGTCGTTCGAGACGCGCACCTCGAAGACGGAGTTGACGGGGATGCCGATGGTCGCCGCGCCGTCCTGCGAGGTGTTGAGCGTCGCCAGCGACCCGACGCGGACCGTCGACCCGGCGAGCGTCCGGTTCTCCGCGAAGTGGTCGTCGACGACGCGGAATGTCACGGAGACGGACCCCTGTTCGAGCGACACCGTCCGGAAGACGTCGCCTGTGACCGACAGCGAGCGCTCGACGGCGTAGTAGCCGGGCTTGACGATTCTCAGGTCGTACGACCCCTGCTCGATGGTGCCCGTCTGGAACCCGCCGTTCTCGTTGGTCGACCCGCTGACGACCGCCTCGCCGTCGCGCGAGACGACGACGTGGGCGTTCGCCAGCCCCTGACTCCCCTCGGCGACGCGGACGACGGCCGACCCCTGCCGGGCCACCTCGACGGTCACCTCGCCGCCCTGCGCGTCAGTGACGACGAACGGCGCGTTGCGGACGTAGCGGTCGTCCGCGACGGTGATGGTCACGTCGCTGCCCTCGGGAACGTCGATGAGTGCCTGTCCGTTCGACCGGGTCGTCTCGGTGGCCTCGCCGCCGTCCCACGAGACGGTCAACTCCGCACCGCCG
Organism: Halomarina litorea; assembly: GCF_024227715.1. NCBI lineage: Archaea > Methanobacteriati > Methanobacteriota > Halobacteria > Halobacteriales > Natronomonadaceae > Halomarina > Halomarina litorea. The sequence goes on along the minus strand of NZ_CP100448.1, from coordinate 466,223 downwards.
ACCGGGTCGCCGTCCTCGTTCACGACGGTCACGGTGAGCGTCACGTCCTCGGTCTGTGCGAGGGCTGTCGGTGCGATGGCCGACGCGAGGACGAGAAGCGCACAGACCACCACGTAGTTCGTTCTCATACCGACGGGTGAGTGTCTTTCTTACAAATCAGTATCGTCTCAGTACGTAGTGGTGAGAGGATTTCGAGTTACGGCGTCGCCGTCGGATTACTGACTGCGCCGGTCTCGCTCGTCGTCCATCCGCGCGACGACCTCCGCGATGTCGGCCGCAGTCGCCGTCGAGAGCGGTCCCGGAACCGTCCGCGCCAGCGTCTCGGCGGCGACGGCGTCGGCCAGCGTCTCCGCCGCCCCCGCGCCCGCCATCGTCCGTGCGAGGACCACGCCCGCGAAGGCGTCCGCCGCCCCGGTCGGGTCGACGACGCGCGTCTCGGTGGCCGCACGCTGGTGGCAGGTCGCGTCCTCCCAGAGGACGCCGCCCCGGTCGCCGCGCGTGAGGGCGACGCGCTCGAAATCGTGGGCCGTCGCCAGTGCGTGGGCCAGTTCGCGGGCCGTCCCGTCGCGCCCGAGGACGGCCCGCACGTCCGACTCGCGAGCCACGAGGACGTCCACGTCCGAGAACAGGTCGCGGACCGTCTCGCGGGCCGCCTCGGGCGACCAGCGCCCCCGGGGGCCGAGGCCGAACGCCGTGCGGACGCCCGCGTTGCTCGCCGTCGCCAGCAACGTCGCGCAGGTCCGCACGAGGTCACGCGAGAGCGCCATCGTCGCCGCCGTCGTGTAGAACGCCCCCGCGCCCCGGAGGCGGTCGACGCTGAGGTCCTCCGGGGCCAGTCGCGTGACCGCCGCCCCCGCCGCGTCGTCGACGGTGACGTCGGGACGCGGGTCGCTCCCCCGTTCGAAGTAGCGAACACCCTGTCGCTCCCCGCCGTCGGCCCAGACGACGTCCGCGTCGAGGCCGTGCCCGCGCAGGGTGCCCGCGATGCGCCGCCCCAGCGGGGAGTCCGGGAGCTTCGAGAGCCACACCGACTCGACGCCGAGGCGGGCGGCCGCAACCGCCGCGTTCGACTCCGCACCGTCGACGTGGACCCGGAGGCCGTCGGCCGTCACGAGTCGCTCGCGGTCGGGCGCGGCGAGGTGGAGCGACGCCTCCCCGAACGTGACGAGCGTCACGGTTCCACCCGCCCGCCGGACGGTGTCGATTCCGTGTTCATATTTTTGACTGTCTCTACTCGGATAAAATCATTCCGCCCGTCGCCCCGCGTGGCCGGGGTAGTCCCGTTCGAAGCGGTCTTCGATCTCCTCGCGGTCGAACGCGACGACGGTCGGCCGCCCGTGCGGGCAGGCGTAGGGGTTCTCGCAGTCGTCCAGTCGGGAGAGCAGGTCGACGACCGACCCCTCCGTCAGCGACGTGTTGCCCGTGATGGAGGGGTAGCAGGCGAGGTCAGCGAGCAGTTCGTCCGCGGCGGCCTCCACGGTGGCCGCCCCGTCGCCCGCGACGAACGCCGTCAGCAGGTCCCGGACGAGGTCCTCGCGCCCTGTCAGCAGGGCCGGAACCGTCCTGACCTCCGCGATTCGGTCGTCGTCCGGCGCGAGCGAGGCGTGGAAGCCGAGCGACGCGAGGGCGTCCGCGAACTCCTCGAACAGCGCCGCCTCGCGGGCCGTGAGTTCCAGTCGGACGGGTTCGGCGAGCGACTGGACGTCCACGCCGTCGGCGAACGCCGCCCTGAGTCGTTCGTAGTTCACCCGCTCGTCGGCGGCGTGCTGGTCGACCAGCACCAGACCGTCGTCGGTGGCCGCCACGACGTACGTGTCGTCGTACTGCCCGAGGACGTCGAGGGCGGGCAGGCGGTCGTACTCGCGTTCGGACTCGGGCGCGCGCCCCGACAGGCGGGTCTGTTCGGTCGCCGCGCGGAACTTCCGGTCCCGGCGGTCGTGGGGGTCAGTCGAGGACTCGGGTGAGGAACCGTCGTCCGTCCCCGTCGCCCGATTGCCGCCACGTTCCTCGACGGTGGACGAATCGGTGGATTCGTCGTCGCTCGCCGCACTCGACTGTCCGACGTCGACCGACTCGACGCCCGCCGAGTCGACGTCCGCGGCGGCCCGCCCGCGCGCCTCCCACCCGTCGTCCGCGTGGGCCTCGCTGTCGGTACGACTGGCCCGTCCTCGCCGACTCCGCTGACTCTCCCGACTCGCCGACGTCTCCGGCGTGCCCGGGTCGGGGGCGTCGTCCGTCTCGGCCTCTTCGCCAGACTCGGGTGCGATTTCGGTCTGGTCGGGGGCCGACCTGCCACGAGGCGCGCCCGAGCGAATCAGGCCCTCGTCGAGGAGGGCGCGTTCGACGGCGTGTTCGACCTGCGCGCGGGCGCCCGCCTCGTCGGCGAACCTGATCTCCAGTTTGCGGGGGTGGACGTTGACGTCCACCGTCGCGGGGTCCACGTCGAGGGAGACGACGGCGAGGGGGTAGCGGTCGGGGGCCAGTTGCGTCCCGTAGGCGTCGACGATGGCCTCGCGGACGGCGCTCGCGGTGACGAACCGCCCGTTGACGAACGTGGCGCAGTACTCCCGACTCGCGCGGGTCGTCTCGGGGTGGCTCACGAGGCCGGAGACGCCGTCGAGGGGGCCGTCCGGGAGCGTGTCGGGGGCCACGGGGACCATCGCGCTCGCCACCTCTCGTCCGTAGACGTTCATCACTGTCGAGCGCAGGTCGCCCCGCCCGGTGGTGGCAAAGCGCTCCCGCCCGTCCGCCTCGAAGGCGACGGCCACGTCTGGGTTCGCGAGGGCGTAGCCCGTGACGATTCGCTGGACGTGGTCGGCCTCCGTCGAGGGCTGTTTGAGGTACTTCCGGCGCGCCGGGACGTTGAAGAACAGGTCCGACACCGCTACGGTGGTCCCCTCAGGACATCCCGCCGGCCCCACGGACTGCACGTCGCCGCCGCGGACGACGAGTTCGGTTCCCTGGCCGCCGCCACGGGGTTTGGTGGTGGCGGTGAGTTCCGAGACGGCCCCGATGGCGTGGAGGGCCTCCCCCCGGAAGCCGAGGGTGGCGACGCCCGATTCGAGGTCCTCGATGTCGCGTATCTTCGAGGTGGTGTGCTGTTCGACGCTCCGCTCGACCGCCTCGCGGGACATCCCGACGCCGTCGTCGGTGACGCGGACCCCGTCGATGCCGCCGCTCTCGACGGCGACGCGCACCCGCGAGGCGTCGGCGTCGATGGCGTTCTCGACGAGTTCTTTTACTACAGAGGCAGGCCGCTCGACCACCTCGCCGGCGGCGATTCGCTCGACGGTCTTCGGGTCGAGCGCACGGATGTCCCTCGTGTCCGTCACCGGGCGCTCACCTCGCTCTCGGGCGTGCGGGTCATACGAGCGACCGAGGGGAGTCGCTCACATGAATCCCGCGCTCTCTCACATCAACTGCGTCGAGTCGGACACCTCGTACTTGTAGAGTTCCACCTCGCCGCCGACGAAGTCCGGAATCTGCTCCTGGAACGCCTCGAAGTGCTCGCTGGTCATGTGGGCCTCGACGGCCTCCTCGTCCTCGTACTGCTCGAAGATGCGAATCACGGCGTCATCGTCCACGTCGGTGGTAACGCGGTACTCGAGGACACCCTCCTCCTCGCGGGAGCGCTGGCCGAGTTCGGTGAGGGCCTCGATGGCCTCGTCGTGGCTGTCCGGGTCGATGGGGATGATGGCGTACTGGAGTATCATCGTCCGTCACCTCAGTCCCGGGCGACAAAAAGCCACCCCGCGTGTGCGGACGGGGACCGACTACTCCTCGCGCCCGAGGACTCGCTCCAGCGCCGACCGGCAGCGGTCGTTGAGTCGGTCCCGCGCGCGTTCGGGCGTCGTCCACTCGCTGTCGACGTGTTCCTCGGAGAGCGTCACGTCCGCCTCGTCGGTGGCACAGCGGTAGTAGACGAAGAACTTCCCCCGATCGTGGCGCTTCCGGACGGCGGTGTGGACCGGACCACCGACCGTGACCGACAGGCCCGTCTCCTCGCGGAGTTCGCGGTGGAGCGCCGGCATGACCGCCTCGCCGCGGTCGATGCGCCCGCCCGGGAACTCCCAGTCGCCGTCGGCCTCGCGCAACACGAGCAGGCGGCCGTCGGGGCCGAACAGGATCGCCTTCTGACTCACCGTCGCCAGCATGGGCTTCGGCGCCTCCCTACTCGCCTCGCCGTCGACGTCCTCCCGGGGTTCACTCATCGGGCAACCGCCCCCTGAGGTCGCCGACCAGTTGCAACGCCTCGATGGGCGTCAACTCGTTCGGGTCCGTCGCGCGCAAGTCCGCGAGGACGGCCTCCGTCTCCGGGTCGAGCGACGGGGGCGGTTCCTCTCCCCCGTCGGCGGACGCCTCGGGGGCGTCGTCGGTGCCGGTGGTGAACTGCCCCGACCCGAGGTCGAAGACGGCCTGTACCGACCCGCCGCCGCCTCCCTTCGCCTCGATGGCCTTCTCCTCGCGCAGGTGGTCCAGCACCTCCGCCGCCCGGTCGACGACCGGCCCGGGGACGCCCGCGAGGTCCGCGACGTGGACCCCGTAGGAACGGTTCGTCGCCCCCTCCTCGACGGTCCTGAGGAAGGTCACGTCGCCGTCGGACTCGTCCACCGCGCGGGACTCCGTCCCGCTGGCAGCCGAGGACCCCTCGTCGACGGCGACGTGGACGTTCGCCACCCGGGGGAGGTGGTCTGCCAGCCCCGTGAGTTCGTGGTAGTGCGTGGCGAAGAGCGTCTTCGCGCCCACCGTGTTGTGCAGGTACTCGGTGGCGGCCCACGCGATGCTGATGCCGTCGTACGTCGCCGTCCCGCGGCCCACCTCGTCGAGGATGACCAGCGAGTCCTCGGTGGCAGAGTGGAGGATGTTCGAGAGTTCCTGCATCTCTACCATGAACGTCGAGCGCCCCTGCGCGAGTTCGTCGAGCGCCCCCACGCGGGTGTAGATGCCGTCGACCAGCCCCACCGTCGCGGACCGGGCGGGGACGAAACTCCCCACCTGCGCGAGCAGGGTGATGAGGGCGGCCTGTCGCATGTAGGTGGACTTCCCGCTCATGTTCGGCCCCGTCACGACGAGGAAGCGCCGGTCCTCGTCCAGCGAGAGGTCGTTCGGGACGAACTCGGTGTCGGCCTCCACGACGGGGTGGCGGCCCGCCTCGACGTGCAGGGGACCGGACGCCACGAGGTCGGGACGCGCCCAGTCGTTCCTGACGGCGTGCGTCGCGAGACTCGCCAGCGTGTCGAGTTCCGCGACGGCACGGCCCACGTCCTGCAGGAGTTCGGCGTGGTCGGCGACCCGTTCCCTGAGTCCCCGGAAGACCTCGTACTCCAGGTCGCCGCGCCGTTCTTCCAGTCTGAGTATCTCGCGTTCGCGTTCGCGGAGTTCGTCGGTGACGTACCGCTGGGCGTTCTTCAGCGTCTTGATGCCCTCGTAGTGGTCTGGGACTGAATCCGCCTCCGACTTCCCGACCTGGATGTAGTAGCCGTCGGTCTTGTTGCGGTCCACCGAGAGCCGTGAGATGCCGTGTTCGCGCGACTCGCGGTCCGCGAGCGTGTCGACCCACTCGACGGCCGACTCGTGGCGCGCGATCAGGTCGTCCAGTTCGTCGTCGAACCCCTCGCGGATGAGACCGCCCTGCGTGACCGTACTCGGTGGGTCCTCCGCGAGTGCCTCCTCCAGTGCGTCGTGGAGTTCGGCGGCCGCCTCGCGGTCCGGCCGGTCGAGTATCTCGCGGACCGGCGAGTCCGTCAGTCGCGGCGTCGCGTCCACGAGGGCCGCGAGTTCCGGCAGGAGCGCCAGCGTCTCCTTCACCCGCAGAAGGGCGGCGGCGTCGGCGCTCCCGGACACCGCCCGACTCGCCAGCCGTTCGAGATCCGACGCCTCCGAGAGCGTCTCGCGCAGTTCCTCGCGGGCGAGTGCGGCCTCGCAGAACGCCGCAACCGCCGACTGTCGCCGGTCGAGTTCGCCCCGCGCCCGCCGCGGGCGGCCCAGCCACTCCTTCAGGAGACGAGCGCCCGCGCTCGTCGTCGTGTGGTCGACGGTGTCGAACAGCGACCGACCCCCGCCGGTCATCGTCTCCGTGAGTTCGAGGTTGCGCTGGGTCGTGGCATCGAGCGAGACGTGGTCGTCCCCGCGGTAGGTCCGCAGGCGGGTGACCGACGCCAGCGCGCCCGTCCCCGTCTCCCGCAGGTACGAGAGCGCCGCGCCCGCCGCGCGCACCGCGAGGTCCGAATCGAGTCCGACCGACTCGTCGGCCGCGCCGAACTGTTCGCGCACGGCGTGGCGCGCTCTCCCCGGCGCGAAGTCGTCCGTCGCGTGGAGCGTCAGCGTCGCGTCCAGTCGCTCCCGGAGTCGGCCGAGCAACGCGTCGTCGTTCCTGACCTCGGGACCCGGGAGCACCTCCGTCGGCGCGAAGCGGTACAGTTCGGTCAGCGCGCTCGCCCCGTCGTCGGCCGTCGTGACGTGAAACTTCCCGGTGGTCACGTCCACGAACGCGAGGCCGTACTCGTCTCCCGAACCTCCGCGGACGACACTCGCGAGGTAGCGCGCGTCTCCGTCGCTCGTCTCCAGCAACGTTCCGGGCGTGACGACCCGTTCGATGCGCCGCGCGTGCCCGTCGTCCGTCTCGTACTGGTCCGCGACGGCGACCCGGTAGCCGCGTTCGACCAGCGCGCTCAGGTACGGCGTCAGGTCGTCCAGCGGGACGCCCGCCATCTTGTACGCCTCGCCGCCCGAGGAGCGCTCCGAGACCTTCAGGTCCAGTTCGCGCCCCACGAGTTCGGCGTCCTCGTGGAAGAACTCGTAGAAGTCGCCCATCTGCATCGCCAGCACGTCCGCGTCGGTCTCCTCCTTCAACGCGAGGTACTCGCCGACGATGCCCTCCGCAGTCATGGTTCGGAAGTGACGGGTGCCGGAGTAAAACGGTGTGGGTTCCCCGGTGGCCGAAACACTATTGAACACGTCGCGGCCGGGGTACTCGATACACGACGACGGCCGGTGAACGAATCAGACGAACGTTATCCAGGTGACGGCGAACACGTGCCCGTCCCGCTCGAAGTAGTACCCGGAGACGTCCGTCCCGTTGGCCGTCTTCGAGTAGTTGTACCGGGCGAACGCGTCCTCGGACGCGGACGCGTTTTCCGATTGCACGATGTACTTCGATACCGTCCCGGAGCCGTTCGACAACGGTTCGACGTCGAGCGCGCGTTCGAGATGAGGGTTCGACGTGTCCTCTGCCGAGTACGTGTTGAGTATCGCGTCCTCGGGAGGATCCGTCACGTAGACGACAGTCACCTGGATGTCTCCGGACCCGGTCTCGGAGCCGTCACTCGTGCGTGGAGGGTCCTGAAGGAGTCGACCATGAGCCTCCTCGAACGCGTGAAATCGGCGTTCCGCACCCAGGAGACCATCGCCTGGGAGTGCAACGACTGTGACACCGTGTTCACGACCACCGTCCCCGAGTCCGACGCCCCGGCCGGCGTCAGATGCGAGGAGTGTGGGTCGACCGACGTGGTGGAGATAAGCCGGTCGTACGGGTGACGGCTCAGTTCTCTTCCAGTCTATCGAGGAGCGTCAGCGTCCGCTCCCGGAGTACGTCGGCCTCCCGCGCCAGCACCAGCGTCGTCGGTTCGTAGCCCACCCGTGCCGGGTTGACGACCGCCCGCGGGGTCCGACTCGCCGCCGTGAGCGTCCGCCGGGCCGCCGTGAACTCCCCGCGCTCGCCCTCCTCCTCGTCGGCTTCGTCCCCCTCGCTTCCGCCGTCGGCCGTCGCAACCGGCCACGGCACGCCGTCGAGGGCGCGTTCGACCCGGTCGTCGAACCGGAGGTTCACCGCGAAGCGGAGTTCCGGGTCCACCTCCCGCGCGCCGAGGAGGAACTGGCCGACGTGGCTCGACGCGCCGAAGCGCGTCCCGCGCGTGGGTTCGACCCCCGAGAGGGTCCGGGCGATGCGCCCCTCGACGGCCACCACCTCGTCGCCCGACTCGGCGTACGCGCCCGCCCCGACCACGTTCGTCCCCACCTCGGGGACCAGCGGGCCGACGTCGGCGTCCACGAACGCCCGGACCAGTTCCTCGACGGCCTCCTGCGTCGGCTGGCGGTCCGCACGCTCGCGCAGGGCCACGAGGTGGTGGACCGCGCCCGGCCCCTGCCCAACGTCGTGGTGGTACCTGACCGCGCGTTCCATGAACCACGTGGCGTCGCCAACCGCCGCGGCGGGGGCCTCGTCGTGGGCGAGATGGGTCGCGATTGCACTCGACAGCGTACACCCCGACCCGTGGGTCGCGTCGGTGTCCACCCGTGCGTGGGTGAACGTCTCTCGCCCCTCCGGGCCGACCAGCGTGTCGATCACCTCGTCGCCCGAGTCGACGTGCCCGCCCTTCACGAGGGCGTACTCCGCACCCATCTCGCGGAGGGCCTCGCCCGCCTCGCGGGCGCTCGATTCGTCCTCGACGTCGACGCCCGTCAGGACCGCCGCCTCGTCGGCGTTCGGCGTCACCACCGTCGCCTCGCCCACCAGTTCCTCGTAGGCGCGTTCGGCCGCCTCCGCCAGCAGTCGGTCGCCCGACGTGGCGACCATCACCGGGTCCACGACCAGCGGCGCGTCCAGTTCGCGGGCGCGGTCGGTCACCGCCTCGACCACCTCGCCCGTCGCCAGCATCCCGGTCTTGACCGCCCGCACGTCGAAGTCACCGAGGACGGCGTCGAGTTGCGCCTCGATTTCGTCGAGTGGGAGGACGAACGACGACTCCACGCCGCGGGTGTGCTGGGCGGTGACGGCGGTGACGACGCTCGTACCGAAGCCGCCGCCGGCCTCGATGGTCTTCAGGTCCGCCTGGATGCCCGCGCCGCCGCCGGAGTCGCTCCCCGCGACGGTGAGCACGACGGGACGCGAGACGGGCGCTGGCTGTCGCATGGCGCGACGATACGGGGAGTCGACACTAAGCGATACTGGTCGCTAGCAGAGTCGGGGAACCACGAAGCAGTTGTCGGTGCCAGCGACGACGGGAACGACTCCGAAGCCCTCGTCCGCTACCCTCGCGCCACTCGCTGCGCGCTTCGCTCTGCTCGCTCCGCTCACGCCGCTGCAGTGCTTACTTCGTCGTGCTTCGGGTGGCGCACTCGCCCGCGTGAGACGCTTCGCGTCTCACTGGCTCTCGTTCGCTCGCGACGCTCACTCACGAGAACTTCGAGCCCACCAGGACCGCACCACGACCGCACCCGTCACCTCAGCCTTCGACCGCCTCTTCCGTGTGACGTTCGAGGAAGGTGACCACGTCCCCTGCCCCGGTGAAGCCGTCCGCGAGACGGGCCACCTCCTCGCCGTCTCGGACGAGGAGGAGCGTGGGGACGGAGCGGATGTCGAATCGGTCGACGAGGCCGATGTCCTCCCCGGGGTTGACCATCGCCACGGTCACGTCGGTGGCGCGCGACTCGTGGGTCGCTTCGCTCCCCGCTCTCTCGTTCCGAGATGCTCGCTTCGCTCCCATCTCGCGCGCGACGTTCCCGAGGACGGGTTCCATCGCCTGACACAGCGCACACCCCTTCGTGTAGAACTCCACGAGGACGGTGTCGTGGGCGGCGAGGACCTCGTCCAGTTCGTCGCCGTCGGCGGGGCGAAGCGGGGTGGCCGTCGCTGACTCGTTCGTGCTCATACCGGGAGAAGGGGTGCGAGCGACTTGGACCCTCGCCTCGGCTACTCGTCTGCCTGTAGCTTCCCCATGTACTCCTCGAAGGTGCCCCAGAAGGGGTCCACGCCGGGGTGGTCGACGTCCTCGCCGCTCACCTCGATGCCCGACCCCTCGACTACCTCTCCGACGGCGGCGGCCGGGATGCCCTCCTCGTCGAGGGCCGCGAGCACGGAGTCGACGCGGTCGGCGGGCACCGTCGCCAGCAGGGTCCCCTCGCTGATGGACGCCCACGGGTCGACATCGAAGAACGCGCAGGCCTCGCGGACGCCCGGCAGGACGGGTATCGCATCGCGGTCCACCTCGATGCGCACCCCGGCGGCCCGCGCGAGTTCGTAGAGGCCGCCGTAGACCCCGCACTCGGTAGCGTCGTGCATCGCCGTCGGCGGGCCGGCGGCCGCGACGGTCAGGGCGTCGCGCACGGGCGACATGTCGTAGAACCGTTCTTTCGCGGCCTCGATTGCGTCGTCGGCCACCTCGCCGCGCATCAGCGACTCGAACTGGATGGAGAGGAGGCCGGTCGCTTCGACGGCGGGTCCCTTCGTCACGACGACACGGTCGCCCACCCGCGCGCCGTCGGGCCGGACGAGCTGGTCGGGGTCGCCCACCCCGAGGACCGTCGCGCCGCCGACCATCGGGTAGTTGCACCCAGCGTAGCGGGCGGTGTGGCCCGTCACGACCGAGACGTCGAGGTCTCTCGCCTCGCGGTCCATCGTCGACCAGACCGTCTCGAACTCCTCGTCGGTTATCTCGGGCGGGAGGTTGAAGTCGATGCTCAGGTGCGTCGGCGGGATGCCCGACACCGCGACGTCGCTCATGAGAATGTGGAAGGCGAACCACGCCGCGCGCTCGAAGCCGAGCGACGGCATGACGAACACGGGGTCGGTGGCGAGTGCCACCGTCTTCCCGCCGACGTCGATGGCGCCGAAGTCCACGCCGTGTTGCGGGGCGAGCGTCACGTCTTCCCGGTCGGCACCCAGATAGGGGTAGATGAACTCGTCGAAGAACTCGCGGTCGACCTTCCCCAGTTCGGGCGGGTCACCGCTCTCGCTGTCGCTCATGGGCGGTGGTACGAGCGGGTGGTATTAGCCGTGGTGGTCGCACCCACACGTCAGTCCATCAGCCGCGTCGCGATGGCTCTCAGCGGGCCGAGGTCCACGCCGAACCGCTCCTCGAAGCTCAACAGGAGCATCACCTCCTCCTCCTCGACGCCGAATCGAAGAGCGACAACGGCGTAACAGACCGCGAAGACACTCCCGGCGACGGCCAGTTGGACGACCGGGTCCGCGAACGCGCTCGTGACCGCGAGATAGAGGGCAACCGCGAGGAACCCGCTGAGAGCGGCGATGCGCGCCAGCGTGCCCGTGACAGGATGGAAGCCGGCGAACCGGTAGAGCTGTGCGGCGTACAGAGCGTTCAGGAGGACGTAGGAGACGGCCGTCGCCACCGCCGCCCCAAGGAAGGTGTACTGCGGGATGAGCGCCACGTTGAGGACGACGTTCACCGCTGCAACCAGTGCGTTGTCGTACATGATGAGGCGCGTCCGGCCCAGCGAGGTGAGCGCGTCGGCGTTCGGTCCGGCGATGGCGTGTGTGAAGAACGCCACCGAGAGGACGACCAGCGCCGTCGTTCCGGGGAGGTACTCGGGGCCGAAGGTGAGTGCGATGGTCGCCTCCGGGAACAGCACCATGAGGACGAACAGCGGGAACGTGGCGAGGAAGATCCACTTCGTGACGACCTGATACAGCCGTCCTAACGCGTCCTCTTCGCCGGCCGTCTGGAGTTCCGAGACGACGGGCATGAAGATGAATCCGAAGGCGCTCATCGCCACTGTGAGCAGTTGTGCGAGGGGGTAAACCGTGTTGTACACCCCGACGTCGCCAGTCGAGGCGTAGATACCCAGCATGAACATATCGATGTCCGAGAAGACGAGTGTCATCGTCGTCGAGACGACCAGCGGCGCGGAGAACGATAGCAGTTCCCGGCGCATGGGGACTGCCTCAACCGCCCGGTCGAACAACGGGGTGTCCCGCCAGAGGAAGTACAGCCCCACCCCTGCCGCAGCGGCGTAGGAAGCCGCGTAGGCCCACGCCACGCCCGTCGAGCGGAAACCCAGCAGAATGGCGACGACGACGCCCGCAAAGCGCGTCAGCGGGAGCGAGACGTTCCTGATGAACACCTTCGGGAGCGAGGACTGGAGCCCCTGCACGCCACCGACAGCGAGTTTCATCACTGCCGCCAGTGGAATCGCCAGCCCGAACACCCGGAGGACGGGAGCGATAGAGGAGTCGTCGAACACTGCCCCCGCCAGCCACGGAGCAAGGAGGGCGATGGCCCCCCCGACGAGCACCGAGAGCGGGATGGCGAGTTCGAACGCCGATAGCAGGACCCCCTTGCGCCGGCCCGGGTCCTCGTAGCGCGGGAGAAACCGTCCGATGCCGGTATGCAGACCGAGGACGACGAGCGTCGAAACGAACGCCGTGAGAGTGATACCGAGCGAGACGGCTCCGTAGTCGACCCGGCCGAGCACTCGCGCGATGACGAGTTTGGCGACGAACGAGATTGCCAGTTCGAGCAGGAGGCCGAGGAAGAGCACGCTTCCGCCCTTGAACAGCGTTCGGAGGGAGTCGCGAGGGTCCGAGTTGCCCATCAGTCGGTGACGGCGTACTCGGCGAGTTCCGGAGGCACCTCGACCAACAGGTCACGATAGGTCGGGCGTGCCGACATCTCGAATATTTCGCGCCAGTCCTTCCGCCGGGCGTTGTACACTCGGCCCGCGAGCGCACCGGCGAGGATACCTGTGAGGTAGACGGGGGTCCCCGCGACTGCTGTGGGGAGAGAGTGCTGGGTGTAGAGGAACCGGAACAGTTGGGCAGGGGTGAACCCGATGCGGTACAGCCCCTTCGCCGATCGGAAGCCCCGCTGGAGGCGCTGTTTCGGCGTCCGCTCCGGCGAGTCGATGTTCCGGGTGTACAGGACGGGGAGGTACCGGAGTTTTCCAGCGTCCTCCAGCCGGTCGGTCAGCTCGTGGTCCTCGCCGCGCATGATGGGGCGATAGCCGCCCACCTCCAGCAGAAGGGTACGTGGGGCGAAAAAGAGGTTGCCCGCGGTGCGGAGGGCGACGGGCCCCTCCCGTACTTGCACGTCGTGGTAGACATCGAGAATCGGACCGAGAATGTCGCCGTACTCCTGGTCGAAGTCGTAGTTGGCGATGACGTGCTCGCCCCGGGCTTCCACCAGCGCGCGCTGGCGCCCCTCGCCGCGGTTACAGCCGGGGTCAACGATGAGACGGAGCGCGTCACTCTCGGCGGCCAGTCGTCTCAATACAGGGAGACTACCGTCGTCGCTCCCGGCGTCCACGACCACTACTTCCGTCGCAGGAGGACACTGAGCGAGGATACTCTCAAGACTCCGCTCTAGCGTTCGTCCCTGATTGTAGTGGGTCAGACAGACGGAGTAGTCGGGGTCGATCATCGCTTGACCACCGCTCGGAGCGTCCGACTATAATCCTCTGCGATTCGCGCGTAGTCGAATCGCCGGACGTACTCCCGGAAGTCCTCGCTCCCACCCATCTCGTCCGCCTCGCGGACCGCGCGGGCGATCTCCGCCGGGTACGGCTCACAGAACGAGACGAACGCCCCGAAGCGCTCTTCCGCCCGTCCGGCGGCCTGCACGACGCCCAGTCCGGCCGCGCCGTACTCCAGCACCTTCAGCGTGTGCGGGTCGTCCACCAGCGAGACGCCCACGTCCGCCGCGTGGAGGTAGCCCGGAACGTCCTCGTGGGGGACGGTCCCGAGGAAGACGACGTTCTCCCGGTCGCGGGCGGCCCGTTCGACCCGCCCCTCAAGCGACCCCGCCCCGAGGACGACGAGCGTCCAGTCTGGCAGGTGGACCATCGCCGCCAGAAGCTGGGGGACCTCGTAGATGGGTTCGAGGCCGCCGACGTAGACGAGGACGTTCTCCGACCCGACGCCCGCCTCGTCGAGACGAGTGCGCGCCCGGTCGACGCTCTCGGGGTCGGGGTCGGCAAAGCGGTCGAAGGAGACGCCGAGGTCCGTCGCCGTCGCCTCACGGGCGTACCGCCGGACCCGCGCTTCCTCCTCCTCGTAGACGTACAGCGTATGGTCGGCGAGGGCGAAGGCGGCGTTCTCGGCGGCACGGACGGCGAGGGAGAGCGCGCGGGGGTGCGTGCGCTCGAACTGCTGGATAGGGTCGACGTGGTCCACGACGAGGGGCGTCCCGAGCAGTTTCAGCGCGCACCCGGCGAGTGCCCCCGCGCGGGTGGTGCCGACGACGGCGTCGTAGGCGTCGCGTTCGCGGAGGGACTCGCGGACCGTCGCGGGGGTGGTCCCGCGGAGGGTCACGTCGAACCCGTCCGCTTCGAGGCACTCCGCGATGCGTCGCCGCCCGACGCTGATGTTCGCGGGCTTGTCGGGCGTGAGCCAGAGGACGCGAGTGGACTCGACCATTGGATGCGGGGACGCGACTCGGCGGGAAATACGTCCCGTTCCGCGGACCCCCCTCAGACCCGCTCGGCCAGCACGTCGACGATGCGCTCGCCGGCCCGCCCGTCGCCGTAGAGGTCCGGGTGGCCGGTCATGGCGGCGCACGCGGCGTCGTCGGTCAAGAGCGCCTCCAGTCGGGGCGCGAGCGTCTCGGGTCCGACGAGTTCGTTGACGCCCGCCTCGACCGTCTCGGGGCGTTCGGTGTTCGGGCGGACGGTGAGACACGGGACTTCGAGGATGGACGCTTCCTCCTGGATACCGCCCGAGTCGGTGACGGCGACGCGGGCGTTGGCCAGCAGGTCCAGGAAGTCGAGGTAGTCGAGCGGGTCCACCAGTCGCAGCGACCCCGACGGGTCGTAGCCCATCCCGTCGAGGACGCTCCTCGTTCGGGGGTGGGCCGGGAGGACGACGGGCGCGTCGGCGTCGTCGAGGGTGTCCACGACCGCCCGCAGGCGGTCGGAGTCGTCCGTGTTCGAGGGGCGGTGGATGGTCGCGACGACGTAGTCCTCGCCCGCGAGGCCGAGGTCCGAGCGCACCGTCGAGTGCTCCGCGGCGAGGGGGGCGTGCTCGCGGCAGGCGTCGACGACGGTGTTGCCCGTCCGGAAGACGCCGGCGGTGACCCCCTCGCTCTCGAGGTGGGAGACGGCCTGGTCGGTGGGAGCGAAGGAGAAGTCGGCGACGTGGTCCGAGACGACGCGGTTGACCTCCTCGGGCATGGTCCGGTCGAAACTCCGGAGGCCCGCCTCGACGTGACCGAAGGCGACCGGGAGTTTCGCGGCGGCGAGCGCCGTCGAGAGGACGGCGTTGGTGTCGCCCTGTGCGATGGCGGCCGCCGGGTCGCGGTCGGCGAGCATCGACTCGACGCCCACGAGCGCCTGTCCGGTCTGTTCGGCCTGCGTCCCCGACCCGATGGCGAGGTTCTCGTCCGGTGTCGGGAGGTCGAGCGACTCGAAGAACGTCCCGCTGAGTTCGGGGTCGTAGTGCTGGCCCGTGTGGACCAGGTGGAGGTCGAACCGGCCCTCTGCGGCCCGTATCACCGGCGCCATCTTGATGATTTCCGGCCGGGTCCCCACGACGACCGCGAGTTCGCGCATACGCCTAGGGCATCGGACGCCCACTTGCCTCTTTCTGCCCCCGGACGGCCTGTGCGTGGGACTGTTCCACGCGAAACGGAGGGGTTCGCCGGTCCGTCAGGCCCCCCGGTCCGACCCCTCGAGGACGTCCCCCTCGTAGACGACGCCTCGTTCGGCGTCCAGCGTGACGACGGTCCCGTCCGGCACCCGGTCGACCGGGAGGGCCGCCCCGCTGACCATGGGGACGCCGAGTTCGCGGGCGACGATGGCCGGATAGCCGGTGAGACCGCGCTCCGCGGCGACGATGCCGGCGACCCGCGAGAGGTCGCCCGTGAACTCCGCGTCGAAGTCCGCGGGCAGACAGAGTATCGCCCCCTCGGGGGCGTCCGTCAGGTCTCCCCGGGTGTGGAAGACGGGGCCGACGACCCGCCCGGAGACCGCCACCTTCCCGGTCGCGAGCGTCTCGGCGGCGACGTGTATCTTCAGCGTGTTCGTCGTGTCGTCGGTGAGGTCGGACATCATCCCCGAGAGGACGACGACGGTGTCGCCGCTCTCGGCCACGTCGGCGACGAGGGCGGCGTCCACCGCGCCCGTGATGACCGCCTGCGTGCCGTGGGCCACCTCCACGGGGAGCGGCCGGATGCCCCACGAGAGCGCCAGTCGCCGCCTGACCGCGTCGTCGGGCGTCGCGGCGACGATGGGGACGCTCGGGCGGTACTTCGCCGTCTTGCGGGCGGTGTAGCCCGACTCGCTGGCGGTGACGACGGCACGCGCGCCCACGTCCCGGGCGAGGTAGCGCGCCGACCGGGCCAGCGAGTCGGCGCTCGTCGCCCCCGCCTTCGGCACCCGCTGTTCGCGGAGTTCGGCGTACTCCTCGCTCGCCTCCACCTCGCCGACGATGGTCCGCATCGTGCGAACGACGCGGACGGGGTGGTCGCCCACCGCCGTCTCCCCCGAGAGCATCACGGCGTCCGTCCCGTCGAGGACGGCGTTGGCCACGTCGGAGGCTTCGGCGCGGGTGGGTCGACGGGACCGGGCCATCGAGTCCAGCATCTCCGTGGCGACGATGACCGGCACGCCCGCCGCCTGACACCGGCGGATGACCCGCTTCTGGATGAGCGGGACCTCTTCGAGGGGGTACTCCACGCCCAGGTCGCCCCGGGCGACCATCACGCCGTAGGCCGCCTCCACGATTTCGTCGAGGTGTTCGATGGCTCCCCGGCGTTCCAGTTTGGCGACGACGGGGACGTCGCCGCCGCAGTCCTCGATGGCCCCCGCGACGGTCAGGACGTCAGCCGCGTCCCGGACGAAACTCGCGGCGACGAAGTCCGCACCCGTCTCGACGGCCAGTTCCACCTCCTTCCGGTCGGCCTCGGTGAGCACGTCGAGGTCGAAGTCCACGTCGGGGGCGTTGACGCCCTTCCGTCCCCCCAGTTCGCCACCGCTCTCGACGCGGGCGACGACGGCGTCGTCCTCGACTCGAACCACCACCGTCTCGATGCGCCCGTCATCCAGCAGGATTCGGTCGCCCTCGCTCGCGCCGACGACGGCCGTCGAGAGGCCCACCTCCTCGGGCGTGGCGGTGTCGCCCGCGACGAAGCGCACCTCGCTCCCCTCCGCGAGGTCGACGGGCGAGTCGAGCGGCGCGGTCCGAATCTCCGGCCCCTGCAGGTCGACCATCACCGCGAGGGGGTGGGGGACTTCCTCACCGACCGCCCGGACGCGTTCGACGAGTGCGCGTCGCTCCTCGCGGGTCCCGTGGCTGGCGTTCAGGCGGGCGACGCGCATCCCCGCCCGCGCGAGGTCGCGAATCGTCTCGTGGTCGTCCGAGGCGGGCCCGAGCGTGCAGACGATCTTCGCGTCCGTCTCGGTCATGTGACGGCTTCACTCGCCCGCGCGCGGACAAAAAGCTACTCGCGGTCGTCAGGTTCCCTCGACCAGTCGTTCCAACTGCTCGGGGGGCACCGCGCCGCGGGCCGCGTAGCCCTCGTAGGCGAACGTCGGGACGCCCGTGACGCCGTGGCGCTGTGCTTCGGTGAACTGCTCGTTCAGATGCTCGCGCAGGTCATCGTCGTCGAGGGCCGCGCGGACCGCCTCGGGGTCCAGTCCCGAACCCTCGGCGAGGTCCGCGAGGACGTCCTCGTCGCCGATGTCGCGGCCGTCCTGCCAGAGCGCCGCGAATATCGCCTCGTCGAACGTCCGCCACTGCTCGGGGTACTCTTCTTTCACGTAGATGGAGGCCAGTTGCGCGTTCAGCGAGTCCACGTCCGTCGCGATCTCCTGAGCCATCTCCACGTCGTACTCCTCCTGCAGGCGCTGGACGTTCTCTCTGGCCTGCGCGTAGTAGTCCTCGTCCTTGCCGTTGTCCACCGAGTGGTCGATCTCGCCGTCCGGCCCGCGCTGCTGGCTCCGGAGGTCGAAGGGGTGCCAGTCGACGTCGAGTTCCGCCTCGCGCGTCTCCTGATATCGGTCGAGGGACTTCCGCCCGAGGTAGCAAAACGGGCAGACGTAGTCCGAGTAGACGGTGAGTCGCTCCTCGGCCTGAGTTTCGCTCATGGTGTCCCGTCGTCGGGCCTCGGGGTAAAAGAACGCGGCCCGGGTGTGACCTGCCGGTACATTACCGCCGTCTCCCGAATCACCCCTCCAGCACCCAGACCGCGAGGGCGACGACGGCGAACGGGAGGAGCGTGAGGCAGGCCACGGCGACGGCGACGGTCCCGACGGCGAGGAGCACGCTCGCGGCGGTGAGGAGGGCGCTCCCGAACAGTACCTCGACGAGGGCGAGCGCCGAGAGGACGGTGAAGACGGCGAACGCGAGGGGGTCGAACCGAGCGAGCGTAGCGGCCTGCGGACGGGTAGTGTTCATGTCTCTGTAGAGTCCACTCTGGGGGATAAAGACGCGCAGAAGGGCGTTTCAGTCCGACTGTGGACCGAACTGGAATTCACCAGCCGACGAACCCGGCGTAGGCCGTCAGCAGAGCGTAGGCCTCGCGGTCGCTCACCGCGAGGTCGGTGCGCAGTATCGTAAAGCGGAGGACGGTGGCGGCGGTGAGGACGCCGAACGTGGGCACCGCGACGGCGAAGTCGATGGTGGCAGCGCCGGCGAGGAGGACGCCCACTGGGAGGGCGACCAGCAGGCCGAAGGTGTTGCTCCCGAGGACGTTCGCGAGGCTGGTGACCCCCCCATTGTCGCGGGCGGCGCGGACGCTCACGAACGCGTCGGAGAGACTCGTACCCGCCGCGATGACCGTGAGACCCCAGAGGATGGGCGGGGTGTCGAACGCCCGCCCGAACCCGAGGGCCGCCTGCACGAGGCCCTCGACGTCGCGCCGACCGCGAGCACCGCGTACCAGAGAAGACTCGCCACGTGCGCGACGTCGGCCGCGTATCTCTAAAATCCCCGTCCGGCTGCCAGCGCTCAGTCGTCGCCGACGCGCGGGTCGAGCGACTGGTGGGAGAGATCCTGAAGCAGCGTGCCGGCGACGCCGACGACGACGATGACCGTCGTCGTCCCCAGGACGAGCGGGAGGTCTCGGGCGAAGATGGCGTCGTAGGCGAGCGACCCGAGGCCGTCGATGCCGAAGACGTACTCGATGACGAACACGTCGACGACCAGCACCGCGAGCACCTCGGTGACGAACAGGGCGACCAGCGGGAGCGCCGCGTTGCGCAGGACGTGCCGGGCGACGCGCCACTCGCTCGCCCCCTTCGACCGGACGAGGCGGACGAAGTCCTCGTTGGCGTACTCCAGCACCTCGGTCCGCACGTAGCGAATCTGACTCCCGAGGAGGCCGAGGGTGAGGACGAGCACCGGGAGTATCGTCCGGCCGACGCTCACTGGGCCGACGGTCCGCGGCAGCCCCGACCCGAGGACGTCGAGGGGGATGGCGAGGACCACCGGCACGAACGCCGCGAGGTAGAAGTTGGGGAACCCGGACCCGAAGTACGACAGTACGGACCCGACGCGCGCCGTCCGGGAGTCGGGGTTGAGCGCCCCGTGCGTCCCGAGGGTGACGCCGACGCCCACCGCGAGGGCGAGGGCGGGGAGGACGTACCGCAGGGTGTTCGGAATCCCCCGGGCGAGCGCCGTCGTCACCGGCATGGGGACGGGGTCGCCGTCCGGCCCAGCCATCGTCTGGCTCCGCGAGTCGCCCCAGTCGAGCGTCGTCATGTCGACCAGCCACGTCCGGTAGCGGACGAGCAGGGGCCGGTCGTAGCCGCGCGCCTCGCGATACGCCTGGATGGCGCTCTCCGTCTCGTTCGCGGAGGTCTGGTCGTCGACCGCACCGGCGTAGCGCAACTGCGCCTCGTTCGGGTCCGGCGTCAGCGCCACCGCGGCCCACGTCAGCGAGAGGATGAGGTAGACGGCGAGGACGGCGAGGACCACCCGCCGGGCGAGACTCAGCCACCGACCCACGAAGTCGCACCTCCGGTCGCAGTCATCTCCCGAAGGCGGGAACGGCGGGTGCAAATACCCGACCGGTTGGTGAAACAGAGACTTCACTAACCCGATAGGGGATACGACGGCACGGAGACACGACGCGCAGACGGATGGCGACCGACATCGACGACCGGTTCGAGGACATCGACTGGGACAGCGAGCGCTCGGCCCCCCGGGTCGGCTGGCGAACGGGGGCCACCGTCGCCGTCCTCCTCGGGGTCGTCGCCGTCCTGTTCGCGGACCAGCACGGCCTCGGCCCGACGGACCAGTTGAACTGGACGGTGACCCGCATCGACTGGCTGTTCTCGCTCTCGCTGGCCCTCTTCGTCGTCCACGTCGTCGTCCCCCTCGCGCGTGACCGCGAACGAGCGCTCGGCTACTGGCAGCAACTCAGGGAGGACAGCCTCGCGAGTGCGGCCGCCGCCTACATCAGCGTGTTCTTCCTGCTCGGCCTCGTCGGCCCCCTCGTCCTCGGGACGCCCGTCATCGGCAAGAAGGTAGCCTTCCAGCCCCCCGTGTTGTTCTCCATCGACGCGCGCGTCCCCTACGAGTGCGTCGGGCCCGTCGTCGCCAGTCGCTGTGTCGGGACGATGGCCCACCCCCTCGGGACGACGTTCGAGGGCAAGGACGTCCTCCTGATGGTCGTCATGGCGATGCGCATCACCCTGCAGGTGGGCCTCATCAGCGCAACCATCATCGTCCCCGTGGCGACAGTGGTCGGAACCGTCGCGGGCTACGTCGGCGGGTGGGTCGACGACGTCCTGATGTACTACGTCGACGTCCAGCAGGCCATCCCCGCCTTCCTCGTCTACATCGTCGCCATCTTCCTGTTCGGTCGCTCGCTGTTCCTCATCGTCCTCGTCTTCGGACTCTTCTCGTGGGGCGGCGTCGCCCGCCTCGTGCGCTCGGAGGTCCTCCAGCGCCGCGAGGAACTGTACGCGCGGGCGGCCCGCACCGCCGGTGCGAGCCACCTCCAGGTGGTCCGCCGACACGTCCTCCCGAACGTCTCGGGGACGGTCATCACCGCGACGACGCTCCAGATACCCGCCATCGTCCTCGCGGAGGCGGCGCTCGCCTACCTCCGCCTCAGCAGGTCCACCCTCCCCTCCTTCGGCGACATCATCGCCGGGGGGACCATCGGGGCGGTGCTCCGGTGGACGGACTTCGTGCAGGCGTGGTGGATTGCGACTATCCCCGCGGTGTTCCTCGCGCTGACCGTCCTCTCCTTCGGCGTCCTCGGCGACGCCCTCCGGGACGTTCTGGACCCCCGGCAGGGATAGCACTAACCCCGCGGCGCGCGTGGGGAGGGTGTGACCACCAGCACCAGAACCGTCGCGCTCGTCGCACTGCTCTCGCTCGCCGTCGCCGTCCTCGGTCTGCGGCGCGCCCATCGCACCCCCGCCCTCGAGGCGCCGTTCTGACCGCCGGCCCGCCACACCGCGGCCCCGCCGGACAGTGTCGGAACCGAGACGTACAGCACGACAGCGGAAAAGAAATATCATTCCAGTAACCCAATCGCCACGAGGAGGAACAACACATGTCAATGGACGCAGTCGTCTACAAGGGCGAGAAGGAAGTGGCGGTCGAGCAGGTCGACGAACCGACGATAGAGCACCCGAACGACGTCGTCATCGACATCACGACGACGTGCATCTGCGGGTCCGACCTCCACATGTACGAGGGTCGGACCGCGGCGGAACCGGGCATCGTCTTCGGCCACGAGAACATGGGCGTCGTCACCGAGGTGGGCGACGCAGTCACCACACTCGAGGAGGGCGACCGCGTCGTCGCCCCGTTCAACGTCGCCTGCGGGTTCTGTCGCAACTGCGAGAACGGCTACACGGGGTTCTGTACGAACGTCAACCCCGGCTTCGCCGGCGGGGCCTACGGCTACGTGGCGATGGGCCCCTACCAGGGCGGGCAGGCCGAGCAACTCCGCATCCCGTACGCCGATTTCAACGCCCTGCACCTGCCCGAGGGGGACGAACACGAGGACGCCTTCGCCCTGCTGGCGGACATCTTCCCGACCGGGTGGCACGGGACGGAACTCGCCAACCTCCAACCCGGCGAGTCCATCGCCGTCTTCGGCGCGGGGCCGGTCGGCCTGATGGCCGCCTACAGCGCGAAGGTCAAGGGCGCGGCCGAAATCTACGTCGTCGACCGCGTCCCGAGTCGCCTCGAACTCGCCGAGGAGCACTGCGACGCCCACGCCATCAACTTCGAGGAGGGCGACCCGGTCGAACAGATCAAGGAGATGCACGGCGACGGCGTGGACAAGGGCGTCGACGCCGTCGGCTACCAGGCCATCGACCCCGAGACCGACCCCGGGTCGGACGCCTACGACCCCGCCCGCGAGAACCCCGCCGTCGTGCTGAACCAGTTGATTCAGGTCGTCCGACCGACCGGTGAACTCGGCATTCCGGGGCTGTACGTCCCCTCTGACCCCGGTGCGCCCGACGAGATGGCCGCGCAGGGCCGCCTCGGCATCGACTTCGGCAAACTGTTCGAGAAGGGCCAGAAACTCGGGACGGGCCAGTGCAACGTCAAGCAGTACAACCGCGAACTGCGCGACCTCATCATCGAGGGCCGGGCCGACCCCTCGTGGGTCGTCTCACACCGCGTGGACCTCGAACGGGCCCCCGAGATGTACGAGAAGTTCGACAAGCGCGAGGAGGGCGTCACGAAGGTCCTGCTGGAACCCTAGCGTCGACCCTCGACACAACCGTTATTCTTCGACGCCGGCTACCCCACGTCATGTGCCTGTACTGCAATATGGGGATGGGCTGGGAGCGCCTGCTGGAGTACGACGAGGTGTACCAGACCGCCATGCGCGGGAGGACCGAGTCGACGTACGGCTTCCACGAGTCCTACGAGGACCTGCGCGACCAGCTAGCCTGAGTCGGTCAGCGCTCAGCGCAACAGCGTCTCCATCGGGAACGGGTCCTCGCCCACCCACGCCTCGCCCTCGTCGACGAGACAGTCGTCCAGCCCCGCGGTCAGCGTCTCCTCGTCCAGTTCCCGCCCGATGAACACCAGTCGCGTCGCCGGGTCGTCCCCACCCCACTCCCCGATGGGACCCGCCCGGAGCGAGGGACCGGCCTGACTCAGGCCGATTACCTCCTCGGGCCGACTCGCCAGCCAGCAGAAGCCTTTCGCGCGAACCACCGACCCGTCCCACGACTCGAGGAATCCCGCGAACCGTACCGGGTTGAACGGCCGGTCGCGCTGGTACACCACCGACTCGACGCCGTGGGCCTCGGCCGCAGACCGCCCGGCGTGGTCGTGGCCGGCGTGCACGCCGTCCCCGTCCGGGTCGTGACGCCCGGCGAGTTCGCGCTTCCACCCCTGCTCTCGCTGGGCCGCCCCGAGGTCGAACCGGCCCGTGTCGAGCACCCGTTCGGGGTCGATTGCCGACTCCGTCGTCCGGTGGACCGCCGCCCGTGGCCCGAGGCGGCGGACGACGCCCTCGATATCGTCCATCGCGTCGTCGGGGACGAGGTCGCACTTGTTGAGCAGGAGGACGTCGCAGAACTCGATGCCCTCCACGAGGACGTCCGCCAGCGGCCGGTCGGGGTCGTAGCCCGCCGGGAGGGCGGCACCGGCGTCGAACTCCTTCCAGAAGCCGTAGCAGTCCACGACGGTCACCAGCGTGTCGAGTCGGTAGCGCCCGGTCGGGTCCGGCCCCTCCCCGTCGCCCCCCGAGAGCGTCCGGGCGATGGGGAGAGGTTCGCTGATGCCCGACGCCTCCACGACGAGGTGGTCGAAGTCGCGTTCGCGGGCCAGTCGGTCCAGCGAGTCGAGTAAGTCGCCCGAGAGCCGACAGCAGATACAGCCGTTCGAGAGGTCGACGATGCCCTCGTCCTCCGACTCGCGTTCGACCAGTTCGGCGTCGACGTTCACCTCGCCCATGTCGTTGAGGACGACGGCGATACGGCGACCGCCCGCGTTCCGCAGGAGGTGGTTCACCAGCGTCGTCTTGCCCGCCCCGAGGGGGCCGCTCACGAGGGTAATGGGGATTCGCTCGTCGGCGACTCCCCCCTTCTCGCCGCCGTCCCCCGCCTCGCGCGTGTCGGTCATGCCCGCGGGTTCGTGTCACACACCTAAGTAGTCGCCGGGGCGGTTTTCCCGTCGGGCGGCGAACCCTCGGCCATGCCCACGGGCGTCATCGTCGCCGGCGGTCGCTCGACACGGTTCGGCGAGGCGGACAAGGCCGTCGCGTCGTTGGGAGGGACACCGATGGTCCGTCACGTCGCCGATCGCCTCGCGAGCGTCGTCGATTCGCTCGTCGTCAACTGCCGGGCCGACCAGCGCGGGCGTATCGAGGACGCCCTCGACGGCTACCCCCTCCCGGTCCGGTTCGCCGTCGACGAGGCCACCGACGAGGGGCCGATGGCCGGTATCGGGACGGGACTGCGGGCCGTCGAGAGCGAGTACGCCGTCGTCGTCGCCTGCGACATGCCGTTCGTCGACCCCGGCGTCGTCTCGTACCTCTTCGAGCGAGCGGCCGGTCACGACGCCGCGGTGCCAAAACTCGACGACGGCTGGTACCAGACGACGCAGGCCGTCTACCGTGCCGACGCGATGGCCGACGCCTGCGAGGCGGCGCTCGCGGCGGGCGAACACAAGATTCTGGCTCCACTCGACCGCCTCGACTGGGTCGTCGTCGGGGAGGCGGGGCTCCGGGAACGCGGGTCGCTCGACACCTTCGAGAACGTCAACACCCGCGAGGAGCTCCGTGCGGCGGAGGAGCGTCTGCGACGGCGTTGACGGTTCTCAGACGGTCCTGACGACCTCGCCGTGCGAGGTGAGCGCGACGTGCGGGACGTGGAACTCCTCTGCCAGCAGGTCGTGGATGCCGTGGGCGATGCGGCGGGCGGTCACCAGCAGGTCCCCGTCGTCCACCTTGTTCAGGACGGGGACCACCGTCGCGTCCCGCGGGACGCCCTTCAGCCCCCCGCGGGCGTGTGCGAGCACCTGCGCGACGTGCTCCGGTTCGACGGTGTCGCCCGTCGAGAGGCCCGTGAGGTCCGCGACCCGTTCGGGCCGGTGGACGAACTCCTCGGAGAGGGGCTTCCCGACGACGTGGACGCTGGCGACGGGGAGGACGGTGTCGGCGTGCTCGGGGATGCGGGGTTCGTCCTCGCCGGGGGCCTTGAACTCCCGCGTTCGGGCGCCGTCGGCCTTCACGAGGACGGGACCGGGCGCGTGGGCGGACAGGTCGTCCACCACCTCGGGGTCGTACCCCCGGTAGCGGTCGTCCTCGCGTTCGGGGACGAGACCGAGTGGCCACTCGCCGTTCCCGTCGAGTTCGCCGACCGGGTCGTCGGTCACGACGACCCGCGAAACCTGTTCGTCGAAGAGGGGGATGCGAACCGTGGCGGTGAGGACGGCGCGCTCGGCCGCGTTCGCGAGGGCGTACAGCGTCGTCTTCTTCCCGCCCGCGCCGACGACGCACGTGAGGCCGTCGGCGTACAGCGCCTCGATGAGGTCCATGTCGCCGCCTCGCCCGCCGCGGGTTTCACTCCTGCGACGGGGCGTCGGGTTTATCCCGCGGAGTCGTCTCGAACGGGAGTGTGACCGAAGACCCGCGCTTCGAGTGGTGGAACGACCGGTACGCGGCCGACGACACGCCGTGGAGCGTGGGCCGCCCGCAACCGGCCGTCGTGCGCCTCGTCGAGACGGGAGCCGTCGAGGGGCGCGTCCTCGACGTCGGGTGCGGCCGGGGAGAACACGCCCGGTATCTGGGCGAGCGAGGACACCCCGTGGTGGGGATAGACGGCTCGGAGCGGGCGATCGAGCAGGCGCGGGCGGCGACCGACGCGGCGGACGTCACGTTCCGCGTCGCGGACGTCCTCGCCCTGCCCGCCGACCTCGGCCGGTTCGACACGGTCCTCGACTGCGGCCTGTTCCACGTCTTCGCCGACACCGACACGCGACGGCGCTACGCCGACTCGCTGGCGGGAGTGGTCGATGCGGGCGGTCGCGTCCACGTCCTCGCGTTCGCCGAGGGCGCGCCGGAGGACTGGGGACCCACGCCGGTCCCCCGCGGGGGGTTCGCGGCGGCGTTCGAGGACGGGTGGGCGGTCCGGGGGGTCTCGGAGACAGTCTACGAGTCGGCGGGCGGCGAGGTGCCGGCGTTCGTCGCACGGGTCGAGCGCGTCTGAAGCGGTCGCTGGTCGAGAGAGAAACGGGAGAGTCGAGTCGGGTTACTTGCCGCGGTTGCGGTTCGAGTTGACCGAGGGACGGACCTTCTCGGCACCCTTGCCGCGGTTCCGCAGGCCACGGCCCTTGAGGCCGGCCCCGGTCTTGCCGCGGAACGCGCGACCCCTCTGGGAGTCGTCACAGATCCAGTTGAGGTCGTCGTCGTTCTGGATGGCGGGGTGCTCGGGGTCGAGGAGGATCACCTCGAACCACTTCTGCGAGCCGTCCTCGCCGACCCAGTAGCTGTTGAGGACGCGCAGGTTGCGGTAGCGGCGCTGGGAGCGCTCCTCGGCGATGCGCTGGAGGTTCTTGCGCCGCGTGATCTTGTTGACCCCCTGGCGCTTCGACCGGCGGCCGGCCTTGAAGCGCTGTTTGCGGGCCCCGCCCTTGCGGACGGAGACGCGGGCGACGACGACGCCCTGCTTCGCCTTGTAGCCCAGCGTGCGGGCCTTGTCGAGGCGAGTGGGGCGCTCGACGCGTTCGATGGCGCCCTGGTCGCGCCACTCCTGCTGTCGCTGCCACTGGAGCTCGGCGAGTTTCCCCTCCTTCGGGGACTCCCACGCCTCGCGGATGTGCGAGTAGAAACTTCGTGCCATTGTGTAATCACCGACGGGCGTTGCGTGGTTCAACCCGGCGTCCTCCGGACGCGAGTCACATCCCGACCTGCCGAGGCAGGTGCCCACTGGTGCCCGTCCGCCCAGCGAGTTGTCCCTACTACCTAGCTGGGCTACTTAGGGACTTCGAAGGTCACGCCGACTGTGATTCGGTGGCACGGCCGACGGCGGCGAAGCCGCGTTCGAGGTCCGCAATCAGGTCGTCGACGTGTTCGACGCCCACGCTCACCCGGAGGAGGGTGTCCGTGATGCCCACCGCCTCGCGTTCGGCACGCGGCAGGGGTTCGTGGGTCATCGCCGCCGGGCACTCGATGAGGCTCTCGACGCCGCCGAGACTCACGGCGAGCGTGAACTCCTCCAGCGCCCCGACGAACTCGACGACGTCGTCCATCTCCCCGGCGAGTTCGAACGAGAGGACGCCCCCGAAGCCCGTCATCTGCTCGCGGGCGAGGTCGTACTGCGGGTGGGAGTCGAGGCCGGGGTAGCGCACCCGCTCGACGCTCGGGTGGTCCGCGAGGAACTCGGCGACTGCGGTGGCGTTGGCCTCGTGCTGGCGCATCCTGAGGGGGAACGTCTTCAGCCCCCGCAACTGGAGGTAGCTGTCGAACGGCGCGAGGGCGTTGCCGAGCGCCACCTGCTGGTGGAAGGCGAGGGTCTCGGCCAGCGAGTCGTCGTCCGTGACGACGCACCCGCCCACGCTGTCGGAGTGGCCGTTGAGATACTTCGTCGTGCTGTGGGCGACGACGTCCGCGCCGAGCGCCAGCGGTTGCTGGAAGTACGGACTCACGAACGTGTTGTCCACGCCGAGGAGCGCGCCGCCCTCGTGGGCGACGTCCGCGATGGCCGCGACGTCGCACAGACGGAGCAGGGGGTTCGTCGGCGTCTCCATCCAGACGAAGCGCGTCTCCTCGCGCATCGCCCGTTCGACGTTCTCGACGTCGGTGGCGTCCACGAACGAGACGGACACGTCGAGTCGGCGCTCGAAGAGGTCCTCCAGCAGACGGCGCGTGCCCGCGTACAGGTCGTCGAAGGCGACGACGTGGTCGCCCGGTTCCACGACGGAGAGCAGGACGGTGGTGATGGCCGCCGTCCCCGAGGCGAAGGCGAAACCGTGCGTGCCGCCTTCGAGGGCCGCGAGCCGCTGTTCGAGGGCGTGGCGCGTCGGGTTCGACAGGCGCGCGTAGAGGAACTGGCCCGCGTCCGGGTCGGCGTCGTCCAGTCCCATCGAGGGGTCGAGGCGGGGGAGGGCGTACGTCGAGGCGAGATGGACCGGCGAGACCACGTCGCCGTACTGCGCACCCCGGCGACTCCCCGCCGCGGGCGAGTCAGGGTAGGGCTTCTCGCCGTGGCTGACCGCGAGCGTCTCGATGTGCGAGCGGGACTCGTCCATACCTCACTCAGACCGGAGTCGGGGAAAATCATTTCGGAAATTCGATAATTTGTCGGCGGGCGAATATTACCGGAAGGAATCGGGTTCCGGATCGCTGGATTCGGGGTCGGTCAGTCCTCGTCGTCCCAGCCCACGAACGCGAGCGCGGCGCCGAGCATGGCGAGGTTCTTCAGGAAGTGGTTCTTCTCGGACTGCTTCGACTCCTCGTCGGCGTTCCAGAAGTCGTGCATCGTCGGCGTCGTCACGGCGAGGAACGTCGCCAGCGCGCCCGCGAGGAACTTCGGCGCGCGCCAGAAGACGACGCCGAGGCCGCCGACGAGGAGCATCCCGCCGGTGAACGGAACCATCTTCCCGGGCTTCGGGACGTCCTTCGCGTCCGCGTACCCGGCCATCTGCTGGAGGTTCGAGAGCTGCGTGTAGCCGTTGTACGCGAGGACGCCGCCGAACAGCAGGCGGGCGACCAGTGGGGGCTTCCGCCGGCCCGTCCGCTCCTCACCCTCGTCCGTCGCGACGTCGACGTCGCCGATGTCGTCGAGGCGCTCGGCTGACTGGCTGGACTGGTCGCTCACTGTCGCTCACCTGCAGAATTCGGTGCCATACGCTCCCGGACTCGTGGGGAGGGTTTAGTCGTTGGCGAGGCGGTCGATAGTGCCGGCGACGGGTCAGTCGAGTCGGGTGACGGCCTCGACGGCCCGGTCGACCGTCATCGGGTCGTACGTCCAGAAGCCGAAGAACGCCCCCGGGGTGCGTTCCTCGGCCGCCAGCGCACACGAGTTCGACCCCGTCGGGTCGTCGAAGACGAGGAACCACGTGTCCGTGACCTCGGGGGTCGTCGAGGGGTGGAACGTGATGCCCTCGGTGAGCGGCGGATCGCGGTCCGCCTCGCCGTAGACGTGGATGTCGATGCCCGTCCGCGCGAGGTGGCGGTACACCTCCCGTTGCGCGTCGAGCACCGAGAACCGCTGGAACCCGGCGTACAGCGTCCCCTCGGCCGTGCGCCACGCCCGGTCTTCTATCTCGCGGGAGGTCGCGAGCATCTGCCGGCGGTCGTACGACGAGAAGAGGGTGTCGTCCAGGTGGACGAGCAGGTCGCGGTAGTCACACCCCTCGAAGCCCGGGCGCCACGGCGCGTCCGTCGCCGGGGCCGCGAGCGAGCGCGCCGCGCCGGCGCAGATGCGTGCCAGGATGATGTTCCCGTCGGTCAGCAGTATCTCGGCGTCCTCGCCGTCCTCGACGGGTACGTGTTCGACGGTGACGTTCTCCGTCGCGAAGTGTTCGGCGAGAGTCGCGGAGAGACCCGCCTCGTCCGACGGGGCGCGGACAGTGATCTCCCTGCGGCGACCCTCGACCTCACGAATCAGCTCTCGGAGTGTCATACGAGTGGTGGTGGCGGTGCCCCGCCGTCGTTCGCCGGGAGGTACGTCCCCCGGGACATTAAGGTCCCGTCTCGGGGGGACAGAAACCCCCCGCGAACGTCAAGTAGCGCGGTCGCTTACCTCACGTGAATGCACGGGCCGGGCGGCGGCCGGTTCCACGGCGGGTGGACCGACGCCGCAGACGACGGGGAGGGGACGTCGAACGACCCGGTGGGCCGGTTGTTCGGGCGGTACGCGGCGGACGAACTGTGGCTGTTCGTCGTCGGCGTCCTCGCCAGCATCCTCGGGCGGGGCGTGAGCCTCGTCCCTCCCCTCGTGTTGGGCGTGGCCATCGACGCCGTGTTCAACGGCACGACGCCGTACCGCCTCCCCCTCGTCCCCCCCGAACTCCTGCCGACGGACCGCGTCGCGCAGGTGTGGCTCTCGGTCGGTCTCGTCCTCGGGGCGTTCGTCCTCGGCGTCGTCTTCACGTGGACGCAGGGCGCGACGCTCTCGCTGTTCTCGAACCGCGTCCAGCACGCCATCCGCGTCGACGCCTACCGGGCGATGCAGGGCCTCGACATGGCGTTCTTCGACGACAAGCAGACCGGGCAGGTCATGTCCATCCTCAACGACGACGTGCGCAACCTACGGACGTTCCTCGGGTCGACAGTGAGCAACGCGCTCACCCTCGTCGTCACCGTCGTCGGCATCGCGGGCGTGCTGTTCTGGCTGAACTGGCAACTCGCGCTCGTCACCCTCGTCGCTGTCCCCCTCCTCACGGCGTTCACCGTCTGGTTCATGCGGACCATCCGCCCTCGCTACCGCGCGCTCCGCTCCAGCGTCGGGGCGCTGAACACCAGACTGGAGAACAACATCAGCGGGATGGAGGTCATCAAGACCTCGCACACCGAGGCCCACGAGGAGGCGCGCATCCGGGAGGCCTCCTTCGACTACTACCTCCGGACGTGGGCCGTCGCCCGCCTGGAGTACCTCTATCAGCCGACGATGGAACTGCTGGCAGGGGTCGCCTTCGCCGCCACCTTCGCGCTGGGGGGCTACTGGCTCGTCGCCGGGCCGCCGGGTCCCTTCTCGGGGACCCTCCTCGTCGGGGAGTTCGTCACCTTCCTGTTCATGACCCAGCGGTTCATCGACCCGCTCTCGGGGGCGGGGCGCATCGTCGCCTCCTACGAGGACGCCCGCGCCTCCGCCGAACGCGTCGTCTCCTTCCTCGACCGGGAGGTGGTGGTCCGCGACCGGGAGGGCGCGGTGGTCCCCGACCGCATCGAGGGCCGCGTGGAGTACGAGGACGTCACCTTCGGCTACCGCGAGGACCTCCCCGTGGTCCGCGACCTCTCGCTGTCGGTCGCCCCCGGTGAAACCGTCGCGTTCGTCGGCCCGACGGGCGCGGGGAAGTCGACCGCCGCGAAACTCCTCTTGCGCCTCTACGAGGTCGACGCCGGGATCATCCGGGTGGACGGCCTCGACGTGCGCGACGTTGCGGTCGACAGCCTCCGGGACGCCATCGGCTACGTCTCGCAGGACGTGTTCCTCTTCGACGGCACCGTCCGGGAGAACGTCGCCTACGGGAGTTTCGACGCCACGGACGAGGAGATAGCGGACGCGGCCCGCGCCGCGGAGGCCCACAAGTTCATCGAAGACCTGCCCGACGGCTACGACACCCGCGTCGGCGAACGCGGCGTGAAACTCTCCGGCGGTCAGCGACAACGGGTCGCCATCGCCCGCGCGATGTTACAGGACCCCGAGATTCTGGTGCTCGACGAGGCGACCAGCGCCGTCGACACCGAGACGGAGGTGCTCATCCAGCGCGGACTGGCCCGCCTGACCGAAGACCGGACCACCCTCGTCATCGCCCACCGCCTCTCGACGATCAAGGACGCCGACTGCATCTACGTCGTCGACGAGGGCCGCATCGTGGAGTCGGGGAGTCACGACGACCTGCTCGCCCTCGACGGCCTGTACGCCACGCTCTGGACGATTCAGGCGGGCGAACGGGCCGCCGAGGCGCTGTTCGCCCGCCGCGCGCGGACCGACGGCGACGGAGAGGAAGACGGTCCGTGACCCGCCCTGTCAGACCGCGAGGAACCGCAGGAGGTTGCTTGCCCCCGGGAGGAAGCCGACGCTCCCGGCGACGAACAGGAGCGCTCGTCCGACCGCGGGCGACTCCTCCAGTTCCGGACGGACGAGCGAGACCAGCACGAGCGCGAGGCCGAGTTTCACGAGGACGAACAGCCACCCCGTTCCGAGCACTGGCGCAACGGGCAGGTCGCCCGCGAACGCGAGGACGGCCCGCGAGGCGGCCACCCGCTCGGTGAAGGAGAGCACGTCGACGGCTACGAGCGTCGAGAGGCCGTCGAGCGTCTGCCCGAACACGACGAACAGGCCGAGACACCCGCTCGCGGTGAGCGACGGCCGGTAGCGCCGGAGGGCCACCCAGACGCCCGCGCTCGTGGCGACGGCGGCGACGAGGACGACGGCCGGCCAGACGAACGGGGACAGCATCGACCGGGAGGTGGGACGGAGGTCGCATAAACGGACCACCGGGTTGGTGCGAGGGGCGTCCGTCCGCTCCCGACGACGGAGAGATACCCCCTCCGAGACAGTCACGAACTCGATTGATATCGCGGCTCGTGGTTTATCGGCGGCAGTCGGTGACGCTCCCGCGAAAACCGTGGTCAGACGCTAGCGCTCCAGAAGACGTCATTTCGGAAGTTTCCGAGGAGAGATGTGTCGAACTCGCCGTGTGGTCCGGAGGCGAGGCCCACCGTTCGGCGTTCGAGGCGCTCGCTGTGCTCGCCCTGCTCGCGGTTCTCGGGCTCTTCGAGCCCCCCGAACCGCGCTCTTCTCACGGCTCACTCCGGTTGCCGTTCGTGTCTTCGAGCTTCTCGTCCCCTTCCGGTCGCTCCGAACCGCGCCTTACTCACGGTTCGCTTCGCTCACCGTTCGTCATTCGAGGCGCTCGCTGGCGCTCGCGCCTCGCACTACTCGTACGTCAGGGTGTACCCCCCGTCCCACAGGAGGTCCCCGCCGTCGAGGTACTTCCCGTTCTCCGAGAAGGCGAAGGTAAACAGGTTCGCCACCTCGGCGGGCGTCATCATCTCCTTGACGCGGGCCTGCCCGAGCATCACGTCCTCGACTACTTCCTCCTCCGAGATGCCGCGCTCCTGTGCGGTGTCGGCGATCTGGTTCGTCACGAGAGGCGTCTTCACGTAGGCGGTGGAGACGGTGAACGCGCGGACCTTCCCCTCGCCCTCGGCGGCGATGGACTGCGTGAGACCCCGGAGGCCGAACTTCGCCATGTTGTACGCCACCTTGTCCTTCGTCACGTAGTGGCCGTGGATGGAACACATGTTCCCGACCGCGCCGACGCCGTCCTCGCTGTCGCGGATGTGGGGCAGACAGCGCTTGGTGAGGTAGAGGGGCGCGCGGAGCATCGCGTCGTGCATCAGGTCGTACTGCTCCATCGGGAAGTCCTCGATGGGCGCGACGTGTTGCAGGCCCGCGATATTGACGAGGAACTTGATGTCGCCGAGCGAGGCGGCCTCCTCGACGATGGCGTCCATGTCCTCGTCGCTGGTCAGGTCGCCCTCGACGGTGTGGACGCCCTCGATACCGAGGTCATCGGCCTTCTCGGCGGTCGCTTCGAGGCCCTCTTCGTCGATGTCGGTGGCGAGAGCGGTGAGGCCGTTCTCGGCCATCCCGAGGGCGACGGCCTGCCCGATGCCCGACCCGCCGCCGGTGACGAGGGCGACGTTGTCGCGCGTGAAGTAGGGGTCGTCGAGCGTCAGGAAGTCCTCGCGGGCGAGCGTCGGCGCTTCGGTGAGGTCGTCGGTCATGTTCGTCCGAACCTACCTCCGAGGGGCCGATAAGCCTAGGTGCGCGCCGCACGGGACAGTCCGCGGGTCAGAGGAACGCGCGGACCGACTCGAACTCCCCGTCACGGATTGCCGTCGCGAGGGCGGCAAGGTCCGGGTCGTCGACCTGCTGAGGGTACTTGCGCTCGAAGTAGCGCAGGAGGTTCTCCAGGTCGCGGTCCAGCAGTTCGTCGGCGTTCTCGTGGTCCGTGGCGACGGCCTGGGGCCAGTCGAACACGGTGACGCCGTCGGTGTCCACCGAGACGTTGTACTCGCTCATGTCGGCGTGGACGTAGCCCGCGCGGTACGCGCCGTCCACCTCGTCGAGGACGAGGTCGAGGACGCCCACCACCTGCCTGTCGTCCAGTCCCGCCTTCGAGAGTTCGACGCCGCCCAACTGTTCCATGACGATGGCGTGGCGGTTCTGGTCGATGGGCCGGGGGACCCGGACGTCGGGATAGAGCGCTTCCAGCACCTCGTACTCCCGTTCTGCGGCCTTCCGAGCCGTGTAGAACCACGAGACGTGCTGGTTGTCGGCGGTGTACTCCCGTTCCTTCCTGACTTCCCGGAAGTTGGTGTAGCCCTCGCGGTGGAACTTCAGCGCCAGCGGCTTGTACGAGCGCACCTCGTAGACGTCGCTCTCCTTGCCCACCCCGAGGGGCGCGCCGAACCCCTCGATGGTGTCGCGTTCGGCGAACGTCCGCAGGGCGAGGGCGTCGTACCCCTCGAAGGTGAGCCGGAAGCCCTGATACTGGATGGTCTTGCGCTCGACCAGGCCGCGGTCCTCACACCGGTCCAGTCGGTAGTCGACCTCCTCACCGTCGAGGCGAGCGAACTCGGTCAGGCGGTCGCGGTCGACCCACCGCGAGAACCGCATCCCGTGTTCCAGCCCGGAGAGCAGATAGAAGTCCTCGGGTTCGAGTTCGCGGAAGAACTCCGCGACGTTCCGCACCATACCCCCGATTCACGGTCAGCGAGTAAAAGCCCCGCGTGTCGGCCGGATAAACCACCGAGCGCGATACGAAATGCTCGGATTCGGGAGAGTCGTCTCCCGGAGACGACCGGCCGGCGCGCGGCGGGCCAACGGCTATCGGGCAGGCGGACCAACGGGGTGACATGAGCGAGACAGTTCCTGAGCCGGTCCGCGCGTTCGCCGACGGCGTCCTGAGCGCCGAGGAGGGCGAGACCTACGAACAGACGTTCGACGGCGAGACCGTCGGCGTCCCGGCGCGGTTCGACCGCGAGTCGCCGGTCGCTCGCTGGCGCTTCGACGGACGACTGGCCGTCACCGTCCACCGGGCGGGCGAGTGAGTCAGTCGACCTGAAAGCCCTCCTCGCGGAGGACGTCGGGGAGGCGGGCGGCGTGGTCTCCCTGCAGTTCGATGTGCCCGCCGTCGACGGTGCCGCCGGTCGCGAGGCGGCGTTTCAGCGTCGACGCGAGTTCCCGGAGGTCGACGCTGTCGTCTTCGAACCCCTCGACGATGGTCATGGGCTTGCCGTAGCGGCGCGACTCGACGCGGACCGTGAGGTGCTGTTCCGCGCGAGCGAGGTCGTCCCCGATGCCGAGGTCGTCCGGGAGGCCGGTGACGTCACTGAAGTCCTTTTTTGCCACGGCCGTGCTAGCCGCCCGGACGAGATAACCTTGCCGCGGGTTCCCACGGCGGAGGCCGGGGGTTATCGTCCCGCCGCGCCCTCCCCGCGCAGGGTCATACAGGTACTGGAGAGGCGGGCGACCAGACGGCCCTCCTCGTCGTGGACGTCGCACTCGACGAGGCCGATGGTCCGCCCCCCGGAGACGACCCGTCCGGTCGCCTCCAGTCGCGCGTCCCACACGGGCCGGAGGTAGTTGACGTCGAGTTCGAGCGTGGTGAACGACTCCTCGGGGCCGAGGGTGCTCGCGTAGGCGACTCCCATCGCCGCGTCGCCCACGTCACAGAGGATGCCGCCGTGGAGCGTCCCCATCGGGTTGGCGTGTTCGGGGCCCGCCTCGAACGTGACCAGCGACTCGCCGTCGCCCATCGACTCGATGTCGAAGCCGACGAGTGCCGCTACCGGGGGGCGGGGCACGTCCGAGTCGGTGGCCCGGTCTTCCGGGTCGGCCTCGCGGAACCCGCCCGCCTGCGTGAACGCGACGGACTCCTCCTGTTCGACCCGGTCGAGGGTCGCCGCCCGGACGAACGCCTCGGGGTCGTCGGCGACGTCGGTCAGACGGTCGTACTCCTCGGCGGAGAGGGACAGTTCGACGGTGTGGTCGGTCATGCGAGTGAGTCCGCCCGGGGCGTAATAGCTCCCCGGGACGGGCGACCCGGGCGGCGTCAGTCGTCCGTCGAGAGTGGCTGGAGGGCGGCTTCTATCTGCGAGCGCATCGACTCGAACTTCGGGGGGAGGACGAGCGACGACCCCAGTTCGTCGAGAGGTTCGTCGACCGTGTAGCCCGGTTCGTGGGTCGCGAGTTCGAACAGGACACCACCGGTGTTCGCCTCGCGCGTGCCGCCGCGGAAGTACACCGAGTGGAACCACTCGCGGTCGATGACGGGCGTCGGCTGGAAGCCGAGGTCCGTCAGGGAGTCGCGCCACGCCGCCTGGTCCTCGTCCGTGGGAGTCCGGAACGCGACGTGGTGGACCGTGCCGTAGCCCTGCGTCCCCTCCCTGTCGGTGGGCACGAGGTCCACGACCGCTCCGAGGTCGCCCGAGGACTCGAAGCGCGTTCGGTCGTCCGCCGCCTCGCCGTCCACCTCGGTGTAGCCCATGGTCCGCAGGAGTTCGGCCGTCGGACCCACGTCGCGGACGGCGAGGGCGACACCGTGGAACCCCCGAATCGCGGCCTCCTCGGGCACCGACTCGGTCCACGGCACGCCCGCGTCCGGACCCTCGACGAGTTCGAGGGGCAGGCCGTCCGGGTCGCGGAACGGGAGGACGCGCTCCCCGAACCGTTTCACCGGCGCGTCGTGGTCCACGCCCTGTTCCTCGAAACGGTCGAGCCAGAAGTCGAGCGACCCCTCGGGGACGCGGAACGCGGTGGTGCTCACCTGCCCGGCACCGACCCGTCCCGACTGCATCCCCTCCCACGGGAAGAACGTCATGCTCGACCCCGGCGACCCCTCGGCGTCCGCGTAGAACAGGTGGTAGGTGGTCGGGTCGTCCTGGTTGACGCTCCGCTTGACCAGCCTGAGACCGAGCGTGTCGGTGTAGAACTCGTAGTTCTCCTGCGGGTCGCCCGCGATGCAAGTGACGTGGTGGATGCCCGGAATCGGCGGTGGCGTACTCGTCATACCCCGCCTACGCCCTCGCGGTACTTCAGTCGGCGCGGACACGCGGGTCAGGTGGTGACGCGCGTGTCACCGCTCGCGACTCACGACTCGTGACTCGTGGACCCCCGCGGACGCGACCAGCTAAGCCCTCCCCCCGCCAAGCGCCGCCCATGACGGAAACCGACGTCCAGATAGTGCTCTACGAGGGGTTCGACGAACTCGACGCCGTCGGCCCGTTCGAGGTGTTCGCCAACGCCGCCCGGTATGGAGCCGACCTGACCGTCTCGCTCGTGACGCTCGAACCGCGGGAGACGGTGACCGCGAGTCACGGCCTCCGCGTCGGCGTCGACGGGGTCCTCGACGACCCGGACCTCCTCGTCGTCCCCGGCGGCGGGTGGAACGACCGGAGTTCGGCCGGCGCGTGGTCGGAGGTCGAACGCGGCGACCTGCCAGAGGCGGCCGCCCGCGCCCACGAGGAGGGCGCTACCGTCGCCTCCGTCTGCACCGGGGGCATGATTCTCGCGCACGGCGGCGTCCTCGACGGCCGTCCCGCCGTCACCCACCACGGCGCGCTCGACGACCTGCGCGAGTTCGACGTGGAGGTCAGGGAGGACCGGGTCGTGGACGACGACGACGTGGTCACCGCCGGCGGCGTCACGTCGGGTATCGACCTCGCCCTGCACCTCGTGGAGCGACTGGTCGACCGGGAGACGGCGGAGCGAATCGCGACGGAGATGGAGTTCGAGATTCGGAACGACCGGAGGGTGTGAGAATCTCGGTGAGGCGAGCGGCGAAGCCGCGAGCGACGAGATTCGGAGCGAGTAGCGAGGCCTGACCAGCGGGAAGGCCTCGGAGAATCTGAACGGCGAACGGAGGGAGCCGTGAGGAGTAGCGCGGTTCGGAGTGAGCGCGAGCGAACGAGAACCGCGAGAATGCGAACGGTGACCCGTGCGGGAGCCGCGAGCGACGAGGTTCGGAAGCGAGTATCGAGGCCGAGTGGAGACCCCTCGGGAACCACGCCGAGTCCGTGCCCCACCCCACATCGGGGGACGGTTTATCCGACAGGACGGAATAAGAGGAGTCATGAGCGAACGAGCGGGGGGCGTCGCCGCCGAGTCCGGGGTCGACGTCGGGCCCGAAGACGCGGGGGGTGCCCTCCCCGACGAGGCGTCGGCCGTCGACCCCAGCGAGGCGTTCGCCCCCCTCGGCAACGAGACGCGGGTGCGCGTCCTCGCGGCCCTCCTCTCCCCCGAGGGCGAGGAGGGGGTTGGAAACGAGGTCGCACCGCGGACGCGGACCTTCTCGGAGCTATTCGAGGCGTCGGGGGCGGACACGACGGCCGGGTTCGCCTACCACCTCCGCCAACTCACCGACCACTACCTGCGGGAGGTCGAGGGCGGCTACACGTTCACCGACGCGGGCCTCCGGGTCGCCCGCGCCATCGTCTCCGGCGCGTACACCGACAGCGTGGACCGCGACCCGGTCCCGGTCGGCGACCCCTGTCCGTTCTGCGACGGGGAGACGCTCGTGGCCGGCGCGGCCGACAACACCGTCGCCGTCTCCTGTACCGCCTGCGAGCGCGACGTGCTCTCGCTGTCGTTCCCGCCCGGCGGCCACCGGAGCCACGACGACGACTCCCTCCCGGCGGCGTTCGACCGCCTCCACCGCCACCGCGTGGCGCTGATGACCCGGGGCAGTTGCCCGGAGTGTGGCGGCGCGAGCGACTCGCGCGTCGAGTACGCCCGGGAAGAAGGAGACGAGATGGACGACGACGCGGACCCGTCGCGGCCGGTCCGCCTCGAACTGGAGTGTGCGGCCTGCGGGTACGCGATGCGCTGTCCGGTGACGCTCGCCGTGCTCGACCATCCCGCCGTCGTCTCGTTCTACCACGATCACTCGGTCGACGTGCGCGAGCGACCCATCTGGAACGTCGGACCGGAGTGGACCGAGGGCGTCCTCTCGGACGACCCGTGGTGCGTCCGGGTGGCGACGGAACTCGACGGCGACGGACTCGAACTCCTCGTGGGGGCCGACGGGAGCGTCGTCGAGTACGAGGAGTACGCGGCGGGGACGGCGAGCTAGGAGGGACAGTCGCGTTCGAGAACGGGCGTCAGTCGGATGACCGCTCGATTCTTCCGAGGCTTCGCTACTCGACGTCTCGCTCCTCGCGGGTCGCTCAACTCCCCGCTCAGCGTTCCGCGGCTCTCACTCGCCGTGCTCGTTCGAGTCGCGCTCCTCGAACCCGTCCTCGGTGATGACGACGACGGCGATGCCCCCGAGGCCGTCGTCCTCCTCGTCCTCCGACTCGTCGTCGGTCAGCACGTCACGGGCGAGGGCGACGGCGTCCTCGATGCCCATCGCCTCGTCGTACTGCTCTTCGAGGTCGGACTGGATTCCCTCGCTACCCCCGCCGATGGCGGTGGCGCGCCACTCGATGGCGGTCCCCGAGGGGTCCGTCTCGAACAGGCGCGGCCCCTCCTCGCTGAAGCCGGCGATGAGGAGCGCCGCGCCGAACGGGCGCGTCCCGCCGGACTGGGTGTACTCCTGGATGTGTTCGCTGACCTCGGTGGTGAGCTGTTCGGTGGTGATGGGCTCGCCGTAGCGCAGGCGTTCGACCTGCGCCGCGCGGCGGGCCTGGTCGACCAGTTGGCGGGCGTCGGCGACGTGCCCGGCGCTGGCGACACCGTGGTGGTCGTCGACCTTGTGGAGCTTCTCGACGCTGCGGGGTTCGAGGAGTTTCGAGCGCACGCGGCGGGTGGCCGCGAGGACGACGCCGTCCTCGGTCCGGATGCCGACGCTCGGACTGCCCTGTTTGACCGCCTCGCGGGCGTACTCGACCTGGTAGAGTCGCCCGTCCGGCGAGAAGATGTTGCTGTTGCGGTCGTACGCCTGTCGGTCGCTGTTGCCCATCATTGTTGGAGAACCTCGTTCGCGTCGTCGTAGCTCTCGATGTCCACGCTGTCGGCGGTGAGACGCGCGACGGTGATACCGTTACCGGATGCGGTGTCGCGCTCGCTGGCGGCGGCGACGGCCTCGGCAGCCACCTCCACGCCCTCCGCGAGCGAGAGGTCCTCGCGGTAGAGGCGTTCGAGCGCGCCCGTCGCGACGGTCATCCCGCTCCCCGTCGCGCCGTAGGCGTCTTCGAGGACGCCGCCCGCGCCGTCCACCGAGAAGACACGGGGCGTTCCATCGCGTTCGACGCCGCCGAGGAGGGGGCTGGCGGGCTTGCCGCGGAGGAGGTTCCCCGCGAGTCGGGCGAGGGCGTCCATGCTCATCTCGCGCCCGCGGCGCGTCTCGTAGAGGTCCGCCTCGACGCGCAACTGTCGGATGAAGTCCTGTGCGCCGCCGACTGACCCGGACATCGTCACCGCCGCGCGGGGGTGGACCTGTTCGATCTTCACCGCGTTCTTGTTCGAGACGAACCGCCCGCCCAGCGAGGCGCGCCGGTCCGCCGCGAGGACGACACCGTCGGCCGTGGTGAGGCCGACCGTCGTCGTCCCGGTCTTGACGACCGTGTCCTCTGCGTCCATACCTCCAGTGCGAGTGCGCGTCGGATAAGTTCTCGCTAAAAGAGTCTTTAGCTGGTCGCGTGAGACCGACTCACGCGCTCTCGGGGTTGGCAGGCGTCGCCTCGTAGCCGGTGTGTTCGATGGCGGTCAGGAGGGTGGCCTCGTCGACGTGCTCGTCGACCGTGACCGCGACGGTCCGGGTGTGGAAGTCCGCGTCGACCGTCTCGACGCCGTCGACCCGCCGGAGGGCCGTCTCGACGCTCCGCTCACAGCCGGTACAGCCCATCCTCTCGACGCGGAAGGTGCGTTCGTCCATGCGTGAGGGAGGGGCCGAGCGACCAAAACGGGTACCTCGTCTCCCGCGCCCGCCCCACAACCGCTATCCGTGGCCGGGCGAATCGTCGGACATGGCGACGGACGACGCGGGAACCGCGGGACCACTCGCCGACCGGGAGTGGCGACTGGTCCGCGAGGAGTCGTTGCCGGGACCGATGTGCATGGCGCTGGACGCCGTCGCCGCCGAGACGGCCGCCGCGGGCGGGCCACGGACGGTCAGGGTCTACCAGTGGAACCCGAGCACCCTCTCGCTGGGCTACCGGAACGACCCCGCCGACATCGACTGGGAGTACTGCGACCGGGAGAGTATCGACGTGGTCCGGCGACCCACCGGCGGCGGCGGCATCTACCACGACACCCGCGGCGACATCTCCTACTCGACCATCGCCCCCGCCGCCGAGTTGCCGGGCGACCTGATGGAGACGTACGAACTGCTCTGTCGGCCCCTGTTCGACGCCTGCGCCGCGATGGGCGTCTCCGCCGGGTTCGCCGAGGAGTCGTACCCCGAACTGTACCACCCCGCCTGCTACCTGCGGGAACTCCACCCCGCCCACGACGTGGTCTACCGGGGCCGGAAGCTCTCGGGAAACGCCCAGTACCGCCGCCGGGACAGCGTCATCCAGCACGGGTCACTCACCTACTCGGCGACGCCCGAGCGGACCCTCGGCTGTTTCGTCGACCCCGGTCTCACGCCCGCGGAGGTCCGCGAACGCGTGACGGGCATCGACGAACACGGCGAGGTCACCCGCGGGGAGGCCGTCGCGGCGCTGGAGGAGGCGCTCGCGGCGTGGGCCGGCGCCGAGGAGGGGACCTGGACCGACGCCGAACTGGAGCGGGCCGAGGAGATCGCGACCGGGAAGTTCGGCAGCGAGGCGTGGAACCGCGACAGGGTCGACCCACTCGACTGACGCGAGAGGGTCGAGTCAGTCGGTCTCCCAGGCGGCCCGGAACGCCGCGTGGTCGTCATCGGTGGGCGAGTCGCCGAACTCCCGTTCGATGGCCGCGCGCAGTTCGGCCATGTCCGGTCGGTCGAGCGTCGGGTCGAGGGCGTGGTCGCCGAGCCACACGTGTCGCACCGTCCGGTCGGTGCCAACGAGGAACGTCGAACGGCGGGACCGGGCGAACACCCCGAAGGTGCGGTAGTCGACGTCGAAGGCACGCGCCATCGCGAGGTCCGTGTCCGCGAACAGCGGGAAGGAGAGCCCGAGGTGGTCGATGAACTTCCGGTGGGTGCCGACGCGCGAGCGACTCACGCCGACGACCTGCACCGCGCCGTCGACGGCGAACCACTCGTAGTCCCGGAACGCACACCACTCCCTCGTGCAGTCCGGGCTGAAGTCGTTCGTGTAGAACGCCAGCAGCACCGGCCCGTCGGCGAGCAACGCCGTCAGCGCCGTCTCCTCGACCGGCCCGTCGGGCCGGACGAGCGACCCCGAGACGTCGGGGGCCCGCTCCCCCACCGCGAGTCCGTCCGCATCAGTCATGTGTTCGATAACGTATCAGTGGTACAAATACCCCCCTCGGAAATCGGGACCCGATACGCGGCCCGGGCTTCGAAGTCCCTTTGAGCGCCTGTCGCCAGCCTCCGGTATGCTACGCGTCGGAGCACACGTGTCCATCGCCGGCGGCATCGACAACGCCGTCGGGAACGAACGCGCCGTCGGCGGGAACTGCGGGCAGATATTCACCCACTCGCCGCAGGTCTGGCAGGACCCGAACGTCGGCGACGAGGAGGCCGAGGCGTTCCGCGAGACGACGGCGGAACACCTCGACGGCCCGTGGGTCGTCCACACCTCCTACCTCGTCAACCTCTGTACGCCGAAGGAGGACCTCCGCGCGAAGTCCCTCGATTCGATGCAGAAGGAGGTCGACGCCGCCGACAAACTCGGCATCGAGTTCGTCAACGTCCACCTCGGGGCGCACACCGGCGCGGGCGTCGAGGCCGGCCTCGACAACGCCGTGAGCGTCCTCGACGAGTTGTCGATTCCCGAGGGCGTCACCGTCCTCATCGAGTCCGACGCCGGCAGCGGGACGAAACTCGGCGGCGACTTCGAACACCTCGCGTACGTCCTCGAAGAGAGCGACCAGGACCTCGACGTCTGTGTGGACACTGCCCACACCTTCGCCGCGGGCTACGACCTCTCGACGGCGAAGGGCGTGAAGGACACCGTCGAGGAGTTCGACGACGTGGTCGGACTGGAGCACCTGCGCTGTATCCACCTCAACGACTCCAAGCACGCCTGCGGGACGAACAAGGACGAACACGCCCACATCGGCGAGGGCGAGATCGGGGTCGAGGGGATGGAGACGCTCCTCAACCACCCCGAACTGGCGGACGTTCCGCTGGTGCTGGAGACGCCCACCGAGGACGGCAAGAGCTTCGAGTGGAACATCGAGCGGGTTCGCCAACTCCGCGAGGAGTGACCGCGGCGGCCGACCGCACCCGTTTTCACGCCCCGCGTCCCATCGAGGGCAGATGCGACGCTTCTCCGCCGAGTACCTGCGCGACACCCGCCGCGGGATGTGGGCCGAGGGCGAGCGGGCGGCCCTCGAACCGCTCTCGCTCCCCGACCGCGAGGTAATCGTGGACGTGGGCTGTGGGACGGGCGAACTGTCGGTGGTGCTGGCGGCGGAGGCGAGCGAGGCCCGCGTGGTCGGCGTCGACCGCGACCCGGACCTTCTGGGGGAAGTGCCCGCCCCCGTCGAACCCGTCCGGGGGGACGCGCTCTCGCTGCCCGTGCGCGACGGGACGGCGGACCTCGTGGTCTGTCAGGCACTCCTGGTGAACCTGCCGGACCCGACGGCGGCGATTCGGGAGTTCGCGCGCGCCTCCGCGGACCTCGTTGCCGTCGTCGAACCCGACAACGCGGCGGTCACCGTCGAGTCTACCGTCGAGGCGGAGGAGCGTCTGGCCGCGCGCGCACGCGACCACTACCTCGACGGGGTGGCGACCGACGTGGGCCTCGGCGCGGTGCCCGACCGGTTCGAGGCGGCGGGGCTGGTGGACGTCGAGACGGCCCGCTACGACTTCGCCC
The DNA here is from genome assembly GCF_024227715.1 of Halomarina litorea. Classification (NCBI taxonomy): domain Archaea; kingdom Methanobacteriati; phylum Methanobacteriota; class Halobacteria; order Halobacteriales; family Natronomonadaceae; genus Halomarina; species Halomarina litorea. The sequence goes on along the minus strand of NZ_CP100448.1, from coordinate 422,955 downwards.
GGACCGTCGAACCGCCCTACACGGAGGCGGACGTGGCGGCCGCCCGTCGGAAGGTCAGCGGGTCGCGACTGGCCGACCAGCGCGAGGTGTTGACCGCGGGCGAGTTGGACGCGGAGGCCTACGACGCCCTCCGGGAGGAGTGGAAGGCGATGGGTCGCGAGGTGGCCGAGGCGATGGCCGAGGGGACCTACCGACGGCGCGAGGTGGTGCCCTTCTTCGTCACCGTCGGGCGGGGGGCCTGACCCCCGAACCTGTAACTTGGCGGACCGAACGACGCTTCTGAAAACCGTTATCTGACGCCCGCCGAACCGTCGGGTATGGACCCCCGAATCCGGGAGCACGCCGAAGTCGTCGTCGACCACTCCACGCGCGTCGAAGCGGGAGACAACGTCGTCATCAACGGGTCGCCGCAGGCCGAGGACCTCGTCGTCGCCATCGCGGAACTGTGCGGCGAGCGGGGTGCGGTCATCGACACGGCCCTCGGGAGCGACCGCGTCCAGCGAGCGTACAGTCGCGCCATCGACGAGGACGACGTCACCCTCAACGAGATGGCTCGGGCCCGCTACGAGCAGGCGGACGTGCTCATCAACGTCCGGGCGAACCGCAACGTCAACGAGGCGAGCGACGTGCCGCCCGCGAAGACGGCCGCGATGGGGCGGGCCAACAAACCCATCCAAGACATCGTGATGGACAAGCGCTGGAATGCCACGCAGTTCCCCGCGCCCGGCGACGCCCAGAACGCCGAGATGAGCACCGAGGCGTACGCCGACTTCGTCTTCAGCGCCGTCAACAAGGACTGGGACGCCGTCCGCGAGCATCAGGACCAACTCGTCGAACTGCTCGACGGGGCCGACGAGGTCCACGTCGTCTCCGGCGAGACGACGGACGTGACGATGTCCATCGCGGGCAACGTCGTCCAGAACGACTACGGCGAACACAACATGCCCGGCGGCGAGGTGTTCACCGCGCCCGTCCCCGACAGCGTCGAGGGCGAGGTGCTGTTCGACAAGCCCGTGATGGTCCAGGGCCGGGAGGTCCTCGACGTGCGCCTCGTCTTCGAGGACGGCGAGGTGGTCGAGCACGAGGCGGCCAAGAACGAGGAGGTGCTCACTTCCCTCCTGGAGACCGACGACGGTGCACGTCGACTCGGCGAACTCGGCATCGGGATGAACCGCGACATCGACCGGTTCACCTACAACATGCTGTTCGACGAGAAGATGGGCGACACCGTCCACATGGCCATCGGGATGGCCTACGGGGACACCGTCGGCGAGGACAACGAGCGCAACGACTCGGCGGTTCACACGGACATGATCGTGGACATGAGCGAGGACTCGTTCATCGAGGTCGACGGCGAGCGAATTCAGGAGGACGGGACGTTCGTGTTCGAGGAGTAGGGAGGTTCTCGCTTCGCTTGAACCTCCGAACTTCCGAGCGGCGAAGCCGCGAGGAGAGCGAGGACTGAGCGAGCACAGCGAGCGAAGTCCTCGGAGACCGAACGGTGAATCGTGCGGGACGGCGAAGCCGTCCCGCTGGAAACCGGCGGCTAGCGGCCGCCGGTGACGCAGTGAACCGCGAGGAGAGCGAGACCGAGTGAAACGAGCCCTCGAAGCGGAGCGGAGAACCGGAGTGACCCGCGGAGTAGCGCGGGTCGGAGCGAAGCGAGAACCGCTATCGGGTCAGGCCGGCGGGCGGAAGCTGTCTTCCTCCCCCCCTCCGCCACCTTCTCCGCCCTCCCCACCTCCGCCACCCTCTCCACCTTCTCCGCCACCCTCTCCGCCACCTTCCCCCTCGCCGGGACCGGCACATCCGGCGAGGGCGGCCAGTCCGACGCCGGCGGCGGTAGTCAGGAGCGTCCGTCGGTCGATGACGTCGCGTCGTCGGGTCATACACCACGGGTGACACTCCCACCACGCATCAACGTACGGCCTGCTCGGGCGGGAATTTGGGTGAGACTCTAGTCCGACTTCGGAAAAACGGTATTCGAACGTGATACCTACCCGCACCCGGGGGGTGAGACCGCGACCGGAACCGCATCCATCCCCTCCGTCGGGTCGTCACAGGTCAGACGACGTCCCCTCGGACCGAGGGTCCCTGCTGGCGCTCCCGGAACTCCCTGACCGCCGCCGCCGCCGTCTCCGCTTCCTCCGTGTCCATCCCGAGCATCCCGAGCGCGTCCGACAGCGTCGGGAAGACGAGGTCACCCTCGCGGAGTTTCTCGAAGGCCTCCTCGCTGCGGGTGCCGTCCACCCAGAGGCAGACCCCGCGCGGGTCGAGGATCTGCTCGTAGTTCTCCCGGGCGCGGGCACCCTTCAACCGCTGGGTGACGTTGTTCTCGAAGCCCGTGTTGCACACCTCGAGGTGGACCGGTTCGTCGTCGCCCAGTAGGTGGGCGGCGAGGCACTTCTCGGGGGCGGCGTGGCCGCTGTGGTTCGCTCGGAGGAACTCGGGGTGTTCGTCGGCCCACTGGGCGCTGACCGTCTTGCCGACGCCCTGCACGCCGTGTGACTCGACGAACTCCTCCTCCCGGTCGCCGTCGCGACCGAACAGGAGGTCCTTCGTCAGGTAGACGTCGAGGCGGCTGACGGGGTCGAGACCGAGGGCGACGTCGCCGTACACCCACACCTCACGGACGGGAACCGGCATCGGTCCCGCCTCGACCGCCTCGACGAGTCGCTCGACCCGGTCGACGGCCGCCGCACGGGAGAACTCGTTCATCGTCGGGCGTAGACCGCCGACGCGAAAAACCGTTTCTCACCCGCCCGGTAGCCGGGAGGGATATGAGCGCCCTTTCCTACGGACCCCCATGGCCGGAACGGTCGTGCTATATCAGGGGCAGAGCGCGCTGCTCGCGGGGTTCGCGGGCCTGTTCGCGCTCGCCACCGCGGAGTTGCTCGCCGCGATGGTGGTGGCGGCCGTCGCCTCGTCGGCGAGCGACCGGACGGGGGTGCGCGTCCTCCCGGAACGGTTCCGCGCCGCCCGCGACCGGTTCGCCCCGCGGCCGCTCGACGCCTTCCTCGCCGCCGGCCTCGCGCTCGTCGCAGTCGAACTGCTGCGGTCGCGAACCGCCGTGGCCGTCACGCTGGCGGTCCTCTGTCTGGGTACGTTCGGCGTTGCCGCCGTCCTCTTCGGGACGTTCTCCGAGGATGGGGTCGACGACTGCCAAGGGACCGAGAGCTGTGAGGGAGGTTGCGGGGACGGGACGGACGAGGGAGCCTCCGGCGTGGCGACGCCGTCGACGGGCGACTGACGACCGGCGACTCCCACGATACGCCTCGCCCGCGCCGAGGTGGAAGCGTTAACCCGGTCGACCCGAAACGCTCCCCATGGACTGCGACAAGTGCGGCGACGAGGCGGTGATGCACGCCGCGTACTCGGGGCTGCACCTCTGTGAGTCACACTTCTGTCGCTCCGTCGAGAAGCGGGTGCGCCGGCGCATCCGCGAGGACCACCTGCTGTCGGACGACGCCACGCCGGAGGACCCGGAGACGTGGGTCGTCGGCCTCTCCGGGGGGAAAGACAGCGTCGTCCTCACCCACCTCCTCCACGAGACGTTCGCCCACGACCCCCGAATCGAACTGGTCGCGCTGACCATCCACGAGGGTATCGAGGGCTACCGCGACGAGTCGGTCGCCGCCTGCCTCGAACTCACCGGGTCGATGGACCTCCGTCACGAGGTGGTCAGCTACGAGGAGGAGTTCGACCTCCGGATGGACGACGTGGCCCGCGACGACCCCGAGGGGATGGCCCCCTGTGCGTACTGCGGTGTCTTCCGTCGAGACCTCCTCTCGAAGTACGCCGAGGAGTTCGGCGCGGACAAACTCCTGACGGGCCACAACCTGGACGACGAGGCGCAGACCGCGCTGATGAACATCCTCGACGGGGACGTCCGACAGGTCGCCAAGCACTTCGACGCCTCGCTGGGCGACTTCGAGGAGCGCGGGACCGACCACGACGAGACGTTCGTCCCGCGGGCGAAACCCCTCCGGGACGTCCCCGAGAAGGAAGTCGCTCTCTACGCCCACCTCCGTGACCTCCCTGCCCACATCACCGAGTGCCCGCACGCGAGCGAGGCCTACCGCGGCGAGATTCAGGAACTCCTCCTGAAGTTAGAGGAGAACCACCCCGGAACGCGCCACTCGGTCATGGCCGGCTACGAGGAGCTGGCGGGTATCGTCGCCGACCGGTACCGGGGCGAAGAGGGCGACGGCCCGGACCTGCGCGAGTGCGAGCGCTGTGGCGCGGCGACCACGGGCGAGGTCTGTCGCAAGTGCCAGCTGGTCGAATCGATTCACGCGGCCTGACTCGACTGCGACTCGCTCGCAGCGACCACGGCGGAGTTATCCCCTCGGGCGACCATCCGACCCGCAGATGAGACGGATAGAGACGAGCATCGACATCGACGCTCCACCCCGAGTAGTGTGGGACGTGCTGACCGACTTCGCCGCCTACTCCGAGTGGAACCCTTTCATGACCGTCGAGGGGGAGCCACGCGAGGGTGAGCGGTTGGCCGTCCGCCTGACCCCGCCGGGCGCGCGGGCGACGACGTTCCGTCCGACGGTCCTCGTCGCCGACGGGAGCGAACTCCGCTGGCGGGGTGACCTCCTCGTTCCGGGCCTGTACGACGGGGAACACTCGTTCGCGCTGGAGAGACGCGACGACGGCACTACCCGCCTCCGCCACGACGAGGTGTTTTCCGGGGTGCTCGTCGGCCTCATCAACCGACGAGTCGGTCCCGCCGTCGAACGGGGGTTCTGGGCGATGAACGCGGCGCTCAAGGAGCGAGTCGAGGGAGCACGTCTTACGCCCGACGACGGCGTGCGGAACAGTACCAGATAGCGACCTGTCAGTTCTCGCAGCGCGACACCATACTCACCAATCCGCTGACAGCACCGCGAAAAGAAATGAAAATCAGGTGAACTATCGGATGACGTCCAGCCCGTTGTTCTGTTCGAGTTCCGAGCGGCCGCCGTCGGTCTCGCCGTACTCGATGGTCTCGCCGGTGTTGTACGTCTCCTGGGTGCCGTTCGCGGCGTTCGACCCGTTCGACCCACCCTCGATGGCCTCGCGGGAGGCGTCGGCCTGTTTCTGGGTCGTCGGGCCGAGGATCTGGGCGCTCTGGACGCCGGTCATGATGGCCATGACGCGGACCTTGCCCTTGTACTCCTCCTGGATGCGCGCGCCCCAGATGACGTTCGCGTTCGCCTCGAGGCGTTCGGTGATGTTCTGGGCGATGCCCTCGGCCTCCTTCAGCGTGAGATCGGGGCCGCCGGTGATGTGGACGAGACCGCCCGTCGCACCGCGGTAGTCCACGTCGAGGAGGGGGTGGTTCATCGCGTCGCGGACCACTTCCTCGGTCTTGTTCTTGTCCTGCGTCTCGCCGACCAGCATCACCGCGACGCCGCCCTGCCCCATGATGGCGGTCATGTCGGCGTAGTCGAGGTTGATGAGCGAAGGCTGGGTGATGGTCTCCGAGATGCCCTTAACCGTCTCGGCGATGATCTGGTCCATCACCGAGAACGCCTTGCCGATGGGCAGGTTCGGGACGTAGTCCAGCAGGCGGTTGTTGTCGAGGACGATGATGGAGTCCGCCTCGTTGCGGAGCTTCTCTAGGCCCTCCTCGGCTTTGACCGTCCGGGCACGCTCGACGTTGAACGGCGTCGAGACCATGCCCACGACGATTGCGCCCTGTTCCTTCGCGATCTTCGCGACGACGGGGGCCGCGCCCGTGCCGGTACCGCCACCCATACCGGCGGTGACGAACACGAGGTCGGCGTCGCCCAGCACGTCCTTGACGGTGCCCTGGGCCATCTCGGTGGCGCGCTCGCCCATCGAGGGGTCGCCACCGGCACCGAGCCCCTGCGTGAGGGACTTGCCGACGAGAATCTTCGTGTCGGCCTCGATCATCTTGAGGTGCTGTTTGTCGGTGTTGATGGCGACGGTGTCCGCACCGTCGACGCCGATGTTGTACAGGCGGTTGACGGTGTTGTTACCGGCCCCACCACAGCCCACGATGACGATGCGCGGGTCGCCGAACTCGTCGTCGGCCGCGTCCGACTCGGACATCTTGCGGGACTCCTTCTCGGCGTTCTCGAGCGCCGAGTTGACGATGTCCTGCATTCAGGCCCTCGCCCACGGCCGTTTGTTCTGGCGGCGGCGCTCCGCGTTCTCCTCGTTGATCATGTCGCGGACGGCCGCACGGATGGCCTCGCTGCGATTGGGGTACTCCCCCGTCTCGACCATGCGTTCGACCTCTTCGATCTGCTGCTTCGGAATCCGTAGTGTCACACGCTCCATTGTTGTATTTCCCCTTTGGGTAAGACGACGAGCCGTCTGCCACGGCGACTCACACGTCTTACACGTCAGAACCGCACCACGGCGAGCGGTTTCGCCCGGCCCGGCAATCGTGTAAGACGACCGTCTTACGCAGGTGTTTGCATAGTCCGGGGTATAATAAAAGTTGTGTCTATCGTAAGACGCCGGTCGAGTGGGTCGCGTATACGTACGCGAGAGCGCCCGTAGACACGTTTACGGATTGTCGAGCACGTCGGCCGCCGGTGTCCGACGTCCGCACCCGGGGCAGAACCCCCAGTCCGAGCGGAGCTCGTCGCCACAGTCACAGAAGACCCGGTGAGAGGTCTTCTCGCCGCAGTTCGAGCAGTAGACCGCAGACGCCGGGACGGCCTCTCCGCACTGGTTGCACTGTTTACGCGACTCTCCGGCCTCCTCCGCCGGCCGCCGGTCCGGGGCGGTCGTCTTACGCGCTTCCCCCTCTCGGTCGGACGCCTCGTCGTCCGCCACGCGGGGCTGTCCGTCGACGGTGACGTTGACGTTGATGTCCTGCGGCGTGCGTCCGACGCCGTCGAGGCGGTCTGCGAGCAGGGCGTCGAGACGGTCCTCGACAAGGGTGTCGATGCGCTCGTGGAGGTACGCGTCGATGGAGTCCGTCGCTTCGCCGTCGGGCCGTTCCGTGCCGTCCGCGGGTGCGGAGTCGGTCTCACCCGCGGTCTCCGCGAAGTACGCGCGGAGCGCCTCCCGCATGACCTCGCTCTTGGAGGTGTCGTACTCCTCCAGACGTGCGACGAGGTCATCGTCGGCGCGGAACGTTATCTTGCTCATTCGGTCGGTATCGCGTTGTGACTGTCTATATATCAATCTTGCCACAACGTCATACGCTCGTCTGTCACGTGGTGTGGAACCCGCCGACGGCGAAGGATAAGCGTTAAATTCTATCGTCTGTTCCAGTCTGATAGACCGCTCTTAGCTCAGTCTGGCAGAGCAGTCGACTGTAGATCGACTTGTCCCCCGTTCAAATCGGGGAGAGCGGACTGAATTTCAGCACCCGTGAGCGACAGCGAACGGTGCTGAATATGAAGGACATCTCGACCCGATTTGAACAGGGAGCGACCGGAGGGAGCGAGTGTGTTCAAATCGGGGAGAGCGGACTTCTTCGTGACCGAACCCGCGAGCGGAGAGCGCGGTGAGGTCAGAGAATCGACCTCGAAACGATTTGGATAGGGAGCGACTGAAGCAGCGACCGGATTCAAATCGGGGAGAGCGGACTCGTTTCTGACGCCGCCTGCGAACGGAGTGAACCAGTGGCGTCTATCGGTGTGCCCTCGACCAGATGGGTAGTGAGTGCGCGGGAGGACGGCGACCGCCCCGTTCGGGTGACGGTCCCCAAAAGTCGGTGCTGTCGGCACGCTTTTCCCCCACCTCTGTGAGAACCCACCTAGGCTCGTCGGTGCGTTCTCGCACGTCGACACGGCGAGCGAACTGGCCGGCGCGACCGAGCGCCGACAGACGGTCGAGTTCGAGTCGGCCCGCCGCCGAGATACCCGGAATGTCGACCGGCCGCTGCGGACGAGGGCTTCACGTGGTCAACGGGTCCGCAGAGCGGAACGTCCGTCGCCGTGTCTCGGCGTCGTCACTTGTCACTTCTTCGAGCGCGCCGCCACGACCCGAGCAGCCGTCGCTCCGGACGTGGGGCCTCTAGAAGTCGTCCCCTTCCGGGGACGTGGGCTTCACGTGGGGCCTCAGCGCCCCATCCCTACGGAGGAATCCTCCGTGATGAACCTGCCGGCCGAGTGGTCGAGGGGTCGGGCGAGCCAGTCGTCGGCGAGACCCGTGTCGGCCCGGGGAACGGGCCCACCGACACTGACGGCGGGAGCTAAGTCCCCCGCGTGCGGAGGGTGGTGCATGTACGAGCGCATACTCGTCCCGACCGACGGTAGCGACATCGCGCTCGCCGCGACCGACCACGCTTACGAACTGGCCGCGGCTCTCGGGGCGAGCGTCCACGTCGTCTACGTCATCGACGAGAGCATCGAGAGGATGCTCCTCAGCACGCAGAGCATGCGGTCGGTCCTCGAAGCCCTCCGGGAGGACGGCGAGGGAGTCCTCGCCGAGGCGGAGCAGCGAGCCGAGGAGTATGGCATCGAGGTCACCACCGAACTCACCCACGGGACGCACGTCCACGAGACCATCCTCGAATACGCCCGCGACCACGACGTCGACCTGGTCGTGATGGGTACGCAGGGTCGGGAGGGGCTGGAGCACCTGCTCGGCAGCACCACCGAACGCGTGCTGATGGGGTCGTCGATTCCCGTCCTCGCGGTGTCGCCCGAGGGCGTCATCGACCCGTCAGCGGGGAGCGGGGGCAATGGCGCGGCGTGACCGGCGTTTCGAAACGCTTTTTCAGGTAGTGGGCGTCGGTTGAACTGAGCCGCCTTAGCTCAGACTGGGAGAGCACTCGACTGAAGATCGAGCTGTCCCCGGTTCAAATCCGGGAGGCGGCATCCCGATTCTACGCGATTCGTGACCGACGGTCACCGTACTCAACCGGAGACCGAACTGTCCCCGTTCTCGCGAGCGAAGCGAGCGCGGCGGATTCAATGAGTGAAATCCGACCGGATTCTGAACCAGCGAGCAAATCTCAGATTTGCGAGCGAGATTCAAATCTGGGAGGCGACCGCACCCGCCGCCACGGTCGGACCGCGGGGACCTCCCGAGTGCGCCTCTGGGCCACCTAGACCTGCGGGACACCCACGGACGACTCGTCCCGAGGTGCACACGAGAGGAACTGTGGACACCCACAGAAACGCCCCGGACAGCCGGTGGAACCGAGGGCGATTCGACCGGAGAGTGAAGATGCGGTCGTTCGACCACGGTAAAGTCTCGTTTGAGGATATTCGTCCACAGAACTCGCAGAATACTACAAGAGATACACAACCCTTATGAGTGGCAGTCCACTCCGTTCAGATGTAATGGCGAAAGGGAAGGTTGATTTCTTCAACGACACTGGCGGCTACGGTTTCATCTCGACGGACGACGCGGACGACGACGTGTTCTTCCACATGGAAGACATCGGCGGCGACGACCTCGAGGAGGGACAGGAAGTGGAGTTCGACATCGAACAGGCCCCCAAGGGCCCCCGCGCGACGAACCTCACCCGGCAGTAAGTCGGGAGTGGGTCGCCAGCGGGCGACCTGACGACGCGTGATTTCTTCGACGACGCTACACCGAACAGTCACATCTTCAGGGGTGTCGTCGGTATCGGCACGCGGGCAGCGCCGGGAGCGGCCGGTCTGGAGTTATCCCCGCCGAGCGCCTCGAACCAGGCATGACGCTCACCGTGGACACCCTCCTGGCGATCCTCCTCGGAGGCCTCGCACTGGTCGTCCTCGTCACGGGGGCAGGCGCGGTGGTGGACCGGTCGGTGTCCCTCGCCCAGCGCTACGGTCTTCCGGACGTCCTCGTCGCCACCACCGTCGTCGCGGTGGGGACGAGCCTCCCCGAAATCGGGTCACACGTCGTCGCCTCGCTCGGCATCCTCTCGGGGACGCTCGACTACCGCGTCGCGTCCGCGACGGTCCTCGGGGGGAACGTCGGGTCGTCGGTCACCCAGCAGTTGCTCCTGTTCGGCGTGTTCCTCCTCGGCTACGGCCGCTACCAGCTCACGCGGGCGGTCCTTCGGGGGAGCTACCTGCACATGGTCCTGGCCGCGGCGTTGCTCCTCCTCGTCGCGGCCGACGGTCGCATCTCGGCGTTCGACGGGGGCGTGCTCCTCGTCGCGTACGCCCTGTCGGTCGTCGACGGCGTCCGACTGCGGCGGCGCGAACCCCCGGTCCCGATTCTCGACGGCGCGAGCGAACACGTCGCGCGTGACGTGGGGGTCCTGCTAGCCGGTCTCGTGGCCGTCCTCGGGGGTGCGTACGTCGTCCTCGCGGTCGTGGGGGCGGTCGTCGACGACCTCGCCCTCGGCGGGTCGATGGTCGGCGTCGTGACCCTCGGCCTCGCCTCCGCACTCCCGGAACTCTCGACGGTGGCCGAGGCGCTCAGGCGGCGCGCGCCGAACGTCGCCGTCGGCACGCTCCTCGGGAGCAACGTCGTCAATCCCCTCCTCGCGGTCGGTCTGGGCGGGGTGCTCTCGACGTACCACGTCCCGCCGGTGGTCGTCCTCTGGGACCTGCCGTTCAAACTCCTCGCCGCCGTCGCGTTCCTCGCGTACTGGCTCGCGGTCCGGGACCGCACGCTGCGTCGGCGAGACGGCTTCTACCTCGTCGCGTGCTACTTCGTGTTCGTCAGCGGGCGATTGCTCCTGTTCGCGGGCCAGTGAGGGTCAGAACCTCCACCACATCATCCGCGTCGAGGGGGAGCCTCGCCTCCTCGAACTCCTCGGCGAGGGCGGCGAACGTGCGCTCGTAGACGGGGAGACGCGTTTCCGGGTCCACCTCGGCGGCGGAGAGGCCCTCGCGGATCTCGGTGGGGTCGTTCCCGAGTTCGACGTCGAGGGGGTCCGACAGGGAGTGGGCGGGGGAGCGTTACTCGCTCAGGCGGGCCATCTCGTCGTCGGTGAGTTCGAGCGACGAGGCGGCGACGTTCTCTTCGAGGTGGTCGACGCTCGACGTCCCGGGGATGGGGAGCGTCACGTCGGAGAACTGGAGCAGCCACGCGATGCCCACCTGCATCATCGAGGCGTCGTGGGCCTCCGCGATCTCCTCGACCACCTCGCCTTTCTCCCCGAGGTCGCCCGCGCCCAGCGGGAACCACGGGACGAACCCGATGTCGTACTCCTCGCACGCCTCCAGCACGTCGTCCTGTTCGCGGTTGCCGACGTTGAAGCGGTTCTGGACGGTCGCCACCTCGACGACGTCGCGGGCCGTCTCCAACTGGTCGACGGAGACGTTCGAGAGGCCGACGTGGTCCACGAGGCCGTCGTCTTTCAGTTCCGCGAACGCCTGGACGCTCTCCTCGAAGTCCGTGTCGGGGTCGGGGCGGTGGAACTGGTAGAGGTCGATGGTGTCCACCCCGAGGCGGTCCCGCGAGCAGAGCACCTGATTTCGGATGTAGTCCGGGTCGCCGTGGGGGAGCCAGTCGCCCTCGCGATTCCGCAGGAGGCCCGCCTTGGTGGCGATTACGGCGTCGTCGGCGATGCCCGACTCGCGAATGAGGCGTTCGCTGACCCCCGGCCCGTAGGAGTCGGCGGTGTCGACGAAGTCCACGCCGAGGTCGACGGCCCGCCGGAGGACCTCCTTCGCCCCCTCCTCGTCGTCGGGGCGGCCGATGATGTCCTCGCCGGTGATGCGCATCGCACCGTAGCCGAGGCGGTTGACGGTCAGTTCGCCGCCGATGTCGAACGCGCCGCTCTGGTTGTCGACCATGCCCGTAGTCCGCGAGGCGGCTCAATAGGTGTTGGTGGACCGGCAATCGACCGGACAGGTTCGGTGTCGGACAGGAGTCTGACGCACGTTCAAGCGCGTGCGGTCACTACGTCTCCCGCCATGGCCGAGCGACCGCCACCCGAGCAACCCTCCCTCGGCGAGCGCTTCGACCCGACGGTCCGCCAGCAGGTCCAGACGGCGCGGCGCAGGGGCGTAGCCCGGTTGCGGTCGTACGCCGTCGGGCGCTCGCCGCTCCACTACGAACGCGGGGACATGCGCCGGGACTACGGGTGGCAGCGCGCGGCGTTCCTCACGGCGGTGACAACGGGTCTGCTGGCGCTGGCGTGTCGAGTCGTCCTCACCGGCCTGTTCGTCGCGTTCGTCTCGCCCGACGTGTCACGCATCGCCGCGTTCAACGCCGCGCTGAGCGGGGTGACGGCGCTCGCGGGCGTCGTCGCCACGCTGACCGGTCCCGCCGTCTGGCGCAGTTGGCGTCGTCGCCTCGTCGGGGCCGCGAGACGGCGGCGACGGCGACGCGACCAGCCCTCCATCGCGGTCGTCGTGGGCCGTCGCCGGGGGCGGCGACGACGGGGCCGGCACGGGCGGGGGCGCTCGCGGGCGAGACAGGTTTATCGCCCGCGCTAGCCCACGTACAGGTATGACAGAGATAGCCACCCTCGCCATCGTGTTCGTCGCCATCGTGATAGTGAGCCTCGCATTCACCGTCGGCGCACTGCTCGTACAGCGAGTCATGGGCCAGTTGAGCGCCGAACGCCTTCCCGCGCCCGTCGAGGCCGTCGTCGACACCATCGAGACCAGTCCCGACAGCGACCCGGTCGACCCGCGCGGCGGCGTCTACTGACACGTCGGGCGACAGCGCCACCCACGGCATATAATGCCGACCGCTGGATATAGAGATTTTAAGCTAACTAGTAATCGGCTTTTTATCTGTAGAGTCCCCCGTATCGGGTGAGACTCGCGTTCGAGCGCACTCGGACGCTACTGCACCTGACTATGACCCCGACACTCATCCAGCGACCCGACGACCGACCCGAGACCGTCACCCGCCGAACGACCACCTGCCCCGACTGCGACGCCGACCTCGTCAACGGGCAGGGCCTCGCCGCCTGCGTCGACTGCGATTGGAGCGGTACCTACGAGTAGTCCGACCCCTTCGTTTCGTGTCCACGACACGACCGGATGAATCGAGTTACTCCCAGAGAATCTCGGTGCCGCCCTCGTGGCCGTGTATCTCCTGTACCTCGCGGATGTTGTCGTAGATGTTCAGGCTGCCGACGTCGGTGGTCCACGCCACGACGCACTTGCCGTTGGGCGGCGGGAACTGTACGCCGTAGGCGACGATACCGGTCCCGGAGACGCCCGTCTCGTCCTCGCTTCGGTAGAGCGCGAACTTCCGGAACCGGGGGTTCTGCGAGAAGGGGTCAGGCATCGCGCGTCCCCTCCGCTGTCCGTCGAGTCGGCCACAGGATGGTGGTGGTCACGGCGGTCAAATCCACCCGGAGGGAGGCACCGCCGACGGGATACGCTTTCGGTTACTCGAGGCGGTGGCTCCACACCACTTCCGTGAGTGTCCCCTCGTCGTCTTCCGCTTGCTGGACTGGCACTGCCGGGGTACCCGTGTTCTCCGTGTCGGTGTAGCGAGCCATTGCGTTTCCACCGTCGGGTCCCACCCACTTAATCTACACGGTTGTTCATGATGTTTGCCGAGCGGCCCGTCGATGACCGGGTCCGGAACGTCGGGGGGGTATCGCGCACGCGGCGCTGGTCGGGCGTCGAAGGGGACAGAAACGGCGGTGTCAGGCCTCGCCGGTCGGCGTCGGGAGCGCCCGCAGGTCGCGGGGCGGGACGAGAAAGTTCCCGCGACGGCGCACGAAGATGTACTCGAGGATGCCGTTGTTCACCCGCTGGCGGACGGCGGGCGTCACCTGCGTGACGTCCTCGCCGTTCATCGCCTTCCGGACCGCCTCGAACTCCGAGATGCCACGCTGGAGCGAGGGGAAGTGGAGGCTCGCGCGGTTCCCGTCCGTGGACTCGAAGTGCCGGCGGAGGAGTTTCACGTTCCCCGCCTCGTCGCGGTTGGCGCGGGCGGCCTTCTGGGCGTGGCCGACTCGTCCGTACTCCCGCGCGTGCTCCTCGATGTCCTCGACGAAGCGGTCGATTCCGCTGTCCCCACCCAGGTTTCCCCCGATGCCGTCGACGAGGTCCTCCGCGACGTGGCCGGGGCTGAACATCTCCATCACCCGCTGGTCGAAGTCCTGTTCGCCGTACCAGTCTTCGAGGCTCTGACCGATGTTGGCGACGTGTTTCGTCGTCCCGTCGGCGAACGGTCCCTCCCCGATGGCGACATAGTCCTCCGTCGCCTGATTGGCCCGGAACCCCGCCATGAACCCCATGAACAGCGGCGAGTCCTCCGGGATGGGGTTGTCCGCGGGGACGCCGGTGAGGTCCGTCTCCTCGGCCTTCTGGTGGGGCAGACCCTTCCGCATGAACCCCGTCCGGCGGTCCGCGAGGTCCAGTACGTCCGTCAAGGCCGTTTCGACGGGCACGCCGTTCGCCTCCTCGGCCTCGCCGCGGAGGGCCTGTTCGGCCTCGAGGAGCGCGTCGGCCCGGTCGCTCCCGAGGTGGAGGAGGGCGTCCTGCGTGTCCAGTTCGGGTTGCTCGAACGACGAGAGCCGTCGTGGTTGTGGGAGGTCCACGCTCTCCGGGAGCGACTCATCGAAGCGCTCGAAGTACGACGGCGAGTAGCCGACGGAGTAGACGAGGCCCTCGTTGCTCCGCTCGTAGGCCCGGTCGAGCGTCGAGAGGGCCGTCTCCACGCCCTCGCGGGCGTCGGCGCTCGGCGCACCCTCTCCCGGCAGGGTCAGGTACCAGAGCGTCTGGTGGTGCGGGAGGAGGGTGTTGCCGGCGTCGTCCGTCGGGAGGTGGTCGCCCCACGCGTACTGGCGGACGGGGAGCGTCGAGGGGTCGGAGACGCCGCCCGGGACCGGTTCCTCGCCCTCGAAGCGGTCGAGACACGCCGAGAGGGCGCTCGCGCCGCCGAGGGCGACGGCGGCCTTCAGGAACTCGCGTCGCGGGAGGTCGGAGTCGAGGGGTGGGGACATGGGTGGGTATTGGGAGGTGGGAGGGAAGAGCGTGGCGTCAGAGCGTGAGCGTCCGGTCGGGCATCTGGCGGAACGCCGTCTCGTAGCCCTCGTGGCGGGCGACCTGCGGCATCGTCGTCACCGACAGGGTCAGTTCGTCACCCGACTCGACCGAGGGGACGACGGCCCCGTAGTGGTAGTTCAGGTTCGGGTCGAGCGTCCGCCGGAGGGTGCCCTCGAAGGCCGCCTCGCCCCCGCGGGCGAGCGTCCCCTCCAGCCCCATCGCGGGGAGAATCATCCGGTTGTAGGGCGTCCGCGCCGAGACGGCGAGGTACTGGCCGTCGCCCTCGACGCCCTCGGGCGGCGAGTCGAGGACGGTGACCACGAGGACGGCGTCGCCCGTCGTGACCTCCCCGCGCATCTCCCCCGGCAGGTCATCGCGGGCCGGGGCGAACGAGGCCGGGCGGACGGGCATGTCCATCGGTTCGACCGCACCCCGTTCGCCCGCGTCCTCGCGGTTCTGGAAGGGGAGGCGGTCGCGCTTCTCCCGTTCGTAGCTGAAGTCGATGTCCACCGACGCCGGTTCCGCGAAGCGGTCGGCGAACGCCCCCGTCCGCCGGGTCGACATCCCGCCGACCTGGACGCGGCCGGTGTACTGCCCGTCGCCGTCGAGCGTGAAGTTCGACCCGTAGTGAAAGCCCATCGGCTGGGAGAGCATCGGGTAGATGACCTCCTCGCCGACGGACTCGCCCTCTTTGAGGACGTCCACCGACAGTCCGGTCTCGGGGAGGACGATGTCCGTCTCGGTGTCCCACACCGTCGCCATCAGGTGGACGTCGCCGCTCACCTCCGAGAACTCGACGTTCGAGCCGTTGGCGTTCCAGAAGCGGTGCGGGTAGCTGTAGTTGAGCATGAACTTCAGCCCGTCCGTCTCGGCGGTGCCGAGCATCCCCATCCCCTCGGTGTGCGTGGGGACGTACACGGCGTTCGGTCGCTCGTCGAGGAGTGGTGGGACGCGCGCCGAGCGGGTCTCGAAGAGGCCCGTGCACCCGGCGAGCGCGCTCGCCCCCCCGAGGCCGCCCGCGCGGAGGAACGTCCGTCGGTTCATTGGCGGGGCTAGTCGGCAGACGGGAAAGGCGCTTGTGGTCGGACCGTCGAAGCCCTCACTCCTCCAAGAGGTCGTCGACCAGTCGGGTGAAGCGGTCCACCAGTCGGCCGGGGAGGGTCGGCTCCGCCCGCCGGAGCAGTCGCGCCGTCGCCGCCGGACGGGCGACCCGCAGGGTCAGGTCGGCGCCCGACTCGTCGCGGACGAGGACGCCCGCCTCCGTGAGGCGGGCGACGTGCCACGAGAGCGTGCTCCGAGCGATGCCGACGCGCTCCGCTACCGTCGCGGGCGGGAGCGGCCCGTCGTCCAGCAGGCAGGCGACGACGTCCGCGCTCGTCTCCCGCCGGAGGAGCGCGAGCGCCCGGCGCTCCCACGGGTCGTACGACGGCGGGTAGTAATGGGTCTGCCCGTAGAGAGCGTCCTCGACGAGGCCCCCGTCGTCGACGAGTCTCCGGAGGTGATACTGGGCCTGCCCGGGGGCGATGTCGAGCGCCCGCCGCAGGTCGCTGAAGTGGACGCCGGGGTCCTCGCGGACGTGCGCGCGGACGCGCTCTCGGGTGTCGCTCACGACGGCCACCCCGAGGCCGGGCGGGTCACGCCGGTCCACCCCGCGCGTCACGGGTGACGGCCACCGCCGCGATGACGAGGGCGGCCATCGCCACGTCGAGGCCGTGTTCGAGGACGTGGTGGAGGTCCGGGTCGAGGACGGACTCCATCGTGAGGACGCCCACGAGCGCCCGCGCCAGGAGGGTGCCGAGGGCGAGGGCGACGAGGAGGTACGACCACGATCGGCGCCGGGCAACCGCCGCGAGGGCGACGCCGAACACCAGCGCCGCCAGCAGGGCCGCGGCGGCCAGCACGTACGCCAGCATCACCGACCCCCGCGGTGTCGCCGCGTGTTCCCGAACGCCCGGTTCATGCGCCGAGTAGCGCCAGCGTCGGAAAGACGGTTGCGGTCGGGGGACTAGTTCCCGCTCGACTCCCGGAGGAGTCGCCGGACGGTCTTCCAGTCGAGGTGGTCGTTGTCGCCCGCGACGCCCGTGTTCGGGATGGTCTCGCCGTTGGCCCACATCGAGACGGCGCGCTCGACTTCGGAGCGCTGGACGGTGCCGTCGCCGTTCCAGTCGACGGCCTCGGGCAGGGACTCGACGGGCGCCTCCTCGTCGTGAACCCGGAAGGTGAACAGCCCGGTGACCATGTCCGAGACGACGACGACGTCCTTCTCCGCGTTGTAGTTCGCGCCCCACGCCATCGGGGCGGCGCCGGTCCACGTCGGCCCCTTCGCCTCCCCCTCGCCGTCGATGGTGAGGTACTGGTGGGCGGGCACCGGGTTCTCGGGGTCGGTCACGTCGTAGACGACGAACCCCTCGTGGTACGCACCGTCGACGAGGAAGGTGGAGTCGCCCTTCTGTACCACGTCGTGGTTGTGAGTCGTCCAGTCGTACAGCGCCTCGTCTCTGACCTGTTCTTTCGCGTTCGGACTGTGGGTGAACCCGAGGTGCTTCGGGTCCTCCAGCGACCCCGACCCGTAGCCGATGTCGAGGACGTGCTTGCCGCCGGGGATGCCCTGTCCCTTCTCGTCGCCGACGTAGACGAGGTCACGGTTCGGGTCCGCCCGCGCGTAGTGACACACCTCGAAGCCGGCCGTGCCGACCTCCTCGTAGTCCGGCCGGTCGGCGTAGGAGAACCGACCGACCTCCTCGGGGTTCCGCGGGTCGCTCACGTCGTGGGCCATCCAGCCGACGAACTGGTCGCCCGCGATGTACGCCGAGTGGACGAGGTCGCGTTCGGCGTCGAAGGTGACGTCGTGGTTGTAGCCGCCCGGTCCGACCGCGGCGACCTGTTCGGGCGAACTGGGGTCGCTGGTGTCGTAGACGCTGACGCCCACCGCGTTCCCCTCGCTGTCGGTGCCGTTGACGAGGTAAATGACCGGTTCCTCGGGGTGGACGTCGAGGTTGTGGACGCCCGAGGTGCGGTCGATACGGGCGACGATTTCCGGGGACTCCGGGGACCCGCTCTCGTAGCCGTAGTCGATGACCTCGACGCCGCCGCCCGCGCCCTGTTCGCGGGGTTCGATAGACCGGTAGTAGATGCCGTCGCGAGCGTCGAACTTCACGTCCGCGTTCCACACCGTCTCCTCGGAGGGGACCCGGTGGACCTGCGAGGGGTTCGCCGGGTCCGAGAGGTCGACGAGGAACGATCCGCCCGTCCCGAAGTAGCTTCCGAGGGCCGCGTAGCGCCCGTCGGCACGGATTTCGCTCTCCGCGTACCCGCCCGCCGGGTCCGAGAGCAGCGAGTGACCGAGCAGTTCGATTCGCCCGTGGGGGGAGGACTGTGCCGCGCTGGCGGGGCCCGTGGCGAGCGACGTGCCGACCGCCGCCGCACCGAGGCCCCTGAGGACCGTTCGCCTGTTAACGTCTCTCATCAGCGGTCTGAAACAACATCCGGTCGCTGATAAATATATCCAAATAGTATTAGACTATTATCAATTTCGCCGGGCGAGGGCGACGGTCCCACCCACGAGGGCGACGAGAGCGACCGGGAGGCCGAAGCCGGGGCCGTCGGCGTTCGTCCCGCCCGAACCGGTCGTCGCGGGGTCGGTGGCCCCGCCCTCCCCGGACCCGGTTCCGGATTCAGTGGCGGTCGACGAGGACGTCTCCGTCGGCGTGTTCACCTGCGGTTCGTCCGAGTCGTCGGGGGTGTTCACGTCGGGGGCGTTCGTCGCGTTCCCGTCCGACCCGTTCGAGTCGTTCCCCCCCGCCGACCCGTCGGGGGCGGCGCTCGCGCCCTCGGGCTTGCTGATGAAGAACTTCGTGCCGACGACGCTGTCCCCCGCGGTGACGGGCGACCCCACCTCGCCGGTGTGGACCTGCGCGTGGACGGCGAAGCGGTCGCCCTGCCCGTCGAAGAACGACGGGTCGAGCGAGACGGTGACGTCCTCGTGGACGCCCGACGCGAGGGGTTTCGAGGCCACCACTTCGCCCGCGCCGTCCTCGCCGTGCGCCCGGACGACGAGGTGGCCGTCCTCGGGGAGGGCGACGCGAGGTATCGTGACCGACCCGTCGGGACTCTCCTGTGCGCCGAAGCCCTGCGCGACGACGTGGGCGGGCGCGTCACCCTTCGAGAGGACGAACCGGTCGCCCGCGACGCTCCCGAAGTTGGTCAGTGCGTTGTCCGACCCGGGGTCGTACTCGCCGTCGTTGTCGGCGTCGTTGTGCAACACGGCCCAGTAGGTGCGCGCGCCCGACTGGTCCGACCACACCGAGTCGGGGAGCGAGACGGTGATGGGCGCGACGAACTCGCCGGGGTGGGGGAACTCCGCCACGGCGACGGCCTCGCCCGGTTCGCCGCCCGCGTCGGCGTGGACGACGATGAGGGCCTCGCTCGCCGCGAAGCCGTTCTCGATGACGACGGTACCGTCTTCCGACACCTGCGCGTCCACGGTGAGGTGGTTCGAGTGTAACCCCGCGGCCGCCGGGCCGACGGCCAGTGCGACCACCGCGGCGAGTGCGAGGACGAGCGTTCGGCGACGTCCCGTCATACCGTGAGCTCCATCGGGGGCATCTCGACGAACGCCTCCTCGTAGCCCTCGTGGCGGGCCACCTGCGGTATCGTCGTCACCGACAGAGTCAGTACGTCGCCCGACCGGAGCGTCGGCACCGTCGCGCCGTAGTGATAGCGCAGGTCTGGGTCGAGCGTGCGGGCGAGTCCGCCCTCGTAGCGCGTCCGGCCGTCGCGGGTCGCCGTCAGCGAGAGGCCCATGGCCGGGATGAGCAGGCGGTTGTACGGCGTCCGCGCCGAGACGGCGAGGTACGACTCGTCGGCCGAGTCCGTCTCGACCTGCGTGAGGACGAAGACGGCCTCCCCGCTGGTCGCCTCGCCGACGACGCTCCCGGGCAGGTCGTCCGTCTCCGGGGCGACGGCCTGCGGGAACATCGCGTCCATCGGTGCGAGGGCACCGCGGTCGCCGCCCTGTTCGACCTGCTGGGTCGTCACCTCGGAGCGCGTCGTGTCGGTGAACTCCAAGGGAACCTCGGCGGTGGCGGGGTCGCCGAACGTCCCCTCGAAGGCCCCACGGCGCTGGATGCTCGTCCCACCGACGCTCAGTCTCGTCGTGTACTGGCCGTCGCCGGGCAGGGTGAAGTTCCCGCCGTAGTGAAAGCCCATCGGCTGAGAGAGCATCGGGTAGATGACCTCCTGGCTGACCGTCTCGCCGTCTCGCAGAATCTCGGCCGAGAGGCCCGTCTCGGGCAGGACCGTCTCCGTCTCGGTGTCCCACACCGTCGCCATCAGGTGCACCGAGTGGTCCGCCTTCGGCGTCACCTCGACGTCGGACCCCGTGACCGTCCAGAACGTGTGGGGGACGGTGAACATCAGGGCGAACTCGTAGGGACCGGCGCTGGCCGTCCCCTGCATCGACATCGACTCCTCGAAGGACTGGACGTAGACGCCCCGGAGGTCGGACTGGTCGGTCGTGCCGGTGGCGTTCCCCGACCCGTTCGGCCGCCTACCGGGTGCGCTGGAGGTAGGGGACCCGCCGTCTGAGGTGGACGAACACCCGGCCAGCGCGAGCGCACCCACACCCGCGCCGAGACCGAGGAAGTCACGGCGTCGCATGGTTCGGTAGCAGTCTCCGACGGCGAAATAATCTTGTGGTGGGTTCGAACGCCCCCGTCCACGCACCACCGTGCACTCTACGTCCCCTCAGTCGGCGAGGTGGTCGGGCAGGTCCGCCGGGAGACGGTCCCGGTCGTGGTCGGTGCGGAAGTCGTGGTCCGGCCCGACTGCGACAATCTGCGTGGGGTTGATGTCCGTGTGCGTCGTGTAGTAGTGTTCCGTGATGTGGTCCATGTTCACCGTCTCCGCCACGCCCGGCAACTGGTACAGTTCGAGCAGGTAGTTCCAGAGGTTCGGGTACTCCGCGATCTTGCGGACGTTGCACTTGAAGTGCGTGTGGTAGACGTGGTCGAAGCGGACGAGCGTCGTGAACATCGCCACGTCGGCCTCCGTGGGGCGGTCGCCCGCGAGGAATCGCTGGTCTGCCAGCACCTCCTCCCAGCGGTCGAGCGCCGAGAACAGGTCGCCCACGGCGGTCTCGTACGCCTCCTGTTTCCCCGCGAACCCGGCGCGATAGACGCCGTTGTTGATGGGGTCG
Source organism: Halomarina litorea (assembly GCF_024227715.1). Lineage (NCBI taxonomy): Archaea > Methanobacteriati > Methanobacteriota > Halobacteria > Halobacteriales > Natronomonadaceae > Halomarina > Halomarina litorea. Next base: position 401,931 of record NZ_CP100448.1, on the reverse strand, counting down.
TAGATGGCGTCGATGATTCGGTCGACCTCCTCGCGGTAGCCCTCGGGGTAGAGGTCGACGTCGTGGTCCGCGAGGTCGTCGAAGGCCACGTCCAGCATCCGCATGACCTCCTCGGACTCGTTGTTGACGATGGTTCCCTCCTCTTTGTCCCAGAGGACGGGCACCGTCACGCGCCCGGTGTAGTTCGGGTCCGCCTCCACGTACGCCTCCCGGAGGTAGTCGAAGCCGTTGACCGAATCCGCCGTACAGCCCGCCTTCTCGGGGGTGAACTGCCAGCCCCCCTCGTCGCGGTAGGGGTCGACGACGTCGACCGAGACGACGTCCTCCAGCCCCTTCAGCGCGCGCGTGACGAGCGTGCGATGTGCCCACGGGCAGGCGAGCGAGACGTAGAGGTGGTACCGCCCATCCTCGACGGGGAACTCGGCGTCGGGGTCGGGGTCCTCGCCCTCTCGAACCTGCTCGCCGCCGACCCAGTTCCGGAAGGTGGTCTCCTGCCGGTCGAACTCGCCGTCGGCGTCGGCGAACTCGTAGGTGTCCGTGCGCCACTCGCCGTCGACGAACATGTTGACCATCGGTACTCACGACTATGGCCCGAACCCTGAAAGACCTGCAGGGGACACGCGTGTCACCGGATGGGGGGGGTGACTGGTGGAGTACACGGGACAGAGCAGTAGCGGTACTGTGCGGGTGCGGTGCGGAACGCCAGCGTACTCCCCCGCGAGCGAGTGAGCGCCAGCGAACGAGCGAGCGGCCTTTTTAGTCCAGGTGTTTCGAGGAGTGGGTCGCGGAGCGACCCCGACGAAGAAAAAAGTGGTTCGAAGGCTTTAACCGCGAACTCGTCCTTCCCTCACGTAATATGTCCGATAAGCCCGCCTCGATGTACCGGGACATCAACAAGCCGCCATACACGCGGCGAGAGTACATCACGGGGATTCCCGGCTCGAAGATCGCCCAGCACAAGATGGGCGACGTCGACGCCGACCCCGACGACTTCCCGGTCCAGATCAGCCTCGTCGTCGAAGAAGCCGTCCAGATTCGACACGGCTCGCTGGAGGCCTCGCGCCTCTCGGCGAACCGCCACCTCATCAAGGAACTGGGCGAGAAGAACTACAAGATGATCCTGCGCAAGTTCCCCCACCACGTCATCCGGGAGAACAAGCAGGCGACCGGCGCGGGTGCGGACCGTGTCTCCGACGGGATGCGCCTCTCGTTCGGGAAGATCGTGGGCACCGCCGCCCGCATCCCGAAGGGCGAGCGCGTGTTCACCATCTGGTGTCAGCCCGAGCAGGCACCCGTCGCGAAGGACGCGCTCCGTCGCGCGTACAACAAGGTCTCGCCGCCGTGCCGCGTCGTCGTGGAGCGCGGCGAGGAGTTGCTCGTCTCGTAAAACGAACGAGCAACCCCTCGCTCCGGTCCGAGACCGCGGCGAGGAACTGCTCGTCTCGTAGACCGACTCGGCCAACCGACCCCGGCGGGTCATCTACGCTTTTCATCTTCCTGCCCCTCCTCAGCGCATGCTCCGCCTCGCGGTGACGACCCGCGCCGAGACCTACGAGCGCATCTGCGACCCACTCGCCGACCGCGGGGTCGAGGTGTGTCACGTCGCGAGCGACGAACGACTCGTGGACCTCGCGGGCGACCCGTTCCCCGACGTGGACGTGGGGTTCGTCTACCCCTCGCGCCTCGCGGAGGGGGGCGTCGTCGACGCCTGCCTCGGCGTGCCGTGGGTCAACGACCGCGAGGCGATACTGCGCTCGCGGCACAAGGGCGAGGCGCTGGCGCGCCTCTCCCGGGCGGGCGTTCCCGTCCCCGACACCGTCGTCGTCTCGAACCCGACGGGTGAGGCCGACCTGTGTGCCGCCTTCGAGCGCTTCGACGGCCCGGTGGTCGTGAAACCCAACGCCACGACGCGCGGGACGGGCATCGCGAAGGCCCACGACGTGGACTCCCTGCTGGGAATCGCGGACTACCTCTCGCTGGTCCACGACTACCGGGCGACCGGCGACAAGTCCTACCTCCTCCAGGAGTTCCTGCCGGACGCACGCGACTACCGCGCGATGGTCGTCGACGGGCGGTACGTGGGTGCCGTAGAGCGCCGCCTCCCCGAGGACGCCCTCGCCGCGGGCCAGTGGAAGCACAACGTCCACCGCGGGGCCGAGGCGACGGGCGTCTCCCTGCCCGACGAGTTGCGACGCCTCGCGGAGGAGGCCGCCCGCGCCCTCGACGTGGACTACCTCGGCGTCGACATCGTGGTCAGCGGGGACCGGGCGGTGGTCAACGAGACGAACGCCCGCCCGACGGTGGACGAGGAGACGAAGTACGAACCCGGGTTCTACGACGACCTCGCCGACCTGATTCGCTCGCGGGCGCCCTGACTCGACTCGTCACACTCTATCCCTCGAAGAGTGCCACCCACAGGAGGCGGGCGACGACGCCCACCCCCACGAGTCCGAACGCCAGTTCGGGGGCGACCCAGCCCGCGCCGACGAGGACGCCCCCACCGAGAGCGGCGAGAGCGAGGGTGCTCCGGTGGTCGAATGTCCGCTCCTCCCCCCGACTCACCGAAGGAGGCGAAGGGGACGACGGTAGTTCGCTCGCCGTCGCTCGTGACGACGGAGGGCAGATGCAACAGCGCGAGTCTCCTGCCGAACGGCACGACCGAGAACAGCACGACGACGAGGCCGGCCGACTCGAACTCGCCGCGTGCGACGAACGAGACGACCAGCGCGGCAATCGCACCGGTGACGCCGACGGGCACCCCGCCGAGGAGGCAGACGGCGACGGTCCGGAGGGCTCGGCGGAGGGGACCACACGGGAACTGACAGTCAGCGGAAGAAGAGCGGTTCGGGGGCCGGGCGGGTCAGGCCCACCACTCGCCGCGGCGTTCGCCGAACGTCGAGGTCTCCCGGAGCGGTTCGGGCAGTTCCTCGCCTTCGAGACCCATCCCCTGTCCGAGCCAGCGGGCGACGTGCCACGCGACGGCGTCGGTGTCGAGGTCCGTGAGCGTGATTTCGAGGCGGGTGTACGTCTCCAGCGCGCCGTCGCCGTCGGGATCGAGGCCCGCGATGGCCCCGCAGGACCCCGGCCCGGGTTGACAGGGCGACTCCTCGCTGAACCGGACCACGACGTCGGCCTCTTCCGGCGAGCGCGCCCGGACGAACGACACCTCCTCGGGCACCGTCCCCTCGGCCCCGTCCTCGAAGTAGCCGAGGGCGGCGTCGACCTGCCGGCGGGTCTCGGTCAGGTCGTCCGGGGGCACCGTGGCGGTGTCGACGTACACCGAGAGCGTCGAGCGGTTCCACGGGAGCGCCTTCTCGCTCGCGTTCCGCTGGGGGAGCGTCGTCAGCACCGACCGGGCGTTCATCACGTCCGCGGGGGCGTCGTCGTGGCCGAGGCCGAGCGTGTGACCCAACTCGTGTTGCAGGACGAGGACCGTCGAGTCGTCGGAGAAGCCGCTGCGGACCCGGACCGTGACGGGACGGTCGACGGGGCCGGCGGTGACGAGGGGAGCACAGCCGGCGACGTGGTCCTCGCGGCCGCACTCGTCGACCGACTCGACGAACCTGACGAGGAGGTCCGCGTCCTCGGCGTCGGACACGAGGCGGTACTCGACGGAGTAGCCGACGTACCGGCGGTCGTTCGCCTCCCAGAAGTCCAGCGCCTCGCGGACCAGCGGTCGGAAGTCCCGTCCAGTGTCGGCCTCGTCGCTGATGGCGACGGTCAGCGTCTCCTCCTCGTAGGGGTTGGGCCGTGGGACGGCGGTCCCGGTGGGACCGACCGTCGCGCCCGCCGTCGTCTCGATGGCCCGTTCGTCGGTCGTGGGCGGGGCCGGGGTCGGACTCGACTCGTCGGCGAAGGGCGGGCCGTCGGGGAGCGACGGAATCGCGGCGCACCCGCTCAGAACGACGAGACAGACCAGCAGGAGGGCGCGGCGGCTCATCTATTCGGGAGGTAGTGAGCGACGGAGCAATACTGTTGTGGCGCGGTCGCTCGTCGGGAGAGAGTGTGGCTGCGGGCCGTAAGCCCCCTTCTGTTCTAACCGGCATTCGGCTGAGCGCCCGCGGCGGTCCCGTTCGGGAGCCGAGTCGTCTCGGCGGCCGGGCTACCTTACCGACCGCGGGCTTGCACCGGTGAGGATTCGCCGTTCCATCCGTTCTCCCCGTTAGCGCGCCTGCTGGCGCGAGCGTGCCCGCTGGCACGGGGTCGCTCGGCGGGTCAACTCCCCCTCGTCTCCTCGGGGTTCGCACGCCTCATCGCTGGCGGGGAGGGGTCTCGTTTCTGTTCCAGTGCCGACGGTCTCCCGTCCCGGGCTTGCGCCCGGTCACCTGCCCGGCCGGTGGGGGGACTTTCCTCGTGCGCGTGCCTGCTGGCACGTCTGTCCACGGCGGCCGGTCACCCGCTGCCACACCCGAAGTAGTCGGCAGGCGTCCAAAGGTCGTTCGGTTACTCGTCTTCCGCGCCGAACCCGACGAGTTCGGCGTCCTCGGCCGCCCGGTCGGCCGCCGCGTCCACGTCGAACTCGCGGATCACCTCGCCGTCCCGGACGAGGGGTTCCATGAGGTCCTCGGCGCCGTCGGGGGCGGCCTCGTCGACCGGGCGGACCTCGTGGCGGCCGTCGGCGGTGCGGTAGACCGACTTGACGCCGGGAAGTTTGCCTCGTTTGGCGGCCGGTTCGCTCTCGCGTTCGACGATGTCCAGCGCGAAGTCGACGGGGTCGGCGTTCGAGACGTAGCCTCCGACACCGAAGCCGTCGGCCACGTCGCGCAACTCGCGGAGTTCGGCGGGGCCGAGACCGCCCGAGAGGAAGACGTCGAGGTCGTCGAACCCCTCCTCGTCGAGTTTCCAGCGCACCTCGCGGACGATGTGGCGGAAGTCCCCGCGTCGGGAGCCAGTGGTGTCGAGGCGGACGCCGTCGAGGTCCGTTATCGCCCGCGCCGCCCGGAGGCTCTCGTCGGTCTCGTCGGTGTAGGTGTCACAGAGCGCGATTCGGGGCGTCTCGGGCGGCGAGGCCTCGTCGAAGGCCCGCCACGCCGCCTCCTGTTCGCCGGGACCGAAGCAGATGACCAGCGCGTGGGGCATCGTCCCGCTGGCGTCTCGGCCCAACTGCTCGCCCGCCGCGACGTGTGAGAAGCCGTCGAACCCCGCGATGAGCGCCGACCGCTCGACCATCGTGGCGATGGACGGGTGGACGTGGCGCGCGCCGAACGAGAGCAACGACGAGTCGGGGGCGGCCCGTCGCGCCCGGAGGGCGTTCGTCGCGACGCCGCTCGCGTGCGAGAGAAAGCCCAGCAGGGCCGTCTCGTAGCGCGCGAAGTCGGTGTACGTCCCCTCGATTCGCATGACCGGGCCGCCGTCGAACAGGGTCCCCTCGGGGAGGGCGTCGGCGTCGACGGGGAGGCCCTCCAGCAGGTGGGCGGCGTCCTTCAGACCGGCGAGGAGTTCGAACTCGCCGGTGGGAAACTGGTCGGCCGTGACCTCCGCGACGACGTGCGGGTCGCGGTCGGCGGCCGCCAGTGCCTCGACCGTCCGGTCGAAGTAGGCGTCCGTGGCCCGCCCCTCGCGGATGGCGTCGGCGGAGACGATGTCGAACATACCCCGAGTAGACGGGGCCGCTCCAAAAATGGAGGTAGTTCGCCCCGCGGGCCTCGCACACCCTCACTCGCGGGCGTGGACCCGGTCGAGGGCGTCCGTCGTGGGCGCGTTGACGATGGTGACCGTCGTCCCCTCGCGCGTCACGCGGAAGGCGTCGGCGTAGCCCCCCTCCGGGATGACGTACACGTCACCGTCGCGGGTGGCGTTGTACGTCGCGAGCAGGTCGCGGTAGCCCGCGAGGAACACCCGGGCGTTCTCGGGGGTGTCCCACTCCGTCTTCCAGACGTAGCCGTACTCGGTCGCCCCGCCCTCGTCCAGTCGGTACGGGACGAGTCGGTCGCCGGCCCACCCCGCCGACAGTGGGTGGGAGTAGTTGTACGTCGCGTGGTCCTCGCCGACGACGCCGGTCTGCGAGAAGGTGACGTAGATCGACGCCTCCCCGAGCGTCTGCGTCGGGTGGTCGACGTCGAAGCGCTCCCACCCGCCCGAGGTGCGGTCCTCGACGGTCACCTCGACGGGAGCCTCCGCGCCGTACTTCTCGGGGTGGATGGTCTGTTCGGTGCTCGCGGGGAAGTCCTCGTAGGCGTCGTTCACCGCCTCCCAGCCGCCCCGCTCGCGAAGCGAGTCGACGAACCGCGGACCGATCACGTACGGGTGGATCGCCGTCTGGTAGATGCCCTCGACGAAGCCGTCCGGCCGGGTCGCCCCGGACTGGTTCAGGAGGGCGAGGCAGGACCACTCCGACTCGCAGCGCTCCGCGTAGCGCGCCTCGACGTAGTTGGCGTCGCCCTCGACGAGGCCGTTGCGCGCGAGGTTCCCGTCGCGGGTGGGGCGGTTCGGCCCGAGGCTGAGTCGCTGGTCCTGCAGGGCGTGGACGAGTTCGTGGGCCAGCGTGCGCGGGTCGAGCGTCGGCGTCTCGCTGTCGCTGACGATGACGATGTTCCCGTTGCGCGAGTAGAACCCGAGCACCGCGGATCCGAACACCGTCTCGCGGGCCTCCGCCGCGTCCCGCGTCTCGCCGACGACGAACGACGCCTCCCAGACGACGTCCTCGAAGGCGCGGCGCGCGGCGTCCGTCTCCCCGCCGCCGCGCGACTCGCGGTACTCCTCGCGGGTCACGAGGCGGACGGGGACCGACTCCCGGAACTCGAGGTCGCGGATGAGTTCGACGCGGGCCATCGAGCGGGCGACGACGGCCTCGCGTTCGCTCTCGTTCAGACCGTCGTCCTCGGTGACGGGGAGGCTGGCGTTCGCGGCGTAGCCGTTCTCCCACCCCAGCCGGTCGTTCGGGTCCTCGCGGAGACCGAACGGCGGCAGGCTACAGCCAGCGAGGACGAGCAGTGCCGCGAGGGCGACGGCGAGTGCGGGACGACGAGCGAGGGACATCCCTCAGTCGCGTCGGGTTCGCGTGCGGGCGAACAGTGCTGCGACGAGGAGGGCGACGACGGCGGCGACGACGCCGAAGCCGGGGCCGTCACCCGTCGAGGCGTCCTCGTCGGACGTGTCCTCGCCGGCGTCGGACGTGCCGGCGGTCCCGTTTGTCCCGTTCGTGACGTTCGTGCCGTTCGGCACCTCCTGCACCTCGATGCGGTCGTCGACGCCCGACAATGAGTCGACGGTCGGCGCGTTGACGATGGTGGTCGTGTTGCCCTCGACCATCACGTGGACGGCGTCGCCGTAGCCGCCCGAGTCGGGCAGGACGTAGGTGTCCTCGCCCACCCGCTCGGCACCGCGGTAGTCCAGCAACTGCCGGTAGCCGGTGTAGAACTCCTCTGCGTCATCGGGGGAGTCCCAGGCGAGCTTCCAGACGTAGCCCGTCTCGTTGGTGTCGGCGGAACCGTTGGTGACGTACGGGAGCAGTTTGTCCCCGTCCCACCCCGCGCTGTACTGGCTGGTGTAGTTGTACGGGTCGAGCGGGTTGATTTCGCCTGCGCCGTTACGGTTGAAGAACGAGGCAGCGGGGATGATCTGTGTCTGCCCCTGCGTCTCGAGAGCAGGGTACATGAACATCGAGAAGACACCCGCCTCGCCGAACTCGGCGTAGTCGAGCGAGTCCGGCAGGTCGAGGGGTTCCCACGACTCGTTCGAGCGGTCTTCGATGCGAATCGGCGTGGGGGCATCCTCGCCGTACTTCTTGGGGTGGATGGTCTGTTCCGTGCTCGCGGGCGGGTTCTCGTAGACGGCGTTGACCGCCTCCCAGCCGCCCCGTTCGTGGAGTTGCTTGACGAACGGCGGGCCGTCGCTGTAGGGCTGGTAGACCAGCAGATAGAGGCCGATGTTGGCGAGTTGGCCGCCACCGGTACCGTTGGTGGGGGTGTCCTGGAGACACTCGCCCCAGTAGCCCTCCGCACCCTCGTTGAGTTCACAGCGCTGCTGGTAGAGGTAGTCGACGTAGTTGCCGTCACCCTCGACGATGCCGTCGATGGCGTTGTGCTTCTCGCGGGTGGACTGGTTGAACGACGTGAGGTCGTACTGCTGGTCCTGGAGCGCGTGGAACAGTTCCTGGGCGAGTGTCACCTCGCTCAACTGCGGCGAGGTGGTGTTGTCCGAGACGACGACGATGCGCTTCTCGGCCGGCGAGTAGTAGCCGCCGACGCTCGCGCCCTGATTGGCCTCCTGGACGGCGACGGCGTCGGTGGTCTCGTTGACCATGAACAGCACCTCGTACTTCACGTTCTGGTGGAGGCTGTTCTCGATGGAAACGTTGCTGTAGCCCTCGCGGTTCTGCTCGCGGAACTCAGCCCGCGAGAGGATGTCGACGGGGACCGTGGACTCGAACTCCAGTTGGCGCACCTCCTCGACGCGCGCCATCGAGCGGGCGACGACGGCGTCGAGTTCCGTCTGGTTGAGGCCGTCGCCGGAGTTCACGGCGACGGATTCGTTGTACCAGTAGCCGTTCTCCCACCCGAGGACGTCCCGTTCGGGGTCTGGCGGGGCGCTGGACTGGGTGGCGGGCGCGTCGGTGTCGGTCGGTGCGGCCGGGGCGGCGGCAGTCGGTGCGGCCGCGGACTGGAGGGCCACCGCCGGCGTGACGACCGACAGCACCACCAGCGCGACCACGACGAGCGCGGGGCGTCGCATACACCCCACCTGCGGGACCCTCGGTTAAAGGTCCGACCCTTGACCCCGCTGCACACGGGGCGTGTGGCCAATGATCGACCCACACGCGACCGGGGGCCGCGCCGGCCCCGAACCCCCAAACGGTATCCGGGTTCTGTCCGAACACACGCGACAGAGACCGACCCCTATGATCGACTCGACCGACCCGGACCGCGAGGGGAACGGCTGTGAACTCCTCGTCTCGGGACGCCCACACGAGGCCAGTCCGTGTACCAACGGCACGCTGTCGGCGGACGACTACACCCGATGTCGGAACAGGGCCGTCGGCGAGTTCCGTGTGTGCCCCGACCAGGGTGGCGAGGTGGTCGTCCGACTGTGCAGGGCCCACCGGGAGGAGTACGCGGAACACGTCGCGGGGACACCCACCGAACAGTAGTCGAGGGCGACCGACGGGGCACCCCGGGAGGTCCGTTTATCACCCGTCACCACCTGTCACCAGTCATGCAATTCGACCCCGACAGCACCGCGGCCGTGGTCGTCGACATGCAGAACGGCTTCTGTCACCCGGAGGGGAGCCTCTACGCGTCCGACAGCGAGGCGGCCATCGACCCCGTCGCCGACCTCCTCGCGCGGGTTCGGGACGCCGGCGCGCACGTCGTCTTCACGCGCGACGTCCACCCACCCGAGCAGTTCGAGGGCAACCACTACTACGACGAGTTCGAGCGCTGGGGCGAACACGTCGTGGAGGGGACGTGGGAGACCGACATCGTGGACGGACTGGAGGTCCGCCCCGACGACCACGTCGTCACGAAACACACCTACGACGCCTTCTACCAGACGGACCTGGAGGGGTGGCTGAACGCCCACGGGATTCACGACCTGCTCATCTGCGGGACGCTCGCGAACGTCTGCGTCCTCCACACCGCCGGGAGCGCGGGCCTGCGCGACTTCCGGCCAGTCGTCGTCGAGGACTGCGTGGGGTTCATCGAACCCGGCCACCGCGACTACGCACTGGAGCACGCGGACTGGCTGTTCGGCGAGGTGCGCGAACACGCGGACGTCGAGTTCGCGTGAGTCAGCAGACGCTGTAGGTCACGACGAACTCCCCCTCGGGCGTGAACGCGACGAGGACGTTCCCGTAGCACTCGGTCGTCCGGACGAGCACCGACTTCGACTGCCCGTCGTGGGTCGCCCGGACCGTGAACGCCCGAATCTCGCCGCTCGCCAGCGACGAGAAGTCGAAGGCGTCGCGCCCCTCGTAGGGACCGAGGTCGTACGTCTCCTCGTGGACGACGGCGCCGTCCTCCGCCGTGACACGAATCGAGACGCGCCGGGACTCGTCGCGGTCGTTCTCCAGGCGGACGACGTGGTCGTAGCTCACCCGCTGGTCGGCGTGGACGCGCGTCCGGGTGGGGTCCGGGTGGGGCGTCGTCGTCGCGTTCGGGTCCGGCGAAGGGGTCGGTGTCGGCGTCATCGTGGCCGACTGGGTCGGAGAGGAGTCGCCGTCCGAGTCGTCGCCGAGACACCCGGCGAGCGCCAGCGTCGAGGCCGACGAGAGCGCCCCCGCGAGTCGTCGGAGGGCGTCACGTCTGGTGGAGGGTGGGACCATGGGAGACAGTCTTCCCGAGGGACACGTAGTTCCTCCGGAGGGTCAAATCAGCCCTGAAAGAGTCGGTACGCGCCCTGCCCGACCGCGACGGGACGTTCGCCCTCGTTCGGCGTCTCGCTGGTCACGGTCACCTGACTGACGCCGACGCTCCCGCCCGTGCGGATGACCTCTGCGGTGGCGGTCATGTCGCCCGCGGCCCGCCGGAGGTAGTTCACGTTCAGGTTGATGGTGGCGACGCCCCCCTGGATGGGGTCGTCGATGGTCGTCCGGAGGGCGACGCCGCCCGCGGTGTCGATGAGGGTGGCCGCGATGCCACCGTGCATCGTCGGGGGCGACGTGGGGTTGGTCAACTTCTCGTCGAAGGGGACGCGGAGCGTCACCCCTCCCTCGTCCAGGTCCTCGACGGTCGTGCCGAGCCACGAGAGATAGCCGTGTTCCTCCTCGATGAACCGCTGGAGGAGGTCTCGCGCGCCCGCGAACGGGTCGGAATCGGAGTCGTCCGGCATACCCCCCCTTGGCCGGAGGTGCGTTTGTACCCGGCGATCGGTGGCTCCGGGAACCGCAACGTGACCGCCGCTGCCGACCGCATCGGGCCGCCTCGTGGCAGGTGAGACGTCGTATCCGGGTAACGACAACGCCCCGAGAGACATGAGAAATAGTGTGTAACATATGTAAAATTGGAGAACTGTTATGAGATATTATCATACAGGTGAAATACAGGTTCGAAGATATGTACGACAAGTTACTGTTCAGGAGGGGGTTCGTGCTCTTCGAGGACGGGTGCGGCGTCGACGTACCGTCCCGAATCGAGGACTGGGGGAGGGAACGGTTCGGTCGGTACGTCCTCCGCACCCATCCCGACCTCCGGTACTCGGCGGTGGAGACGGGCGGTACGAGCGTGGGAATCAGCGGACGGGTCTTCGACCCGGTCGGCGGCGTCGCGGATACGGACACCATCCTCGCGACCCTCGCTCGGCGGCTGGGAGAGTCCGACGACCGGTTCTTCGACTATCTCGACCGCCTCAGCGGCAGGTTCGTCCTGCTCGCCGAGGCGGGAGAGCGGGCGTTCGCACTCCAGGACGCGACGGGGAACCACGCGCTGTTCTACGACGACGACGACCCCGAGCGCTGCGTCCTCGCGACCCATCCCGGACTCGTCGCGGAGATGGGGGGCTACCGACCGACGGGCGGGGCGGCGGCGATTCGGAGCGCCGACGCGCCCTGGTTCCCGGGCGCCGCGACCCCGTACGCGGAGGTCAAACTGCTGACCCCGAACACGCTGCTCACGCTCCCCGAGAACGCGGTCAGGCGGTTCTTCCCGCGCGAGCGACTCCCCGAGAACCCGCTGACCGACGACCTGGTCGCCGACGTGGCCGACGTCTTCCGCACGTCTGTGGAGTTGCTCGACCGTGACAACGACCTGTCGCTGTCGCTGTCCGCCGGACTCGACAGTCGGTTGAGCCTCGCCGCGACCCGGGACGTCTCCGACGACGTGTACTACACCACCTGGGTGACCGGCGACGGCGACGAGGAGGTGGCGACCGTCGAGGAACTCTCCGAGAACGTGGGTGTCGAGTACACCCCCACCGACCTGTCGGAGACCCCCGACGACTCGTTCGCGGACTGCTTCACGACGAACACCGCAGGCATGTCGCGTCCGAACCGATGTCGGAACGCCTACAACCTCTTCCACCGGCGTCGACCCGCCGAGGGCACGGTCGGAATCAGGTCGAACGTCGCCGAGATAGCGAGGACGTTCTACCGGGACCGGTTCCGGTTCCTCCCGGACGAGGTGGACGCGGAGGTTCTGGCGAAGCTCTACGGCTTCGAGTCCCAGACCGCCTACGTCCAGGCGATGTACGAGGACTTCATCGACAGGGCCGAGTTCCCGCGGGGGGACGTCCACGGGTACGACGTCTACGACCTGTTCTACTGGGAGTGCCGAATCGGCTGCTGGCTCTCGCTGTGGTTCCTCGAGACGAGTATCGCCCAGGAGGAGATATCGCTGTTCAACAACAGGTATCTGCTGAAGAAGATGCTGTCGGTGGAGTACGAACACCGTCGGAGCAACGAACTCTTCTACCGAGTCATCGGGGAACTGTGGCCCGAGTGCCTCGACATCCCGGTCAACCCGCACGAGGAGCCGAGTATCGAGGGGATGGAGCGGGTCGACCGGTTCCTCTCCGGGATGATGTTCAGGGCACCGACGCCGGTCTACACGATGGTGCGGAACGTCCGGCGGATGACGTAGTCGGGACGTCGCCGTCCCGCGAATCGTCACCGCGGCCCTGGGGTGACGTGAGTCGGACGCCGGCCAGCGACGGTCACTCCCCAGACGAGGGGTTGTACGCGGCGTACCCCGCGGGCGTCAGGGTGTAGGCCCACCCCTCGTCGACGGGGACGACGCCGGGAAGTCGTTCGATCACCTCGAACAGCGTCGAATCGAGCCACGCTTCGCCGACGTCGCCCGCTCCGACGCCCGCCGCGGCCCGGCGGAGCGCCGCCGGTTCGCACTCTCCCCGCTGGAGTGCCGCGAGCGCCCCCGCTGCGGCCAGTCGCTCGTCGTCGGACAGGCCGAGGTCGGTCAGGGCCTCGGTGGCGCTGGCGTAGGGGTCGTCGTCCCCGGCCCCGCGGACGGCGCGCGCGAAGCGCACGTCCGCACCGGGGTCGGCGACGCCGGGCGTGCCCGTGAACCGCCAGAAGCCCGTCTCGCCACCGTCGTCGGTGGGTGCCTCGACGTACGGGACCGCGGCGAGGTGGTCGCGGACGGCGTCCCACCACACCGTCGGCGTCTCGAAGTCGAGTGGCACCTCGCTGAACACGCCGTCTCGCACCTCGGCGGCCGTCGCCCGCCCCCAGAAGCGCAGGAACGCGAAGGCGGCGCAGACGGCGTCGATGTGGTCCGCGCGGAGGTCGCGGGCCTCCAGCGCCCGGACCACGTCGGGCGGCGCGTCGAGCGAGTTGTCGCCGGTGCCGTCACCGGGACCCCCGAGGACTTGCCGGCCGCTGTCGGTGAGTGCGAACTCCCCCTCGTCTCGCTCGCGCACGAGACCGTTGTCCGTCAGGAAGGCGAGACGCTCGCCGAGCGTCGCCGGGGGGAGGTCCACCCGCCCGTCGAGGGCCGCCCGCGGGACGTCCCCCCCTCGGAGCGCCGCGAGGACGGCGAGGTCGGCGTCGGTCATCGTCGAGTCGTTGGTGTCGGTCATAGTCTGGCCCCGAGGGTCGAAGCACCGGCCGCCCGTCGGGGGACGACCGCCCGACCCAGAGCACCCCTCGTGTCAGGGAGTGACTAGGAGGCCGCCCGGGCGGATAGCTCTGCCGTCGGTCCGGGCGCGAGTGCGCCCGTGTCCGTCGGCGCTCGGACCACGGGGAGTCGCTCGACGGGCGGCGCGTCGGCAAGCAGCCGACAGATACGCGGAGAGGCTCTCGGAGAGGACGTATCAGCATGTCCCTCATCCACGCTCTCCCGCGCGTCCGTTCGGCCGACACGGACGAGTCGGACCCGGGGCGGTCCGACCGTCCCGGGTCCCGACTGCTCGCCCGCTCCGCGCTCCGGGGCACGGTCGGCGGCCTCATCGCGACGCTGGTCATGACGCTCTACCGGGCACCGGTCTTCCGGACGCTCCCCCCGACGGCCGAGGTCTGGGCGAAGTACGTGGCCGGCGGCGAGGCCGAGGACCACCAGGGGGTCGGCCTCCTCCTGCACCTCCTCTACGGGACCGTCGCAGGGGCGCTGTTCGGGCCGGTGTTCCACTCGCTCGACGGCCGCACCCCCCTCTCGCGGGACCACCTCGGCGCCGCCGGCGGCCTCGCGTTCGGCCTCCTGCTGTCGGCGTTCGGCTCCCGCGTCCTCATGCCGTACGTCGCCGGGACGGCCCTCGACGACGACGAACGGCTGGTGTTTCACGTCGGCCACGTCGTCTACGGACTGACCCTCGGGACGTGGGTGGCGACGCGCCGGCGCATGGGCGAGGTGTACGACTGAGCGGACGGCCTGCGCGCAAGCTATTTCCCTCCGTTGACCGACCACGAGCTATGCAGTACTACGAGGACATCGAGGTCGGTGCCGTCCACGAACTGGGGAGCACGTCGGTCACGCGCGAGGAGATACTGGAGTTCGCCGAGAAGTACGACCCCCAGCCGTTCCACCTCGACGACGAGGCCGCGGAGGAGACCATCTTCGGCGGCCTCATCGCCAGCGGGTGGCAGACCGCCGGCCTCGTGATGCGCCTCCTCGTCGACGAGCACCTCAACGACTACGCGAGCATGGGCGCGCGCGGCGTCGACGAACTGCGCTGGCGCGCCCCCGTCCACCCCGGTGACACCCTCACCGCGGAACTGGAGTTCCTCGAGAAGCGCCCCTCCGAGAGCAACCCCCGCATCGGCCACGTCGAGAGCCGAATCAGCGCCCGCAACGGCGACGACGAGGAGGTCATCTCCTGGGTCGGCCTCGCGATGTACGAACGTCGGGACCACGCCGAGGACGCGTAGCCCCGCCGACGAGGCTACACCTATCGCCGCCGGCACCGGGTCGGGCGACAGGTGTAGCCACCAGAGAGGTGGGCGACGGGCACTGCCGTACCGATGCGGGACGAGACCCACGGAGGACCCCGCCCTCCGTCGTCGGACACCGACTCCCTCGGGGGAACTTCGCTCATCGACACCCGGCGGGTGCGCCCGCCACCCGCACTCCATCACCGGCCGCCGTCCGACCGGCCGACCTCCACCTTCACGCCCGCCAGCCACGGGCGAGGCTTTTGGCGTCCGTCGCCAACGACCAGTCGTGACCGACAGTGCACCCCCCATCGACCGCGTCGCCGTCGTCGGCGCGGGGACGATGGGCTACGGACTGGCCGTCCAGTGCGCCCTCGAAGGATGCGTGGTGACGCTCACTGACCACCGCGAGGCGAACCTCGACCGCGCCGCGGAGCGTGTCGGGGCCGCCGTGGAGTTCCTCTCGGAGGCGGGTCGGACCGGCAGGCGCCCCGAGTCGGTGCTCGGCACCATCGGCGGGACGACGGACCGCGCGGACGCCGTCGCCGATGCCGGCATCGTCCTCGAAACCGTCAGCGAGGACCTCGCGGTCAAACGCGAGGTGGTGGGCGACGTGGCCGCCCACGCGCCCGACGACGCGATTCTCGCCTCGAACACCTCGGGGCTCCCCGTCACCGCGCTCGCAGAGGGCGTCCCCGACGCCGCGGACCGCGTCGTCGGCTGTCACTGGTGGAACCCGCCGTACCTCCTCCGACCCGTCGAAGTCGTCCGCGGCGAGGCGACGAGCGACCGGACGGTCGAGCGAACCCGAGCGTTCGTGGAGAGCGTGGACCGCGACCCGGTCCTCGTCGAACGCGACGTCCCCGGCTTCGTCTGGAACCGCGTGCAGTTCGCCGTCCTCCGGGAGTGTGCGCACCTCGTCCGCGAGGGCGTCGCCAGCGTCGAGGACGTGAACCGGGCGGTCCGCGACGGCTACGCCCGCCGCACCGCCGTCGTCGGCCCGTTCGAGACGGTCGACCTCGCGGGGCTGGAGCTGTTCGCCACCATCGCGTCGGACCTCTACCCGCACCTCGCGGACGACGACGGGCCCGGCACGGAGTTCGCAGAGCGCATCGACGCGGGGAAGACCGGCGTCCGTGCCGGCGAGGGGTTCTTCGCGTACGACGAGAGCGAGGACGCGGTGGTGGAACGGCGCGACGAGCGACTGGCCGACCTCGCGGAACTGCTGGACGACGAGGAGGAGTGAGCCGGCAACCCGTGCCGCCGGGCGGGGAGTGACCCGTCGGTCGGCCCTCTCTCACCCCACATGACCGACGAGGACGACGACCCGGAGTACGACATCGACGTCCGCGCGAACCCGGAGCAGTACGAAATCGGGCGCGGCGAGGAAGGGGTGTTCAAGGTCGAACCCCACAAGTCCGAACTCCTGCCGCTGTGGGGCTACGCCGACCGCGAGACCGCAGACGAGTCCGGCGAAGCCATCTACCGGAAGTTCCGCGAGTACCGCGAGGGGGGAGACGTTCCGGGGATGGATATGGCCCGCAAGTACCTCCAGATGGGCTACACGCGGGCGATGCGCTACGCGCGCTATCCCGACGGGCAAGAAGTACCTCGATTCGGGGGAAGAGCGCGACCCGGAACACTGGGCCGACCACGACAAGCGCGAGGCGGCGCTCGGCTACGAGGTCTGGTGGGGGATGGTCGAGGACGACGAGACCTATCGGGCGGCGAGGGAAGCCCACCGCGAGCGGTCGGGCTAGCTGAGGACCGTCGGGTCGTCCGTCCCCTCCACGGTCACTCGCACCTCGTCGCCCACGGCGAACCCGTGTCCCGGGGCGACGACCTTCGCGCCGAAGCGCTCGTCGCGGGCGCAGAACAGCGAGAGGCCGGTACAGCGCTCGCCGTTCGCGAACACCGCGAGGGGGTCCCACGTGACGGTCCGGTCCTCGGCGACGCCGACACGTTCGCCGAACAGGGAGACGAGGCCGTCGGGACCACCGTGCAGGCCGCCGCCGTCGTAGTGGACGAGGCCGCCGTCGAGGACGCCCACGGACCCGTCGCTGCCCTCGGCGGCGATACCGACGAAGCGTTCGCCGGGCGCGGGGTGGGTCGGTGCGTCGATGACGAGATACGTCTCGCCGGTCTCGCGGACGGTCCCGCGGCCGTCCCACGAGAGGGGTTCCACGTCGACGGCCACGTCGAGGGGGAGCGACCCGGCGGCGCGATAGGGGTTCGCGTCCGGGGCGCGAAAGCCGAGGTGGATGTGGTTGTCGACCCACGGGGCGAAGAAGCCGGCGCGGACGAGCGTGCCAAGCGAGTCGCCCACCTCGACTCGGTCGCCCGGGTCGACGCTCGGGTCGACGTGGAGCGTCCGGGCGACGGTCCCCTCGGGAACGTCGAAACCCGACGCCTCGGGGTCCACCTCGACGAGGACGAGGTGGTCCTGTTCGGCGGCGTACTCCTTCGGCGGGGCGCGGACCGAGCGGGTGTCGAGCACCTCACCCGCGACGGGCGAGGGTGCGCTGGTGGCACGGTGTGGTCCCGCCTCCGGGTACAGGTCGACGGCACAGCCGCGGTCGTGGGCGGCGTACGGCGAGTTGTACAGCGAGAAGCGCTCGTACCGTTCGAGGACGCCCTCCGACAGGGTCGGCATGGCCCCCCTACGGGCGCGGCGCTTTAGCCCCCTCGGATACCACGAGGGGTATGCGCGCACTCCGGGGGCGGGCGGGGGACATCGACGAGGACCGGGCGGTGACGCAGTCGCTCGTCGCCGACACGCGAGAGACGGGGGAACCCGCCGTCCGCGTCTGGACCCCACACCGGCAGGTCGCCTTCGGCCGCCGGGACGCCCGGAGCGATGGCTATGAGCGGGCGTGGGCCGCCGCCGAGGAGCGGGGCTTCCCGCCCTACGAACGACGGGTCGGGGGACGAGCGGTGGCCTACACGGGCAACACGCTGGCGTTCGCGCGGGTCGAACCGCTCGTCGAGATGCGCGAGGGACTGACCGCACGCTACGACGAGGCCGTCGCAGACCTCCGGGTGGCGCTCGCCGATCTCGGCGTCACCGCCGAGCGCGGCGAACCGCCCGACTCGTACTGTCCCGGCAGTCACTCGCTGTCGACAGAGGGGAAGATAGTCGGCATCGCCCAGCGAGTCCAGCGAGGGGCGGCGCTGGTGGCGGGCATTTGCGTCGTCCGCGACCACGAGGCCATCGCGACCGTGCTGGACCCCGTGTACGCAGCGCTGGACGTGCCCTTCGACCCGACGAACGTGGGGAGCGTCGCCCGCGCGGGCGGGCCCGACGACCCCGAGACGGTGGCGCGGGCTATCGAGCGGGCGCTGGCCGGCGAGGAAGTCGTCGTGGAGCGCGTCCGCTGAGGACGGGAGCGAGCAGGCGACGCCGCTCGGTGGCGTCCGCGGGACGTGGCGTCGCACTCCCACTCCCGTGGGTCCGAGGGGTGGCCCTCGCGGTGCGTCCCGCGGCGGCGGTCAGCGCACGCCGTCGGTGGTTCCGTCCTCCCTGATAAACGCTCGCGTCCGGCAGGGTTAGGGTAGCCCCCGACGGAGACGGTGGTATGCTCATCAGGGACGCGACGCTCGCGGACGGGCGGGTGCGGGACGTCCGCGTGCGCGACGGGACTATCGCGACGGTCGGCCAGCACCTCGGCGCGAGCGACGACGAGACCATCGTGGATGCCGACGGGAAACTCCTCCTGCCGGGGATGATAGACGTCCACGTCCACTTCCGCGAACCGGGGTTCTCGCACAAGGAGACGTGGGAGACGGGGAGTAAGAGCGCCGCCGCGGGCGGCGTCACCACCGTCGTCGACCAGCCGAACACCGACCCGCCAACCGTCTCGGGCGAGGCGTTCGACGGGAAGTGCGCGCTCGCCGAGCGCTCGCTCGTCGACTACGGCGTCAACGGCGGCGTCACGCCCGAGTGGGACCCCGACTCGCTGTTCGAGCGACCGCTGTTCGCCCTCGGCGAGGTGTTCCTCGCCGACTCGACGGGCGACATGGGCATCGAGGCCGACGCCTTCGCGGACGCCGTCGAACGCGCCGACGAGGCGGAGGTGCGCGTCACCGTCCACGCCGAGGACGCCGACCTGTTCGACGAGGACGCCCGCGAGCGAGACGACGCGGACGCCTGGAGCGCCTTCCGGACCGCCGAGGCAGAGGTCACTGCCGTCGAACGCGCCTGCGAGGTGGCCGACCGCGTCGGGACGCGCCTCCACATCGCCCACACGTCCACGCCAGAGGCAGTCGACCACGCCGACGGCGCGGGGATGAGCTGTGAGGTCACGCCCCATCACATCTTCCTCTCGCGAGAGGACCTCCCGGACCTCGGCACGTTCGGGCGGATGAACCCGCCGCTCAGGAGCGAGGAGCGTCGACGGGACCTGTTCGACCGGGTCGCCGACGGGACGGTCGACGTCGTCGCGACCGACCACGCCCCGCACACCCGCGCGGAGAAGGACGCGGGCATCTGGGAGGCGCCCAGCGGCGTCCCCGGCGTCGAGACGGCCCTCCCCCTCTTGCTGGAGGCCGCCCGGGTCGACGACCTGAGCTACGAGCGGGTGCGCGACCTCACCGCGCGGAACCCGGCGCGCCTGTTCGGTCTCACGAAGAAGGGCCGGATTCGGCAGGGGTACGACGCCGACCTCGTCCTCGTGGACCCCGACGCGAGCCAGGAGATACGCGCCGCCGACCTCCACACGAAGTGCGACTGGACGCCGTTCGAGGGCAGACGCGGGGTGTTCCCCGAGTGGACGATGGTCCGCGGCGAGGTCGTCTACCGCCGGGAAGGCGACGAGGAGACGTTCGGCGACCCCGTCGGACGGAACGTCCGGGCCGGGGAGACCGGCGACTGACCGGGACATCGGTCCGTCTCACCCCTCCGTCGGACCGGCGACGAGACCACGCAACCCTTTCCCCTCCGGGTCGCGGATTCTGGGTATGCGCGACGGCGACCACCCCCTCGCGGGAGCCACCGACCGCTGGGAACAGACCATCGACGACATGGCGGTCACGGCCGCCGACTACCGCGAGGCGGGCTACGAGGTGCTCGAACTCCACCCCGGGGACGTGACCGTCCGGGACGACGGGGGGTTCGACGTGCTCCTGCCCGACGACGAGTTCGCGGACCTGGAGGACCTGGTCGGCGACGCCGCCCTCTCGAAGACGGAGGTGTACTTCGCGACCGATGGCGGCGTCGCCTTCGTCCTGACCGTCGTCGCCGCCCCCGACGACGGAGTGGCCGTCTGCTGTCCGCTCTACTACGACCTCTCGAACGTCGGCGGCGTGGCCGGCCGTGAGGTCATCACGCTGTACGCCCGCCCGCTGGCGGACGACCGGTCGGTGGCGGTGCAGTTCGACGACCCGAGCCTGTTCGTCCCGCGGAGTGGCGGCGAGGAGTGAGCACAGAGACTAGTCTCGACTGGATAGTATGTCGATATACAGACTGTTCCGAAAATAGTATATATAGACGTAGTGATTTGACGATTGATGGTAAATTTTGACAGCCAGTCACGTCGCACGTACCTCCAGTCGGTCGCTGCGACGGGTGCTGCCCTCGCGCTCGCAGGCTGTGCGTCGGACAGCGACGGCAACTCCACGGGCGGCGATGGGGCGAACGAGTCGGGACAGGACGGTGGCGGACAGTCGAACGGAAGCGGTGAGGGTGGTGCCGACGACAGTTCCAGTTCCGACGACGGGCAGTCGGGTGGGTCGGAGACTGCCGCAGTCGGTGAAGTGGTCTCGAACGAGAAGCTCGCGATGGTCGTGACGAGCGTGGAGTCCACGAAGAAACTCGGGGAGTTCCAGGAAGCGGACGAGGGGAACGTCTATCAGGTCGTCCAGATGGAGGTGAAGAACAAGACGTCGGACGAGTTCGTCAACTTCTCCGGGTTCCTCCAGTCGCGCGTCAAGGACGACGAGGACCACGTCTACGACCAAGCTATCGCCAGCACCGGCAGCGGCTCCGACTTCGGCTCGGGACAGCTCGCTCCGGGAGAGGTCGAGCGTGGGAACCTCGTCTACGAGGTCCCCGAGAGCGCGGGCGGACTCTCGCTCCAGTTCGACTTCAGCGCGTTCGACCTGTTCGAACTCGACCGCGTCACCGTTACCCTCGGCGAGGAGGCGGACTCGATAGGCGACCTCCAGCAGGACCTCCAAGTCGACGTGAACTCAGTTGGAGACACCGTCAGCCACGAGGACGTCACCGTGACGCTCAACAACGTTCGCACCACGGACGAACTGGGAGAGTACACGAAAGCCGACGAGGGGAAGCAGTACGTCATCCCGGACATCAGTGTCGAGAACGGCACGTCTGAGGCGCTCAACGTCTCCATCAGCCTCCAGATGGGCGTCAAAGACGGTGAGGGCAACTCCTACACCGTCGACATCGGGAGCTACTCGCAACTCGACCAGAAGTTTGCACAGGGGTCGGAACTCGCCGGCGGCGAGACTCGACGTGGCGAACTCTCGTATCAGGTCCCGAAGGACACGGAGACGCTCTACTTCACCTTCGAGTTCTCGCTGCTCGAACTCGGCGACAAGGCGTTCTGGCAGTTGAACTAGCCGGTCAGTCCTGTTCCTGTTCGCGGAGGTCCGCGCTCGCGGCGCGCACCTCCCGCATGACGCTGGAGATGCGCTCTTCGGCCTCCAGTTCCTCCTCGACGCTCAGGTCGACGCCCTCCACTTCGAGGAGGAACTTCGCCACCTCGGTGGCCTCGTACATCACGTCGTCCAGTTCCTCGGCGGTGAAGAAGTCGCACATCGCGCCGTAGAGAAACGTCGCGCCCGCCTTCCGAATCTTGTCCTCGAAGGCCGAGCGGGCCTGATTGACCGCCTGTGGCGTGTAGGTGTCCTCCATGAACGGGACGAGTTCGGGGAGGTTCTTCCCGATCTTCGTCATCTCGACGCCCGTCTCCGTGCGGAAGTCCGAACAGAGGCGCGCGATGGCCCACTCGCGGGCCGTGATGTACGTCCGGTCCCGGAGGAAGGTGTTGGCGCGTTCGTAGCGCGCGCCGTCGATCTTCTTGAAGCGCTCGTACTTGCGCACGTCCTCCGGGACCTCCCGGGACCCCTCCGAGTCGGTGGACGCGGAACTCTCGTCGGTGGTCTCACGGTCCGCGCTCGCGTCCCTTCCGGCGTCGGCCTCGACGTCGTCTCCCCCGGCGTCGTCGGCCTCCGTCCGCTCCTCGGCGGGGGGTTCGGGGGCGTCGGCGGGGGTAGCTTCGGGCGGCGCGTCCTCGCGGTCGGTGGGTCCTGCGGGGTCGTCGTCCGGCGGCGACTCGTCGGTCATACCCCCTCTCGATGCTTGTGGTGAAAAAGCGTGTCGTCCGGGACGCTTTTGCTCTCGGCCGGTAGAGTCACCTCCATGCGAACGCTGGTCGGCATCGGTGGAAGCGAGGACTCCCTGCGGGCACTGGAGGTCGCACTGGCCCGCGCCGCGGCGGCCGGCGACGAGGTGACGGTCGCCGTCGTCGAGAACCCCGACTCGCCGCTGTCGGTCGAGGAGGTCGAATCACGCGTCCACGACCACCTCGAAGCGGAGGGCCTCGACGCCGAGGTGTGCGTCCTCGAGGGACACGCCGGGAGCCAACTGGTCGACCTGGCCGACCGCGAGGGGTTCGACCGCATCGTCCTCGGGGGCGGCGAGACGAGTCCGCTGGGGAAGATCAACATCGGGAGCATCGGCGAGTTCGTCCTGTTGAACGCCAAGACCTCGGTGACGCTGATACGATGACCGCCGACCGCATCTACCCCGACGAACCGGCCGGGGACTTCGACCGACCGCCCCTGCGCTTCGCCGACCGGGCGGACCGACCCGTCGTCGTCCGGCGACTGGAGGGCGAGGCCGACCGGGAGGCGCTCGTCGAGATGTACGTCGCCTTCGACCCCGAGGACCGGGCACAGGGCATCCCGCCGACCGGCGAGGCCCGCATCCGCGAGTGGCTCGGGCACATCCTCACGGAGGACTGCATCAACGTCGTCGCCGAACACGAGGACACGCCGGGGACGGACCTCGTCGGGCACGCGACGCTCGTCCCGGACTCGGAGGGAGCCTGCGAACTCGCCATCTTCGTCCTCAACGACTTCCAGAACGCGGGCATCGGGACCACCCTCATCCGGGGACTGCTCGGCGCGGGGCAGGCCGATGGCGTCGACCGCGTCTGGTTGACCGTCGAGC
Organism: Halomarina litorea; assembly: GCF_024227715.1. Classification (NCBI taxonomy): domain Archaea; kingdom Methanobacteriati; phylum Methanobacteriota; class Halobacteria; order Halobacteriales; family Natronomonadaceae; genus Halomarina; species Halomarina litorea. The sequence continues at coordinate 378,982 of NZ_CP100448.1, read as the reverse complement.
GCTGGAACAACGCCGCCATCGCCCTCTACCGGAAGGTGGGCTTCGAGACGAGCGGCACCGAGAGCTTCGAACTGGAGATGTCGCTGCGACTCGCCTGAGTCAGACCGACAACACCGGCTGTTCCGCGTACTGGAGGACGTAGCCCGCGGCCTTTCCGAGCAGGTCCGAGGGGTCCTCGCGGGGGACGACGATGAAGTCCGCCCCGGCGTCCTCGCTGGCGTCGAGGACGACGCTCCCCGGGTGGTGCGAGAGGTGGGAGGTAGAGAACCCGTACGCCGAGGAGTGCGTGAGCGGGACGTCGCCGGCGGCCGCCCGCGTCGCGACCATCAACTGCTCCGTTCGGCCGTCCTCGACGTCGTCGACGACGTAGAGCGCGTGGACGCCCCCGTCGTAGCGGTTCGCGATGGCCGCGGCCACCTCGACCGCGCGAGCGGACTGGGAACTGCCGTCGACGGGCACCAGCACCGTCTCGATGTCCATACGTGAGCACTCCGCGAGCGAGGGCAAAAACCCCGTGGTCGTCAGGGTGTCGCGCCCGCTCGCGTCGGCACGCGGCCGGAGGGCTTTTGTCAGTCGGCTCGAACGGGCCACCGTCCCCATGACGGTCCCCTCCGTACGTATGCTCCCCCCAGAGACAGCGTTCCGACTCGTGACGAGCGAGCGACGGCGGCGCGTCCTCGCCGTCCTCTTCGACGCCGGGCGAGCGCTCGACGAACGCAGGCTGGCCCGCCGGGTCGTCGCCCGCAGCGAGGATGCTGACCCCGTGTCGGTGGCCGACGAGCGAGTCGACGAGATGTACCTCGCGCTTCGACACGGTGACCTGCCGAAACTCGACGACGCCGGGGCGATAGTCCACCACGACGCGGCCGGCGAGGTCGAACTCGGCCCCGCGAGCGACGACCTGCGCCCTCTGCTCCGGTACGCCCGCACGGGCGAACTGTAGCGCTCCGCCCCCTCGGGCGCTCCGAACCGCGTCGGGCGGTCCGGGGGGACGGCGACCCGGCGACCGTGCCCGCGCGGGGGCGTGTCGACCACCGGCTATTAGAGGACCCCACACAGAGGGTGTGGTATGTTCGAGACGGTGGTCATCGCGACCGACGCCAGCGCGAGCGCCGAGCGGGCGGTCGCGACCGCGCTCGACCTCGCCGAGCGGTTCGACGCCGCGGTACACGTCCTCTCGGTGCTCGACGACGACGACGCGGAGCACGAACAGACGGTCCGGACCACGTTCGCGCGCTTCAGCGAGCGGACGGACCGCCCGGTGACGACTGCCGTGCGGCAGGGCGACCCCGTCGAGATCATCGTCGGGTACGCCGAGCGCGTGGACGCCGACGTCGTCGCGACGGGCACCCGCGGACGCGACGCCCCCTTCTCCTATCACCTCGGGAGCGTCGCCGAGGCCGTCGTCCGGGAGTGTCCGGTGCCCGTGTTGACCGTGCGAGAGCTCCGCGGTTCGGAAGGCTCGGAGAGCCCGAGAACCGCGGAGTAGCGAGCGAGGAGAGACGACTCGTGAGCTGCGGGATTCGAACGAGCGAAGCGAGTGAGAATCCCGGAGTGGCGAGCGGCGACTGGGACGGGACGGCGGAGTCGTCCCGCTGAAAACCGGCGGCCTGCGGCCGCTGGTAGTGAACGGAGCCGCGAGCTGCGGGATTCGAACGAGCGAAGCGAGTGAGAATCCCGGAGTGGCGAGCGACCGAAGAGCGCCGCGAGCTGCGCGACTCGGAGCGAGCGCCCGGAACGCCCACGAACCACCGGGTTGATTGCGCCGGGCTGTCTCGACAGTCCATGGACGACACACTCTACGACGACCTGCCGCTCTCCCGGAAGTCCGTCATCCCCGGGGCGGGCTTCTTCGCCCCCGACCGCGAGGGACCGCCCGAGGAACGAATCGCGGCGCTCGAACGCGCGGATGCGGTCGTCGTCGCCGACGGTGACGCCGACGGACTGGGCAGTGCGGCGCTCGTCCGCGAGGCCGAGGGCGACCCGGTCCCTACGGCGGACCTGCTCGACCCGGAGGAGACGGACGCGGTCTACGAGGGGACGGTCGCCGTCGTCGCCGCCTCCCCCCACTGGTTCCCCGAGGCGTTCGAACAGGTCGTCGAGCACGCCCCCGAGGGCGTCACGGTGTACGTCTGCGACCTCTGTCCGGACGGCGAGGAGGACCTCGAGTCCCTCCCGGACCTCGCGGCCCACGCCGACGACGTCCACTGGTTCGACCACCACCAGTGGGACGACTCGCTGACGAAGCGGGTACGGGCGGCGGGCGTCGACCTCGTCGTCGGGGAGTCCGACGAGGAGTGTACCACCGACGTGGCCCTCCGGAGTCTCGACCACGACTTCGACGAGCGATACGAGACGCTCGCGGCCGTCACCCGCGACCACGACCTGTGGCTCCGCGAGGACCCGCGGAGCGACGACCTGGCGGACTTCGCCTACTGGGTGGGAAGCGAGACGTACGTGGCGACGGTCCGCGTCCACGGGGCGGACCTCCCCGAGGTGGCGACGGACTACCTCGAAGCGCGGCGCGTCGAGAAGCGCGCGCTCGTCGACCTCGCCGTCGGACGGGCCGAGTTCCACGACGTCGACGGCGTCACCGTCGCCGTCACCTACGGCCGGTGTTCGCAGAACGAGGTCGCGGAGGCCCTGCGCGAACAGGGGTCCGACGCCGCCGTCATCGTCAAACCCTCCGGGAGCGCCTCCATCCGAGGTACCGACGAGTTCCAGCGGTGCCACGAGGTGGCCGGACGGGTCGGCGGCGGCGGCCACCCGAAGGCCGCCGGGTGCAAGCCCGACATCTACGACGACATGCTCGACTACGCCCACCACTGGACGACGCGCGGCGCGGTGACCAAGCGCGTCATCCTCGAGGCCTTCGAGGACCTCCCCGACGAGGACGACGAGGGCATCGAGAGCGAGCGCTAGGCGGGGAGAACGACTGCCAAAAGGGGGCTTTCGGCTGCTCTTACGCGTCGCCGACGACCCACCGGTCCGAGTAGGCGGTCCCACAGGAACAGGAGACGTAGGCGTGGACGACGGTGCCCTCCTCGTAGATGCCGCCGACCTCCTCGTTCTGTGCCTCGGCGAACGCGAGGACGAACTGCGCGCGGTGGTCGGCGTCTGGTTCGTCGTCGTGAGCGCTCGGGCAGGTGCCGCCGGTGAGGTCGTCTGCCACCTCGCCGTCGGTCTTCATCGCGGCCCCCGCGAAGTCCATCGCGCCCATGCCGGTCGCACGCTGGAAGACGCTGCGGCCCTGGTCGCCGGGGAGGACGAGGACGACGCCGTCGTCGACCCGTTCGCCGTGGGCCGCGAGGGCGTCAACGTCGTCGGCGTCCTCGCCCGCGACGTAGATGAGGACGTCGTCGGGGCGGTCGCCGTCGAGGAACTCGCGTCGTGGGGTGTCCATACGCCGACTACAGACAGGAGACGGAAAAGCGCCGCTGTTCGGGGCGAGCGTGACGGTTCGCGCGGACGGACCCGCCGGAACTACTCGTCGAGGTTGCGGGCGATGTCCGCGAGCGAGTCGTCCGGACCGGGCGAGGCGGTGTAGACGGCCGTCTCGCCGGGCGCGCGGACGCCGAGGAGGTCGGCTTCGACCACGTCGACGTGGACCGAGCGGCCGAACTCGAGGTTGCGCTCCTCGACCCACTCCGCGAGGTGGCTCGACCCCTCGCGTTCGCGGGCCATCCGGGCGTTCTCGTAGACCCCGCGCACCTCCGGGACGCCGTCGAAGTCCACGTCGACCAGCGTGTGGTACGTCCGGCCGTCGAGGACGATTCGAACCGGCCCCTCCGGCACCGACAGGTCCTCGGGGAGGACGATCTTCGGGCGGTCGGTGCGGCCCGCCCGCGCGAGTGTCGCGCGGTGGGTCGACACGGAGGAGTGGTCGTGCGGGATGCGGTCGGACACTGCTTACTCGTCGTCGGCCTCGGCCTCGTCGTCGCCGTCGAGACCGAGGAGTTCGTCGACCGACTGGCTCCCGCGCTCGGATATCTTGGCGTTGATCTGTCGGGTCTCCTCGCTGATCTCGCTCCCGCGGACGGTGACGCGCTTTCGCTCGCCGTCGACCTCGGGCTCGAAGCCGACGCCGCCGGTCAGCAGGACCGCCTTGAGGTTCGGGCCCGCGACGTCGCCGCGCATCGGGCGCCCGGCGTTGTCCGACCCGCCGGTGATCTCGAGCGTGTAGCCGTCGAGGCCGACGCTCCCGCCGTCGACCTCCTCGCCGATGCTGCGACCGACGAATCGGTTCGCGTCCTGTCCCTCCACGTCGAACTGGTGGGTCGTGCCGTCCTCGGGGTCGGCGACGACGACCTGAAACTCAGCCATACCGGGTGTGAATCGACGAGTGGCAAAAAGGGTACTGAAACGCTCGTTCGCGTCCCGACGCCCCGACCTCAGGGGCGGCGCGCGACGACCCCGGGCCGCCGGCCCGGAGATGGTGACGTGATGGGGGGAGGGTGACCCGCTCACCAGACCGCCCGTCGTTACTGGGCCGTTACGGAGAGGATATGCTCATTGCTAGCGGATATACGACCGTGCAACCGACGAACACCGGCCGTTCCCCGGCGTACGACGACGCCTCGTACGCGGCGGACGCGGCCGTGGCCGCAAGCGACCGGGAGGAGTGGCGGCGGGTCGCCACGCTCGTCCGGACGGTCCTCGACGCCATCAAGCAGGCTCCCTACGGGACGCTCGTCGAGCGTGCGCGGGCGCTCGGTACCGATGTCCTCGCGGTACTCGGCCGCGAGCGCCCCGACTACCGGCGGGTCCGCCGCCGGCTCTACGAACTCCGCGGCGCCATCGAGGCACTCCAGCGCCGCGCGCTGACCGACGAACTCCGCGGCTCCGCGTGAGACTCCTTGTGTACCCCCGCGGGCGTCGCGAGGCTACGGACGTAGCTGGAAGCGACCTCCCGCTGGGCGCGTGACCTCGTAGCATGCCGACCGACCGACCGGCGTACGACGGGGCGGCCTACGCCGTCGACCGGGCCCGTCGCCACGCTCGCCTCGCCGAGTGGAAGCGCGTCGCCCACCACGCCAGCGAGGCCCTCGACGACGTCCAGACTGCACCGTACCCCCACCTCACCGAACGGCTCCACCGACAGGCGACCGACGTGGTCCTCTCGACGAAGCGCTCCACGCCCGACGCCGAGCGAATCCAGCGACGCCTCCGCGGGATGGCCGCGACCGTCAGCGAGATGCACGTGCTCGCCGTGCGGGGGACGACGATGCTCCCCGACGGGTTCGACGTCCGTACCGGGACGGAGGGCGACGGCGACCCCCGCGAGTGACGCCGGACGGCGGCCGCCGCGACTAACCCGGCCGGGCACCGACGGGACCCATGGACCGCGAGGAACCCACGAACCGCGAGCGGTTCGAGCGGGCGCTCCGGGCCGCGTTCGACGGGTCGCCCGACGAGTTCCGGGCCGTGAGCCGGGAGGTGACCGACCTCGCCGACTCGGGACGCTACGCCCGCGACGCGGGCCACGACCTGACTCCCGAGACGGTCGTCTCGCACCTCCGGGACGCCCCCGACGAGGGGCTGCCCGAGAAGTGGAACTGGTGGCTCGGGTCGCTCGCGCTCGCCTACGGCGAGGGCGGGGACGACGACGCGGGCTACGCCGAGTTCCAGGTGTGGCGCGTCGAGCGCTGAGTCGAACCCGACGGACACAAGCGCCCGCGCGGGCAACGAGGCGCAATGGAACTGCGCTTTCTGGGCGGCGCGCGCGAGGTGGGCCGGAGCGCGGTGCTCGTCGACGACACGTTGCTCCTGGACTACGGGATGGCGAGTACGAACCCGCCGAGCTACCCCGTCGGGTCGCCCGACCCGGAGGCGGTCGTCGTCTCGCACGGTCACCTCGACCACGTGGGGGCGCTCCCGGCGCTCCTCTCGGGGCGGGCCAGACCGCCCGTCCACTGGACGCCGCCGACGCGGGAGTTCGCGCTGACGCTCGCGCGCGACACGCTGAAACTCCACGGCGGCACCCCGCACTGCCCGTTCACCGAGACGGACGTGGCGCGACTCACGCAGGTCTCCGAGACGCACGGCTACGGCGAGTCCTTCGAGGCCGCCGGCTACGAAATCACCCTCTACAACGCAGGCCACATCCCCGGGAGCGCGCACGTCCTCGTGGACGATGGAGACGCCCGACTGCTCTACACGGGCGACTTCCACGTCGGGAACCCCGAACGACCGCGCGCGCCCGCCCCGGAGAACGGCCAGCGACTCGTCGCGCCGAGTACGGAGCGGCCCGACGCGGACGTCGTGATATGCGAGTCGACGTACGCCGACGTGACCCACGCGGACCGCGCCGAGACGGAAGAACGGTTCGCGCGGGCACTGCGCGAGACGGTCGTCGGAGGCGGTACCGTCGTCGTCCCCGCCTTCGCCATCGGGCGGACACAGGAGGTGTTGCTGGCGTGTGCGGCCAACGACGTGGAGTGCTACGTCGACGGGATGGGAAAGCGCGTCACCCGGATGCTGAACTCCCATCCCGAGTTCGTCCGGGACGCCGACGCCCTCCAGCGTGCCACCTCGCGCGCCCGGTTCGTGACGGGGCGCGACGGACAGCGCAAACGAATCGCCGCCCAGAACACCGTCGTCGTCACCACCAGCGGGATGCTCTCGGGCGGCCCGGCGATGACGTACGTCCCCGAGATTCGCGGCCACCCGACCAATCTCGTCGCGTTCGTGGGCTACCAGGTGGAGGGGACGCCCGGTCGGGAGTTGCTGGAGACGGGGAGCGCCGAACTCGACGGGCGGGTGATGCCCGTCGCGGCCCGCACCGACCTCTTCGAGTTCTCGGCGCACGCCGACCGCCCGGGGCTGGAGTCGTTCCTCGCGGACTACGAGGACGCACGGGTGCTCTGCAACCACGGCGACCGATGTGCGTGGTTCGCCGGGGAACTGCGCGAAGCGGGCTACGACGCGAGCGCCCCCGAACTGGGTGAGACGGTGACGGTGTAGTGCAGGCTTTTCCCGGCGCGCGACCCACGTCCGAGCGATGAGTGATGACGACGGCCCGCCGCGGGTCTGTCCCCGGTGCGGGGCGGTCGACGCCTACGTGAAACGCTACACGACGGGCGGCGGGTGGCGCGTCCACGCCTACCGCTGTTCGGAGTGCGGGCGGACGGTCCGTCCGGACGGCAGGTGACCCCGACGACAACGTCCCGTCGTCGGAGCGCCAAGCGTGTGCGTCATGTCCGACCGAATCCTCGTCCTCACGGACGTTCACGAGAGCTCTGCTCTCGTGAGCCAACCAGAACGCGACGCGTTCTGGTGACGGGAGCGACTGCGCGCGGGCGGCCGCCGACCACGCCATCGGCCTCGCGCACGACCACGGCGTGACGGTCCACGCCCTGTACGTCCTCCACCTGCGTCCGTACGAGGCGGAGTGAGGAATGCTCGACCACCCGGTCGAGTCCGCCCCGACCCGCCACCCTTACCTCCCGGTCGCCCCACGTCGAGCCATGGCAGACCGAATCATGAAGGTCAACGCCTACACGACCCTCGACCTGCTGGACGGTCGAGCGGAGGGCGCCGACTTCACCGACGAGGGCCTCGCCGTCCTGAACGTCACCTCGCCGCGAAAGCACCCCGACGAGGTCACCCTGCAACTGGAAATCGACCCCTCCGACCTCGACCACCTGACGGCCCACGCCGACAGCGTGACGCTGACGCCCGACCAGGCCCGGACTATCGCAGCCGACCTGGAGAAACACGCCGCTCGCGTCGAGGAAGCACAGGAAGAGTAGGGAGAACGGAGCGAAGCCGAAGTAGCGCGCCGGTCAGTCCGCCCGCGTCGGGGCGGCGTCCATCGAGTCGTCCTCGGCGTAGGGGTACCACGTGCGCTTCGTGTTGTGCATCATCGGGTCCTCGTAGGACGTCTCCTCCGGTTCCGCGAGCCCTTCGAGATCGTCGGGGTCCGTCGCGGCGATGAAGTCGCGGAAGCTCTCGGACTCGTCCTCGCGTTCGGCCTCGTACACCCGGAGCAGGTTGTCGACGTAGCCGGGCACCTCGTCGGCCGGGACGCGCATCTCCGCCCACTCGGCGAACTGCGGGTTCTCCCCGAGGCCGCCGCCGAGGCCGATGTCGAACGCCTCGACGGGCGTGCCGTCCTTGCGCGCCTTCATGCCGCGCAGGGAGATGTCCGCTATCTGGGGCTGGGCGCAGGAGGCGGTACAGCCCGAGAGGTGGATGTGGAAGTCCTCGACGCCCGAAGGCAGGTCGACGTTCTCCTTCAGCCAGCGGGCGTAGCGGACCATCCGGTTTTTCGTCTCGACGATGGACAGCGAGCAGAACTCGGTGCCCGTACAGGCGATGGAGCCACGCATGAACGGGTGAGGGTCCGGCGAGTAGTCGTCGAGGACGGACTCCGCGAGGAAGTCGTCGAGGTCCTCCTCGGCGATGTCGGCGACGATGACGTTCTGGCGCTGGGTGAGACCGATCATCTCGGAGCCGTACTCCTCGGCGAGGTCGGCGAGGTCGATGACGTCCTGTGCACCCATCCGGCCCGTGAGCACCGAGAGGCCGACGAAGTGCTGCCCGTCGTTCTGTTCGTGGACGCCGACGTAGTCGCCGGGGGCGTCCGCGCGCCCGGCGTTGTAGTCGTACTCGTGGCGCAGGTCCTCGCCCGCGGTGGGGAGGTCGTAGTCGATGTACTCCTCCTGGAGGACGTCGCGGACCTTCTCGGGACCCCACTCGTCGACGAGGAACTTGATGCGGGCGTTGAAGCGGTTGTCGCGGTCGCCGTGGTCGCGAAAGAGCGCGGAGAGGCCCGCCGACACCGTCGTGACGTCCTCGGGGGCGCAGAACACGTCGATGTCGCGGGCGAAACGCTCCTCCTTGCGGGCGAGGCCGCCGCCGACCCGGACGTTGAAGCCGTGCTCGCCGTCCTTGACGGCGGGTTCGAACGCGAGGTCGTTGATGTCGCCCTGGCCCGCGCCGCGGGTGTCGCCCGTGACAGAGACCTTCCACTTGCGGGGGAGGTTCTCGTAGGCGGGGTTGCCCTTGAACTCCTCGTTGAGTTCCTGCACGATGGGCCAGACGTCGAGATGTTCGTCGGCGTCCCGCCCGGCGACAGGCGACCCGACGATGTTACGCCAGGAGTCACCGCAGGCCTGGATGGTCGAGAGACCGTGGGCCTCCAGTTTCTCGAAGATGTCGGGGACGTCCTGCAGTTGAATCCAGTGCAGTTGAATCGACTGCCGAGTGGTGACGTCCACGTACGCCGCCCCGAAGATGGGGTTGTCGGCGGGACCGCGGGCGTACTCGTCGGCGATCTCCCCGACGACGCGCAGTTGCTCGGGCGTCATGCGGCCCATCGGCGTCCCGATGCGCATCATGAAGTTGCCGTCCTGTCCGTCTCGCTGGTGGTACAGCCCCCACCACTTGAAGCGCTCGAACCAGGCGTCGTACTCGTCGTCCGGGATGGCGTCCCACCCCTCCTCCGCGAACTCGAAGAGATGGTCCCGGATTTCGGGACCGTAGACCTCGTCCTTCCACCCCTCGACCTTCGATGGCATGTGAAGCGAGATGGGTTCCGCACCTAAACCCCCCCGCGTCGCGTCAAGGTTGGCGGGGACTTCGCCCCTCCGGAGAATATTGCCGCCACCCGCAGTCCGTCCGCGGCCGCACGCACGAGGCAGGAGGGCGGGGGGCCGCGGACGGACCGCCCGGCTGTCTCTCAGTCCGCGACGGGTCGGGGCCGGTGGACGGCGTCGGGGTCGACGGCCCGGAACGCCCCCGTCTCCGGGTCGGCCCGGCCGATGGGAATCCAGCCCGTGACGCCCTCCGCGCCGCAGGCGATGCACTGGCCGGCGAATCGCACGGTCACCGTGGGGGGCTCGACGCCCACGTCGACGAACCCCTCGGCGAGGACGTCGGCCACCTCGCAGGTGCAGAAGTCGTGGTCGACGAGTCGCCAGAGGTCGCTGACGCTCATGACACGCTCGTCGTTGACGCTCACCCACGCGCCGTCGTCCAACTGGTGGATAGCGGTCGCCACACACCCGCTTGTGGCTCGGCGGACATACCCGCTCGCGCGTCGGCAACGACTGCCGAGCGTCATCGAATCCGACGACACCGGAAATCCGGTCGAACCCGCCGCCCCCCGTCGGTTTCCCCCTCGCACTGCCGTCTCCGATAGCGGCAATGATTGTTGGGACGGCGAACTACTGGCCAGCGTTACTGCCGAGAGCGGGCTTATGAGCGGTGCGTTCGTACGGTGAGTCGATGATAGCACGAGAGTCACCGGCGGGGACCCGCCAGCACGTCTCGGCGGACGTCGCGCCGGAACTCTACGAGGAGGGAACCGATGAGTAAGTCGAGCGAGACGCCCGACGAAGAGGTCGACACGAGCCACCTGGAGGACGTGGAGGACGGGTGTGGCTGTGCCGAAGTGTGGGACCACCTCAGCGAGCAGCGTGGCGACTGACCGACCCGAGGGGGCGACCGACGAGGAGCAAGCCGACGCCCGCGACGAGGAGGAGGACGTCGATACGAGCCACCTCGACGACATCGAGGACGGGTGTGGCTGTGCCGAAGTGTGGGACCACCTCAGCGAAGGCCGCGACGACTGATCCCCATGCTGACTGACGGCCGGCAGACACACCCCCGAGACGTTTTTGCGCCCGCCCCTCGTGAACACTCCAATGAGTGACGGCGACGAGCCGCCCGCGGACCGCGAGTCACCGGTCGGCCAACCAGTCATCCGCGGTGACCCGGCGGTCATGGGCGAGCGGGCCCGACAGGCCGTCGGGTTCGACCCGAGCGACCCGGAGAGCCTCGCGCTCGCCGCCGAGACGGTGGCCGCCTTCGCGAACAACACCGCCGGGGCCGACGACAACGTCTACATGCTCCGCGGGGCCGCCGCCTGCGCCGCCCTCGTCCGCGGCGAGGGCTCGTACAAGGCCGCCGCCGAACGCGCGGGCGAGGACGTCACCGTCTCGTTCATCCGCAAGTGGGCGCGCGTCCACGACCTGCCCCGGTCCGTGCGACGGTACGTCGCCACCGGGCGCATCGCCCCCACCGCCGCGAAGCACATCGCGCGCGTCCACGGCGACGCCCGCTACCAGTTGGCGTGGGCCGTCCTCGACCACGACCTCACCGTCAGGCAGGTCCGCGCCGCCGCCAGCGACATCAACGACGGCGAGAGCGTCGAACGCGCGCTCCGCCGACAGGGCGCGAGCGTCGGCGATATCTCGTTATCGCTCGAACCCTCGACGTACCGCGAACTCCGACGGCGTGCCGCGGTGGCCGACAGCGACCCCGAGGCGGTCATCGCTGAGGCACTGGCCGAGACTCACGAGGAGAGGTAGACCGCCGCCGCCGCGGACAGCACCGCGCCCGCCCGTTCCACGTCCGGCCAGTGAATCGTCTCGTCCGGGAAGTGCGCCTCCTCGATGCTCCCCGGCCCGAACAGCACCGTCGGGACGCCCGCCTCGACGTAGTGGCGCGCGTCCGCGCCGTAGGTGACCCCGCGTGGCTCGTCGTCCGCGAGGCCGTGGGTCGCCATCCCCGCCTGAACCGCCCGGACGACGGGTTCGTCCGGCGATATCTCGCTCGCTTCGAACTGGATACCGGAACGGTCCATCGAGAGGTGGTCGGCCAGCCACGGGTCCGCGTCGGCGAGCGACGCGAGGTGTTCGCGGAGCGCCGTCTCCACCTCCGCCACCGTCTCGCCCGGGGCGACGCCGACGCGCGCCTCCGCGACGAGGTGGTCGGGGACCGTCGACGCCCACTCGCCCGCCCGCACCGTCCCGACGACGACAGGCCACGCGACGGGAAACGCCTCGTACAGCGGGTGGGTCACCGACTCCTCGCGTTCGGTCTCGAAGTCGTCCAGCGCCGCCCGGACGCGCTCGAAGTGCGGGAGGACGGACTCGCCGCGCCAGCGCGTCGCGGCGTGGGCCGACCGACCCGTGAGTTCCAGTTCGACCATGAGACTCCCCTCGCTGGCCACGACGGGCGTGAGTTCGGTCGGTTCGGCGATTATCGCGGCGTCGCGCCCGAAGGGGTACGGGGAGTCGAGTGCGGCGGCCGCTGCGCCGATACCCCCCTCTTCCTCCCCCGCGACGCTCTCGACGACGACGCGCCCGTCCACGTCGACCTCGCCCGCCTCCGCCCGGTCGCCGAGCGCGCGGGCGGCGTAGACGCACGCCGCCAGCCCCGACTTCATGTCGGCCGCGCCGCGCGCCGTGAGGTCCTCGCCGTCCCACGTCGGGGTGAACGGGTCGCTCTCCCACTGCCGCTCGTTCGCGGGGACTGCGTCGCTCGCCCGCTCTTCGCCCCCGCTCGAGTATCTCGCAGGGACGACGTCCACGTGGCCGTTCAGAACCAGCGTGCGCCCCTTTCCGGAGCCGAGTTCGAGGACGCCCGCGACGCTCGGGCGGTCCGTCGTCGAAATCTCGGCGGGGTCGTCGGGGAAGGAGTCGTGGTCCGCGAGTCGTTCGGGGTCGGCCGTCCACTCGTACGTCTCGAAGCCCAGCGCGTCGAGGTGGCCGCGGACGAACGCCTGCACCGCCGCCTCGTCGCCGGGCGTCGACGCGAACGAGAGCAGTCGCTCGACGAACGCGCGGCAGTCCGCGCCGTAGCGTGTCGCGAAGTCGGCCATACCTCGGAGTCGGTCGGACCCGACCATGAGGGTGGCGGCGCGCCAATCGTAACGGTTTAGCGCCGTCCCTCGGAACGTTGGGGCGAAGGGCTGGTAGCTCAGTTAGGGAGAGCGTCTGGCTTTTAACCAGACGGCCGGGGGTTCAAATCCCTCCCAGCCCGCTTCTGCGAGGAACGGACGCGACGAGTGGAGCGGTAACGGGAGCAGTAACGGGGGATTTGAACAACGAGCACGCGCGCAGCGAAGCGAGCACGTGCGAGTGGGGTTCAAATCCCTCCCAGCCCGCTTCTGCGAGGAACGGCAGTGGAGAGCGAAGCGGCTACAGATGATTTGAACTGGGGGGCGAGGCGAACGGACGTGAGGCGAGCGACCGGAGTTCAAATTCCTCCCACCCCGTTTTCCTGCGAACGGCAGTGAGCAGTGAAAACGCTACAGACGGCGTTTGAACCGACGGGCAGGGTCCGAACCACGTCGGAGCCGATCGGGTCGGTGGCGAACGAACTGCGAATCGCTCGTCGTCCCGAGAGTCGACCGGGACACCGGGGACGCGTCGCTCGACGAGCAGGGAGCCGTCGAAAGAGAGGCGGCCCGGAGTCAGCCGCGGACGGGGATGTACGCCAACATGAGGACGAGGAAGCCGGCGAGGCCGGAGATGATGATGATGCCCCACATGCCGTTCATCCGGGTGTTGAAGGAGTTCTTCAACTGGTTCTGTCGGTTGTACTCCTCGAAGTTCTGGGAGAGTTGGACCTCGACGGAGGTGTTGTTGCCGTGGCCCTCCGTGATGAAGTTCGCGATGTACGTCTCGCCGTTGGCGAGCGTGACGTTGCCACCCTGTTCCAGGTCGGCGTCACCCTCGCGCGGGGCCGTCCACGCGATGGTCGCCGTGGTGTTCGTGACGTTCGCCACCTGCACCGTCCGGTTCTGGTAGGTGAAGGTGTCACCCTCGGTGAACCGCTGCTGGTCGGGCGTCGAGAGGTACTCCGACAGCGGGACGAACGTCCCGTTCGAGCGGTAGCGGACGAACTGCTCGCCCTCCGAGGTGACCGTCGAGTTGTACACCGCGGGGTCCGACTGGAGGATGGACTCAACGTCCTGCTGTTCGGTCAGCACGAGCGCGCCGGGGGCGGGTTCGAGCGCGCTACTCGACGACCCGTTGGAGGCGTTCCCGGACTGGTTGCCGCTCTGGGAACCCGAAGCGTTGCCAGACTGGTTGCCTGAGGCGTTGCCAGACTGGTTGCCGGTCTGTGCGGCGGACGCGCTCGTCGCGTTGGCACCGGCGGAAGCGTTGCCCGAGGCGTTCCCCGACCCCGAACCGTTGCTCGGGGCAGCCGTGCCGTTACCGGAGTCGGTCGCGTTGCCGGACTGGTTTCCGGACTGGTTTCCCGACGCGTTGCCGGAGCCACCGGTCGTCGGAACCGCACTCGTGTTCGGCGCGGCGCCGACCGTCACGAGGTACGAGCCGTTGTTGTACTCCAACGAGGACCCGTTCTGGAGCGTCTCGTTGAAGGAGGCGTTCTGGACGGTCCACGTGATAGCGCCGGCGGGGTGTGCCCCACCGCCGCCGCCGTGGCCGCCACCGCCCGACGACTCCTCGATGCCCAGTTCACTGACGTTGTATCGTTGGCCGTCGATGACGAAGTTGTCGCCCTGCGAATACGTTTCTTCCTCCTGCAGGTTGATCTCGGGAGCGTCCGCGAGCGCGATGACGGAGTACGCGCTCGCTCCCATGACGAGGAAGAAGACGAACAGGGCCGCGGCCGCTCGTCGCTGCATACATGAGGCGACGAAAGCGCCGCGTATATCGGTTGCGTTCCCGCGCGCGGACGACTCGCACGGCTCACCGGGACGGACACCGGAGCATACGGTCCACACCCGGGACTCGTGGTCGGCAAGCGGGCCTCCACAGGGGTGGACGCCACCCGGTAACGGGCGTCGACCGGGGTGCGGGGAGTGACGCCTCTCACGGTGACCGACACTCGTCGAGGACCCGTCGAAGGGAACCGAACTCGAGTGTGGACCGGTACTCACTCGTGGGTCGAACGCCTCCGTCGTCGTCTGCTGTTCGTGGAGGGTTCGAAAGAAGAAGCCAAGGGCCGGATTTGAACCGGCGTGTAGCCGCTCTGCAGGCGGCCGCGTAAACCGGACTCTGCCACCTTGGCGCAGATGTCTCTACTGGAAGGATGCGAATAAGGGTAGCGGTCTACAGCGACCGCTCCTCGTGTGTGACAACCGAGAGAGCGACCAGTGCGGCCGCTCTCGGATGATTGGATAAGGTATGAATGGATGGCGGCGAACCACCAGCTGCGGGCGTCTACAGACCGATCTCCGTGTCGACTGGGGCGAACCCTGGTCTACTGCGGATCACGATCCTCGGCCCGTGCTTGGCCACCCTTGCGGGTCAGTTTTCCCAGAGGCTCGCGCACTCCAGTACTCGCTGGAACGCAGGTGGGCTTATCTTCCGTGTTCGGGATGGGTACGGGAGGAACCCCACCGCTGTGGCCGCCTTAACGCCGACGCGCGGAATCGAACCGCGTCTTGTCAAGGACCACTGTCGGTCAGAGTACGTGCGATCCAGTTAACGCCTGGACCCGTTCATGGGTCACAGTGCAGTATGAATGGTGGCTTCGATCTGTTAGTGCTTGCGGGCTGAACACCTCGTTACCTCGGTGCGTACACCCCAAGTCTATCGAACTCGTCTTCTACGAGAGATCTCAGCGGTGTCTCTTTTCCATGTGGGTTTCGAGCTTAGATGCATTCAGCTCTTACCCCTTGTCGCGTAGCTGCCCGGCACGTGCCTTCTCAGACAACCGGTACACCAGTGGCGACCATTCGTAGTTCCTCTCGTACTATACGAACGTTCACGTCAGACACCAATACACCCCCAATAGATAGCAGCCGACCTGTCTCACGACGGTCTAAACCCAGCTCACGACCTCCTTTAATAGGCGAACAACCTCACCCTTGCCCGCTGCTGCACGGGCAGGATGGAGGGAACCGACATCGAGGTAGCAAGCCACCGGGTCGATATGTGCTCTTGCCGGTGACGACTCTGTTATCCCTAAGGTAGCTTTTCTGTCACTTATGGCCCGCATCAGGCGGGCTCATAAGATCGCTAGACCACGCTTTCGCGTCAGCGTCACTCGTTAGGCATGACACTGTCAGACCATCTTTTGCTCTTGCGCTCTTCTCCGGGTTCCTGACCCGGATGAGATGGCCTTAGGGCGCGCTCGATATCTTTTCGAGCGCGTACCGCCCCAGTCAAACTGCCCGGCTATCGGTGTCCTCCTCCCGGAGTGAGGGTCACAGTCACTGACGGGTAGTATTTCACTGATGGCTCGGTGGCCCGCTAGCGCGGGTACCTGTGTAACGCCTCCTACCTATGCTGCACATCAGCGACCATGTCCCAGCGACAGCCTGCAGTAAAGCTCTATAGGGTCTTCGCTTCCCCTTGGGGGTCTCCAGACTCCGCACTGGAACGTACAGTTCACCGGGCCCAACGTTGGGACAGTGACGCTCTCGTTGATCCATTCATGCAAGCCGCTACTGAAGCGGCAAGGTACTACGCTACCTTAAGAGGGTCATAGTTACCCCCGCCGTTGACGGGTCCTTCGTCCCATTGTACTGGGTGTTCAGATACCCGCACTGGGCAGGATTCAGTGACCGTACGAGTCCTTTCGGATTTGCGGTCACCTATGTTGTTACTAGACAGTCGGAGCGTCCGAGTCACTGCGACCTGCCCCTTTCCGGGGCAGGCATCCCTTATCGCGAACTTACGGGACTAATTTGCCGAATTCCCTAACGTCGGTTGTTCCCGACAGACCTTGGCTTTCTCCGCCACGGACACCTGTGTCGGTTCTTGGTACGGTCGCTGTACTTGCCTTTTCACGGGCTCCGGGTTGACCTGAGTTGCCCTATCTCGCCGTTCACCCGCTTCGTGCCATTACGGCTTCCACGGGTTTTGACGATTCGACCGGGCGAAAGCCCGGCTCAGGCGACCCTGAAGCGTCAGCGTTCAATGTACAGCGGCACTGGAATATTAACCAGTTTCCCTGTTTGTGCTGCTCGAATTACGACAGCACTTAGGACCGGCTAACCCTCAGCTGACGAACATTGCTGAGGAACCCTTGTCCGTTCGGCCGTCGGGATTCTCACCCGACTATCGCTGCTACTATGGCCAGGATTTTCGTCGCCGATCGGTCCACCCGAGCTCTCGCCCGTGCTTCCACCCGATCGGAGCGCCGACCTACGGGAACACGCTGTAAGGCGTGCCGCCGGGTCTCGGTGATGGACTTGAGCCCCGATCATTTTCGGCGCCTCGAACCTCGGCCGGTAAGCTGTTACGCTTTTCTTAGAGGGTAGCTGCTTCTAAGCTCACCTCCCGGCTGTCTAGGGCTCGAGACCACCTTCAATCGCACTTAGTCCATACTTGGGGACCTTAACCCAGCTCTGGGTTGTCTCCCTCACGGTGCACAAGCTTACCCCGCACACCGGACTCCCTGCGTCCACGGCGTTCGTAAGTTCGGAGTTTGACAGGGGTGCCGACGCCTCTCGGCGTCGGTCGCCCCAATCGGTCGCTCTACCTCACGAACTACCTCAGCAGAGGTCATGCTTCGACATGTTTCGGTCGGAACCAGCTGTTACCGGGTTCGATGGGCCTTTCACCCCTACACACAGGTCACGAGAGGGTATTGTAGGACACCAACTCTAACAGGCCTCCACATGGCTTTCGCCATGCTTCGCCTTGCCTCCGTGTAGATCACCCGGATTCGGGTCGTGTCCGATTGGCTCCCCGCGCTTGAACACGGCGGCCCTCGCAATGCTGCGGCCATGTCGGTTTCCCTACGCCTTCCCCGATACTCGGGTTAGACTCGCCAACCAGACACACTCCCTGGCTCGTTTTTCAAAACGTACGACGGAACACCGGCTCCGTCTGCCTCCTACTGTGGGGTCGCCCCCAGGTCGTTACGCAGACGGCCTTTCGTGCCCCGTCGCTCTATCGCCACATGATTTCAAGCTCTATTGCACCCCCCTTCTCGGGGTACTTTTCAGCGTTCGCTCACGCTACTTGTCCACTATCGGTCTCGAGTAGTATTTAGTCTTGGCAGTTGATGCCTGCCATCTTCACGAGGGATTTCCAACCCCCGTTACTCTGGAACAGACCCACGACCGCTCGCCTACGATACGGGGCTGTCACCCTGTATCGCCCTCCATTCCAGGAGAGTTCTCGCAAGCGATTGGTCGATTACGGTCAGTCCGAACACCACATTGCCCGAAGGCTTCGGTTTGGACTGTGTCGCGTTCACTCGCCGTTACTAACGACATCCCATTCGGTTTCTTTTCCTGTCCATACTGAGATGTTTCAGTTCTGGACGTTCCCCATTGCGCAAAGCAATTGTAAAGGGATTCCCATTAGGAAATCTGTAGTTCTTCGCCTCCGTGCGGCTCCCTACAGCTTATCGCAGCTTGGCACGTCCTTCGTCGGCACTCGAGCCGAGCTATCCACCATGTGGCACAGTAGCCACGATGATAATATAATGCTCTGGACCACGATGAACGGGTCCAGTGAGCGCCTGGATCGCACGTACACACGGTTTCATACACACGTCCGGAGACTAAACGGACCTGCGTCGACCCTTCCCATCCTCGCTTGCACGGGATGGTGCATCTGTCTTCATCGGAACGAGTGCCCGATGCCACTTAAGGCACCCGGTCTCGCTCCGTGAACATGGACCCACTGGGATTCGAACCCAGGGCATCCTCCTTGCAAAGGAGGCACTCTCCCACTGAGCTATGGGCCCTACCTGTTAGCCTTGATAGTTCTGAAGTGCTCGGTCGGCCGTCACGGGCGAACCCGTGTTCCGACGTCCGAGCCAAGGTGGGTCAGGCGTACAGCCTGATCCCGGGTCTGTGGAGGTGATCCAGCCGCAGATTCCCCTACGGCTACCTTGTTACGACTTAAGCCCCCTTGCAGAGCCCAGATTCGACCACCGGACGGTGGCCTCATCCGGACCCCACTCGGGTGCTTTGACGGGCGGTGTGTGCAAGGAGCAGGGACGTATTCACCGCGCGCTTCTGACACGCGATTACTACCGAATCCAGCTTCATGCGGGCGAGTTTCAGCCCGCAATCCGAACTACGATCGAGTTTAGGAGATTAGCGTCCCCTCTCGGGGTGGCATCCCATTGTCTCGACCATTGTAGCCCGCGTGTTGCCCAGCTCATTCGGGGCATACTGACCTACCGTTGCCCGTTCCTTCCTCCGCTTTAGCAGCGGCAGTCCCCCTAGTGTACCCAGCCATCGCGAGATGCTGCTGGCAACTAGAGGTGCGGGTCTCGCTCGTTGCCTGACTTAACAGGACGCCTCACGGTACGAGCTGACGGCGGCCATGCACCTCCTCTCAGAAACTCGAGTAAGGTCATCAACCTGACTGTCATGATTACTGTCGGAGCTGGTGAGATGTCCGGCGTTGAGTCCAATTAAACCGCAGGCTCCTCCGGTTGTAGTGCTCCCCCGCCAATTCCTTTAAGTTTCATCCTTGCGGACGTACTTCCCAGGCGGCTCGCTTCACGGCTTCCCTACGGCACAGCGCAGGCTCGTAGCCTGCGCCACACCTAGCGAGCATCGTTTACGGCTAGGACTACCCGGGTATCTAATCCGGTTCGAGACCCTAGCTTTCGTCCCTCACTGTCGGATCCGCTCTCCAGAGGCGCTTTCGCCACCGGTGGTCCGTCCAGGATTACAGGATTTCACTCCTACCCCAGACGTACCCCTCTGGTCTCTCGGTCCCAAGCCGTGCGGTTTCCGCCGGACGCCCACTCGTTAGGCGAGTGGATTTCCCGACGGACCTGCACGGCCAGCTACGGACGCTTTAGGCCCAATAATATCGGCCATCACTTGAGCTGCCGGTATTACCGCGGCGGCTGGCACCGGTCTTGCCCAGCCCTTATTCGTGTACCACCTTACGGTACACAAAAGCGAGGACTGTATGCCCTCGCACTCGGAATCCCCCTATCGCACTGTCGTGCAGTGTAAAGGTTTCGCGCCTGCTGCGCCCCGTAGGGCCCGGACTCTTGTCTCAGAGTCCGTCTCCGGGCTCTCACTCTCATGACCCGTACCGATTATCGGCACGGTGGGCCGTTACCCCACCGTCTACCTAATCGGCCGCAGCCCCATCCTATGGCGCCGGAGCGTTTCACGCTCCCCGCATTCAAGCGTGGGAGCGCTATCACGGATTAGCCTCAGTTTCCCGAGATTATCCGAGTCCATAGGGTAGATTGGCCACGTGTTACTGAGCAGTTCGCTACGAAGATGAATTCGTGCAACTCGCATGGCTAAATCGGATTCCGATAGCAATGGCCTCCGGCAGGATCAACCGGAATGTTCTCCCCACAAGGGGGAGGGTTGGCGGGTAACACAGTACAGATATGTACTGTGCACCTATCGGACGTCGGAGATACTCGACCGACCGAGTATCACCGAACTATCAAGGCTAACATCAGATCCCATCTTGACGGCGGACCGCAGGGGTGGAATCCTCATTTCCTTCGGACCGAATCGTAGGCCATTCGGGGCTATAAACCCATCGAACCGCCGTCGGTCCCGGGCAGGGGTCCTTGCCCCCGCCCGCTGTGTATCACAACCGAACGCCCTTAACCACTTAAGGGCTTCGGACCGCGTTCGACGGGGCATCGCGCCGCCGTCACGCGTTCTTCACATCGTATCCGAGCGCCCTCATACACTTAAGGGCATCGGACCGCTCCGAACGCCCGTTCCGGCCGACCCGGAGGCGTTCGGGGCTTCGTGTATTCAGTTCGAGCGCCCTTAACCACTTAAGGGCTTCGAACCCCGCTCGACGGGGCATCGCGCCGCCGTCGTGCGGTTCTTCGCATTCCATCCGAGCGCCCCCACACGTATAAGGGCATCGGACTCGCACGGCCGTCCCGGCCGGCGTCACCGTGGTGACCCCGGTGGGAGCGTCCCGCGCTTCTTCGCATCCTATCCGAGTGGAGGGTTACGTAAAAGGCCGTCGTTCCATCGCCGCCCCGTCATGCGGTTTCATGAGAATAGAGTCCCATGGGAAGTTAGTCACAAAGACAGCTGGTGACATCCCAAGCGCTCCCTACGAGTCCCCGGCGGATGCGAGTAGTACAGCCCACGGGACACCGGCCGCTCGGGAGTAAGAACTGTCGCGCGGCTGGAGGCCGGCAGGTCATCCCCCGCGCTCACGGTCGGTCGGGCCGGATGAGGGCCGCGCGTGTACACGTACGCGCGCGGCCGTACTAAGTAGGTGGGGGTACGGCGTCGTGCGCCTCCGACGACGCAGTCGCCGTAGAGCGCCAGCGGTGGCTCGCGAGCAGTCGGCAAAGAACCGTGTCTCGAGGCCCTCAGATCTCTTCGAGGTGTTCGATACCCTGCTTGGAGACGTTGGCCTTCGTGATGCGTCCGGGCATCCAGTCGGGTTTGTCGTCCGGGGCCTCCTCGACCCACGCCCACCCCTCGTAGTGGTGGACCTTCTTCGTCCCCTTCTCCCGGAGGCGAAGTTCGGTTCGTTGTGCCGCGTCCTCGGAGTCCGCCGGGTCAAGGCGGCGGGCCGCCTTCAGTGCGGCCTGTCGGGGCGTCCGTCCGGAGAACACGCTCGATTCGGTTCCACTCGCTTCTCGCAGCGCGAAGTTGCGCTTGCCATCGTCGTTACGTGCCATGGTTTTGCACCTCCATGTCAATGTGAAACATGACTCTATTTAACTATATCCCTCAAAACCACCCGATGCTGACCGTTTCTTTATATACTCCGCCCGTCGCCGCTCGCCGACCCACTCTCACCGGAGGCACGCCAAACTTAAGTATCACGTACGGCGAAGGGCGAAGTAAGATATCGCGATGGTGCGAAAGAAGAAGCTCAGTCCCAGTGGTGCCAAAGACGAGAACGGCGAGTACCACAACGTGCACCTCAACCTGCACGAGGACGAGCTCACGGTCGCTGGCATGGAGATCGGTGACGAGGTGTTCGTGCGCGTGCGCGACAACAAGATAATCATCCAGAAGGCCGACCCAGACGAGGACATCGAACACGAGTTCTGAACCGTGCACCTCTACGACGCCGCGAAGCCCCTCCTGTTCCGGCTTCCGGCAGAGACCGCTCACGAATCGACCAAGGCCCTTCTCCGCGGCGTGCAGGCGACACCCCTCCGGGGAGTGCTCGCCGACCGCTACGCCGTCGAGGACGACCGTCTCTCGACGAGCGTCTTCGGCCTCGACTTCCCCACCCCGGTCGGCGTCGCCGCCGGCTTCGACAAGAACGCCGAGATACCCGGTGCGCTGGCCGCACTCGGGTTCGGTCACGTCGAGGTGGGCGCAGTCACCGCGGAGGGTCAGGCGGGCAACCCGCGCCCGCGCCTTTTCCGCCTTCCCGAGGACCGGGCGCTCGTCAACCGGATGGGCTTCAACAACGAGGGTGCCGACGTCGTCGGACCACGCCTCGCACGCGCGGACGTCCCCGTCCCCCTCGGGGTGAATATCGGCAAGTCGAAGGTCACCCCACTGGAGGACGCCCCGGACGACTACCGCTACAGCTACGAGCGAACCGCCGCGGGCGGCGACTACTTCGTCGTCAACGTCTCCAGCCCCAACACGCCGGGACTGCGTGACCTCCAGAACCGCGAGCACCTCGAACGCATCATCGGTGCGCTTCAGGACGCGGGCGCCGCGCCCCTCCTCGTCAAGCTCTCGCCGGACCTCACCGACCCCGCCATCGAGGAGGCGCTCTCGGTCGTCGACGACCACGGACTCGACGGCGTCATCGCCACCAACACGACCACGGAGCGTCCCGACACCCTCCGGAACCACAACCGCGCGGAGACCGGCGGCCTCTCGGGAGAACCCATCGAAGAGCGCGCAACCCGCATGGTGCGCTTCGTCGCCGAACGGACCGACGTCCCCGTAATCGGCGTCGGAGGCGTCTCGGACGCCGCGGGCGCGTACGCGAAGATTCGGGCGGGTGCCTCGCTCGTCCAGCTGTACACCGCACTCGTCTACGAGGGACCAGCGCTCGCGCGCGACGTCAACCGCGGCCTCCTCGAACGCCTCGACCGGGACGGCTTCGACTCCGTCGAGGAGGCCGTCGGCGCCGACCTGTAGTCCGCCCGCTGTCCAGTCGTACGCTCGACGCCACGCTTGGCGACCCGTGAGACGGACGAACCGCGAGAAAAGCGTGCGCGTGGTCAGTCAGTTCAGTGCCGCGAGGTCGAACTCGAAGGCCGCGACGGGCACTTCGAGGTCGTGTTCCACCAGCACGCGCGGGTGGATTTCACCGACGACGCCCACCGCCTCGCCGTCGAGGACGACGCTCGCACAGCGTCCCTCGATGAACGTCGGGTGACTCGTCGGGGGCGTCTCCAGTCCCACGTCGAACGCCCGAGCGAGCGCCTGCAGGCGACCCTTCGCCGCCTCGTAGCCCGCGTCGGTGCGCGCGAGGACGCCCGCGACGGTCCGGCGCTCGGCGGTCTTCGTCTCCTCGCTCGTGTCGACGTGCGCCGCGAGGCCGATCTCCGCGAGGTCCTGCGGGTACGACCGGTGGGTGTTGTTCTCCAGCACCATCATGAGCGACGGGAGCGCCCACGTGCGCACGAGCGTGTAGTCCTCGCTGTACGGTTCCGCGATGGTCACCGGCGGGGCCTCACCGAGTGGCGCGTCGAGTGCGGGCGCGTCACCCTCGGGCACGTCGAGGCCCAGTCGCTCGAAGCAGTCGCGTTCGCTCGCGAGGTGGAAGTTCAGCATGTCCTCGAAGCCGAGGCCCACGAGGACGTCCCGGGCGGCGTCCTCCAGTCGGGTGCGCTCGTGGCGGCCCCCGATGGTGTTCACGTCCGGGTAGCGCGGCGCGAGGTCGTTGAACCCGTAGGCACGGCCCACGTCGTCCACGACGTCGACGGCGTGGAGGACGTCCACCCGGTAGGGCGGGACGCTCACGTCGTACGCGAGTTCGTCGTCTCCCACCTCCGCCGTCTCGGCGTCCAGTCCCGAACGCTCCAGACAGTCCACGACCGTCTCCTCCGCCAAATCGAGGCCCAGCAACGACTCGACGCGTTCGTGGGTGACGGACTTTCGCTCCACCTCGAAGTCGGGGCGCGTGAGCGCCGGCTGGTCGTACGCCTCGCCCTCGGGGTACTCGACGCGCACCTCCTCGACGCGCCCACCGCGGGCGTCGAGCGCGTAGCAGACGATGGCGAGCATCCTGTCGACGGTCCACTGGTCGGTGCCCGTCATCTCGATGAACAGGTCCCGGGAGTCCTCCGTGACCTCCGTCCGCCGGCCGTTGATGACCGGCGGGAACGAGAACAGGCCGATGTCGTCGTAGATGGCCGGGTAGCGCTCGTAGCCCTCCACCAGATCGGCGTACTGCTGTCCCGTCTGGTGTTCTTCGAGGACCTCCCCGGGCGTCAGTTCCTCGTCGCTGTCGAGGGCGACGAACGTGTCGCCGTCGGGTTCCACGCCCCGGTAGGTGATGGACTTCGGGGCGTCGTCGCGCGCCGAGCGACCCTTCAGCATCGTCAGGTCGTGGACGCCGATGGCTCCCTTCGCGCGCTTGCGGCCCATCGTCGCGTGGAGTTTCTCCTGCAACTGGATGAGCGACTCCAGGCCGGCCTCGCTCATGTCCAGTCCGCGGACGATAGCCCCCGTGACGTACGGGCGTTCTGCGGGCACCGACTCCTCCACCTCGATGACCCACTCCGCGCTGTTGGTCTTCGGGACGTACACGCCCCTGTCGGTCCCGTACTGGTACCGCAGGGAGCGGGCGACCCCCTCCACGGAGAGCCTGTCCAGTCGGTCCGGGGCGAACTCTAGCTGGAACTCGCCGTCCTCCGTCTCCCCCTCGTACTCCAGCCCGAGGGCGAACAGGTCGGATTTGAGCTCCTCGTCGTCCTTCTCGGTCGATGCCAGCCGGCGCAGTTCGTCGGGGTCCACGTCGACGACGGGCATCAGTGAACCACCTCCACGGTCCGCAGGAGGTCTAAGTCACACAGCGTCCCGTGCACGTCGCGGATGTCCTCGAAGCCGTACATGAGCATGAGCAGTCGTTCGAGCGAGAGGCCCCACGCCATCACGTCGCAGTCGACGCCGAGGGGTTCCAGTACTTCGGGTCGGAAGACGCCCGAGTTGCCGATTTCGACCACCTCACCCGTCTCCGGGTGCCGGCCGAACAGTTCGAAGCTCGGCTCAGTGTAGGGGTTGTAGTGGGGCTTGAACTCCACGTCCGTGATGCCGAACTGCTCGTAGAACTCGGTGAACGTCCCCATCAGGTCGCGCACGGAGAGGTCCTCGGCCATCACCCACCCCTCGATCTGGAAGAACTCCAGCAGGTGCGTCGCGTCCAGCGTGTCGTTGCGGTACACCTTCTCGACGGAGAACCACCGCTGTGGGGGTTCGAGTTCGCCCTCCGCGTACCCCGAGAGGTAGCGCATCGACAGCGAGGTGGTGTGCCCGCGCAGGTCCAGTCCTCGGGCGACGTCCGCGCTCCACGGCGAGTGGTAGCCCTCGCCGTCGTCGCCGACGCCCTCGCGGTGGGCCGACGCGACCCGTTCGACGAGGTCGGCGGGCAGGGCGTCCTCGTCCACCCGTTCGGGTGCCGAGAGGACGAACTGGTCCCAGTGGGTGCGCGCGGGGTGGTCCTGCGGCATGAACAGGCAGTCGTTGATCCAGAACTCCGAGTCCACGTGTGGGCCGTCCATCTCCGAGAAGCCCATCCCGACGAGGACGTCCTTCACGCGGTTGGCGGTCTGTCGGAGGATGTGCTCGCGCCCTCCCGTGACCGTCTCGGCGTCCGCCTCGACGTTGTACTCGCTGAACGTCACGTCGCGCCACTCGCCGCTGGTGAGCAGTTCCGGCGTGACCTGCCCGACGGTGTCTGCGGCCTCGACGCCCTCCATCAGGGCGGTGACCCCCTCGTCGGTGAGTTCGACGGTTCGGACGGTGCGCTCCTCGCGCGCGACGAGGTTCCGCCGTTCGAGGGACGCGAGGACCTCCTCCGCCACCGCCTCGCCCGCCGCGAGGGCGTCGAGGGCGGCGGCCTCCTCGTCTGTGTCGGGGTCGGCCTCGGCGGCGTGGACGGCCCCGCTGTCGATTTCGCCGTACCCCTTCCGGGCGAAGTTCGACAGCGCGATGTCCACCTCCCCTCCCTCCAGTCCCGACGCGCCGATGAGTCGCCCCATCGAGACGGCCTCGTCACCCGCGCCCGCGTCGACGGCGGCCCGGAACAGGCGGAGTTCGGGAAGGCCCGATTCGCGGTACGTCTCGCCTTCCTCGGTGATGGTGGCGGACTCCTCGACGGACTCCTCGACGGTGAGAAGGCCCGCGTCCTGTAGTTCGAAGGCTGCGCGCGTGACCGCGGTCTCTGACTCGCCGGTCTCGCTTGCGATGGCCTCGACGGTTCTCGGTTCGTTCGCGCTCGCGGCCTCGAGGACCGCGACCTGCGCCTGTGGGAGTTGCATGGTGTGTCTGTGTCGGTGTACTGCGGGTCGCCGGTTCGCTGGTCGGCGTTCGTTAGTTCGTCCTCTCCGGTGGACGGGTTAGGTGTTTTCGGACGACGCGGCCGGGGCGATTTCGTCCCCCTCGCGGTCGAGTCCGCGAGACGGGGAGTCCGCCGCCCACTCAGGCCGCGAAAAAGAACCCGAACTCCCGGCTGACGGGTCGCTCGCGGACGGCGCGGACACGGCGGAGTTCGGGTGCCATGGGTGGTCGTGGCGGTGGTACGGGCAAAAGCGTTCCGGGGTTCGGGGACACTCCCGCGTGACCGCAACGGCTTCGGGGTCGCCGTCCCACCTCCTCACCATGCCGATGGACTGGGAGGCGGAGTTCTACGCCGCCACCGACTGGGAGCGCGGCGCGTACGTCGGTGGCGAGGACATGGCCGACCACCTCGCGACGTTCTTCGACCGGGTCGGCGTTCCCGACTCCGTGGGGTCGGTCGGCTGTGGCCCGGCCGCCGCCGAGTTCGCCGTCGCCGAGGCGTACCCCGACACCGAGTTCCACTGCTACGACATCGCGCCCAGCGTCGTCGCCGCCAACCGCGAGAAAGCACGCGAGGAGGGTCTCGGCAACGTCCACTTCGCCGTCGACTCCCTGCCGGACCTCGCCGTCGACGACGAGTTCGACCTCGTCTACTGCGTGGCCGTCCTCTACTTCGTCGAGGACGTCGAGGACGCCCTCCGGGCGCTGTACGACCGCGTCGCGCCCGGCGGCCACCTCGTGTTCACCTACCCGAACAGCTACCTCCGGGCGTGGGTTCGCGACCTGCCCGAGGGGCAGAAACGTGAAGCGTTCTCGCTGGTCGAGGCGGGGGAGAACCTGCTGACCTACGACGACCTCGAGGACGTGCTTGGAACGCGCCCGCGAAGCTACTGGACGTTGGTGGACGCGCGAGACGAGGAGTACGCCTCGCGGCGCGCGCCCGCCGTGTTCGTCCCGAAGCGGGCGTGAGTCGCGTCAGTCCCCGCCGTCCATCCGCCCGGGGACCGTCCCCACGGTCCGCGCGTCGACGACTTCGCGCATCCGGCGCATGAACGGGTGGACGGTGTTCGCCATCAGCACCACCGGCTGTCCGGTCGCCAGCAGGCGGTCGAGGACCGTCTCGGGAGCCGTCGTCTCGATGTCGTGTTCCGTCGCCGGAGGGTCGACCGCGCGGGCGAACGCGCCCGTCCCCGCGCCCGCGACGTGTACCCGGTCGATGAGCCCCCGGTCGTGGAGGATGTCGGCGTACTCGGCGAAGGAGGCGCTGCGCCCGCGTCGGTCCCGCCTGAGGAAGACGAACGGGCAGACCACCCGGGCGTCGGGGGCGTCCCCGGCGAGGTGCCGGCGGAACAGCTCCGTGCTCTCTATCTCGTTGACCTTCGCCGCGTTGAACAGCAAGCCGTCGCCGAGGTCCAGCCAGTCGGGCCGGAACCCGCCCAGGAGCGACAGTCTGCGCTCCTCGTCGAGCGGCGGTTCGTCCGCGAAGCGGAGTATCTCGTCTATCGCGTACACCGTCTCGGCGCCCGTGTACGACCGGTGCTCTTCGGGAACCTCGACCTGCGTCAGCGTCGCGTCGCGCCGCTCCAGTTCCGCCGCGAGGTAGTCGTGGATGACGGGGTGTTGCTCCCCGCTGACGACGTGGGTCCCCGCGGGAATCGAGCGGGCGAACGACCGCGCGATGGTCTGACGGTCCTTCCCGAGCGTGTCGTTGTGGTCCTGCCGGATGTTCGTGAGGAGGATGACGTGTGGCCGGACGAACCGCTCGTTGACCATGCGCATCGTGTACTCAGTGATGGCCTGGTTCTCGGCGACGAGGACGTCCTTCGGCTCCTCGGCGAACAGGCGAGGGAGGAACTCTCCGAGGACGCGCTCGTTCTCGTAGAGCGTGACCCGCCGGCCGTCCCGGGCGATGGGTTCTTCGACCCCGTTGTGGACCGTCAGCGGGAAGTCGCCGGTTATCTTCGCCAGCGTGTCGTAGCCGCGCTCGTAGAAGACGTCGTGGAGTCGGCGGGTCGTCGAGGACTTCCCACGGATGCCGGAGACGGCGATGCGGAGGTCGACGCCCTCGAGCAGGCGGCGGTGCCTGCGACCGCGCCCGAACGGCCCCATCAGCCGTCACCCCCGCTGAGGACCGACGCCGAGAGCACCGACCGGTCGTCGGGTTTCCGCGCGCCGAGCGCGAGTGCCAGCGCGAGGCAGCCGACGACGAGGAGGACGCCCCCCACGACGGTCGGGAGCCCGAGCGACTGGGGCGCACCGTCCGGGAGGGGCTGGACGACGAGGCGGAGGACGAGCAACAGCGCGGCGTACATCGCGAGCACCACCGCGAGCCACTGGACGCGCTCGGCCGGGGGCGTGACGTGGACGTTGTAGGCGTCGATGCCCGCGAGGAGGCCGACGACGAGCGCCGACAGCCCCAGTTCGACGCCCAGCAGCGGGGTCAGGGCCACCCCGAGCACCACCCCCGTCCCCGTCGCCAGCCCGATGAGGACCCGGCCGTAGAGGAGCGTCGTCCGGTTGACCGCCTCGACGAACGCGACGAGGACGACGAGTTCGACGAGGAAGAGGCCGACCAGTCGGACGCTCGACAGCGTGTAGACCGCGAGGATGGCCAGCGAGACGATGCCGACGCGCAGCCCGACCGTCCGCCGAGCGAGTTCCGAGAGGACGAGTCCGACGCCGAAGGCGGCCACGACCACCTCGCGGGCGACGATGACCGGGTCTGCCGGCCCGTCGACCACCGCGCCCCGGAGCAGCGCGATGTCGGACGTCTCGGCGAACAGGACGAGCGGCGCGTAGTCGGCGAGAAAGCGCGTTTCCGGGCCGACGAGCAGGCCGCCGACCACCAGCAGCACGGACAGCAGCCCGACCGACGCGAGCAGGTCCTCCCGGCGGTGTTCCGGTTTGACCTGCATGAAGTTGTACGCCGCCAGCCCGGGGAGTACGCTCCCGATGAACGACGCCCGCACGAGCGCCCGCGAGAGCGGCCCCGGCAGGGCGAACTCGACCGCCAGCAGGAGCATCGGGATGCCCGACCCGGCGAGCAGGGTGACGACGAACTCGTCGCGCCCGTACAGCAGGGTGTGCTCCCGGACGAACCAGAGGACGCCGGCGGCGAGCGTCGCGCTCCCGACGAATAGCGGGAGCATCACGAAGTTCTTCAGCGAGTACATCGCGAGCACGCCGGCGACGATGGTGCCACCGAGGCGGAGGCCTCGAAGCTGCGTGACGGCTGCGACCGCGAAGAGGCCGACCGCGAGGACCAGCGAGGCGACGAGCATGTCTTGTCAACTCGTGTTGTCAAACAGGGTTAACGTTACCTGTATCGGAAAACCCCGTCCGGACGGGACTCAGCGCCGCGTGCTCTCCAGCATGATACCCGCCTCCTCCAGCAGTTCCTCGCACTCCTCGCGTTTCTCCTGGTGGTCTTCGAGGAACTCGCGCATCAGGGTGGCGGCCTGCTCCTTGCAGTCGCCACAGAGTCGCTCGCCGCCGACGCACTCGTCGTACACCTCCTTCGCGAACGCGTCGTCGTCCGCCGCGAGCAGGTAGGCGTACAGTTCGTAGACGGGGCACTTGTCGGCCTCGCCGCCGAGTTCCCGCTGGAGTTCGGCCGTCTCTCTCCCGCCAGTGGTGGCGGATTTCACCTTGTCGTAGCCGACCTCGGGGTCGTCGAGCAGGCTGATGTGGCTCGCCGGGACCGAGGAGGACATCTTCCCGCCCGTGAGGCCGGTCATGAACCGATGGTAGATGGAGGAGGGCGGCAGGAAGCCGTAGCCGCCCTGCTGGACCTCCACCTCGCGGGCGAGGTCCTCCGCGTCCTCGACCGAGAGGTCGAAGGAGTCGACGTGCCCCTCGTAGACGCGCTTCTCGCCCTCGACGGCCTCGATGAGCGCCTCGAACGCCCCCTCGGTCGCGTTGCGGTCGAGGAACCGGACGCGGGGGCGGAGCGGTTCCATCCCCGCGTTCTCCAGACTCGTGACGAGGTCAGGCGCGTGGTGGTGCTCCGCGACGTACTCGGCTGCGTCCTCACACCGGACCGGTTCGTCGCCGGCGTCCTCGCGCAGCGAGTCGTAGGCTTCCGCGAGGAGCGCGCGTTCTCCGGCGTCCGTCTCGAAACTCGCGTACGCCTCAGTCACCTTGAAGAAGCGCATCCGGGTGGCGAGGTCCCGCGCCAGTCGGACGTGCGGGTCCTGGTCGGGACCGACGGGGATGACGGTGGGCTTGGGTTCGTCCAGTTGCGGGTAGAGGATGTCCGCCATCTGCGTGACGACCGACTGCATGTGCGAGACGTCCGTCTCGCCGTCGAAGCCGTAGATGGCCTGCAGTTCCGAGTAGTTCGCCTTCGCGCCCAGTTCGAACCCGAGGTCCTGCAGGACGCGGTTCTCCGACTGTCGGTAGAGTTCGCCTTCCTCGGGGTCGAACCCGAGCGCCAGCAGAGAGAGCAGGTAGTCGCGGGCGTGGTCGTCTATCTCCGCCCACGTCATCCCGCGGGCGGCGTGCGCTTCGAGGTCGGCGATGAGGGCGTAGGCGTCCAGCCCCTGTTGCTGGTGCCAGATTATCTCGTCGAACACCAGCTTGTGGCCGATGTGCGGGTCGCCGGTCGGCATGAACCCCGAGAGGACGGCGGCGGGTTCGTCGTTCCGCATCGCCTCCAGCACCCGGCGGTACTCCCGGTGGCCGAAGATGACCCCGCGGCGCATCAGGTAGTGGGGGTTCGGCACCTCGTCGAGGAGTTCGTCGAACTCCTCGATGCCGAACTGGTCGAACAGTTTGCGGTAGTCCTCGACGGTCGAGGAACCCCACGGGTCGAGGACGACATCATCTGCGCCGGCGGCACCGCCGTCCGTGGCCGTCGGCTGTTCCGCATCGGTCCCTGCGTCCGTCGGTGGGTCTGAGTCGTCGTGGTCTGCCATGGCGTGAGAACGGTCGTTGTCTCTCATGCGGACGGACAGCGGCAAAACGGTTCGTGTTCGCGCCTCGCACTCAGGGCGTCAGCCGCGAGACAGCCCGCCAGGTCACGTCCTCGCCGTCGGTCAGCGCGAAGGTCATCGTCTTCCGGACGCCGTGGGCGAGTCGCACGTCGAGGGCGAGGTCACGCGGGGAGAAGGCGTGGTCGGTCGGGACCACGCGCACGAGGAACTCCGAGTGTCCCAGATCGTCGACGCTCTCGACGTCGGCGTAGGTCCGGAAGTCGGCCCCGAACTTGAAGCCCGTCTTGGGGACGATTCCGCGCTCGCGGAGCGCGCGGTAGACGGAGAGACGGCGGTCGAACCGGTCGCCTTCCACCTCGCGCCCCCGGTCGATGACGGCGTCGTGGCCCGCGTCGACGCGGATGGCACCCCGGTCGGCGAGGTAGGCTGCCTCGACCAGCGAGCACTGGAGGGGCCCCGAGGCCTCCCGGCCGTCAAGCGGCTGGCCGAAGAAGCCGTGGCGGTAGAGGTCGGTCGGCGGGTCCCACAGCACCACCCGGTCGGCGAGCAGCGACCCGGGGACGTTCCCCGGCAGGTCCGACTCGCTCGTCCCGTGGAGGTCCGGGGTCGAGACGTCGAGGTAGGTTATCTCGGACTCCTCGTCGACCACCGCGAGCGTCCCCGAGAGCGCGTCCGCCGGGACGGACTCTCGCTCCCCGAGGACGCGCACCCGGTAGGCGACGTCGCCGTCCCACGGGCCGGACCCCCGCGGGTAGACCACGAGGTCGGCGTCCACCGGGTCGTCGACCCACCCGTCGAGCGCGGGCGAGAGGTAGAACCCGCGGTCCCGGAGGTCCTTGTAGACGAGGAAGGCGAGCATACAGTCCGTGCTGGCGAGGAAGGCGCGAAATCCCATCCCCTCCACCCCGTCCAGGTCGCCGCGAAAGAGGAGGTGGGCCGCCTCGACCGGTGCGAGGTCGAGGCCGCCACCGTCCGGGCGGCCGTACCCCCGCGAGTCGTAGTACCGCTCTCGACCCGGCTCCGAGAGGCGGACCACGTCCCCGTCGAGTGTCGCGTTCATGTCCACCCGTCCCCGGGCCGGGGACAAGACCCTTCCCCTCGCGGGAGTGGCGGGGCTACGGGGCGTCGGCACTCGCCTCGCACGCCGAATCGAGACAGCGCACGCCCCGCGAGGTGCGGAGGGCCGGCAGGCCGCAGTCACACGTTCCCGCGACGACGCCCTCGGGGACGGCGAACGCCGTCTCGCAGTCCGGGTAGGCGTCACAGCCGGCGATGAGGCCGCCGCGCCGGAGGATTCTGAGACTGCTCCCACAGTCGGGGCAGTCCCACGCCCGGTCGAACGCCTCGGCGACGGCGTCGTCCAGCGACTCACACGAGCGGTCGAGACAGACCTCGAAGGCCGCCCCCCGTTCGACGCGCATGGTCGGCAGGCCGCAGTCCTCACACGTCGAGTCGAGCACCGTCGCGTCGGTGGGGATGCCGTGGCGCGCCCCGCAGTCGAGGCACTCGACCGCGCCGCGCGACCGGACGAGCGTTCCCCCCCGTTCCGGGGCCGTGCCGGCACCGGCACACTCCGGACACGTCCCGACGGGGACGCCCGCGACGCTCGCGGGGTAGGACGCCATGCCGTGTTCGCGGTGGACCGTCACCCGGAGGTGCTGGTCGCCGTCCCGCGCCTCGACGACGAGAGGGTCCCCGCCGACCGAGAGGCTCTCGGGGCGGGTGAGCCACGCCACGGGCTG
The DNA here is from genome assembly GCF_024227715.1 of Halomarina litorea. NCBI lineage: Archaea > Methanobacteriati > Methanobacteriota > Halobacteria > Halobacteriales > Natronomonadaceae > Halomarina > Halomarina litorea. The sequence continues at coordinate 346,193 of NZ_CP100448.1, read as the reverse complement.
GTAGCCGTCGACGTCGTGGACGAGGACGGTGTTGTCGGGCTTGCAGAGACAGACGACGTGCCCGCGCTGCGCTCGTTCGCGTGACCCCGTAAACTCGGTCGTACACTCGCCGGCGACGACGCGCATGCTGTCGGACATGGGTGCGGGTGGTCCCGTCCTCGTACTTGAACGCTCGGACGGATGGGACTCCGAGAACTACTCCACGCGGACGGTCCGCGACTCCTCGACCGGGACGAGCGGCAGGTCGGGGAACGAGACGGTGACGGTGTACTCCATCTCGTCGACGCTCCCGCCGAAGACGCCCACGGGGACGGTGGTCTCGCCGAGGAACGCCGTTCGGTCGGTCATATCGACGCCGTTGACCGTCACGTCTACGTGTGCGCGCGCGCCGCCCGTCGTCGACCGGACGCCCACCTCGCGCATGTCGTTCGTCCCGCTCGCGATGGCGTCGGGGAAGTCACCCCAGTCCACCGCGACGACCGGCAGGTCGCGGGCGCTCTCGACGACGCGTTCGGCGACGCCCGCCGAGAGGCCGGCGGCGACGAGGCCGTCGACGCCCGCATCGACCACGTCCGCCGGGGTGGCGATGCCGTCGCCCGCGAGTTTCTTCGCCCGGCCCGACCCGACGCCGTCGATGGCCGTCAGACCCACCGCGCCCGCGCTGATGGCGTGTTCGACGCGCGCCTCGGTGCGCCGGGCGAGGTTCGCCGCGGCGGGTCCGGCGAAGCGGTCGAGGAACTCACGGAGGGCGGCGAGCAGTCGGAGCGCGTTCTGTCTGATGACCCACGCGTCGCTCTGGAGTTCGCCCGGCGTGGACCCGGTCATCGACGACCGGAGGATGGCGAGCACCTTCCGGTTGCCGTCGTCGAGGCCCGACCCGCGCCCGGAGAGGACGGCGCTCACCGCCTCGCGTTCCGACTGCCGACAGGAGACGCTGTCGAACTCGGCGGCGTCCGCGACGGCCCGGAGGACGTCCGCCTCGGTGAGGTCCTCGCGTCGGGCGAGGTGGTGGAACCCCTCGGCCGTGTCCAGTCGGAGGTAGTACCGCGAGGTCAGGCGACCCAGTGCCGTCCCCTCGACGCCGAGGTCCTCGCCCGTCTCGACGAAGCCGCCCCCGACGAGGTCCGAGAGCGTCCCGCGCACCCGTTCGCGCAACCGACCCCCGTAGTCGTAGCGGTCGGGGGCGCTCTCGGCGCGCACGGAGTAGAAGGTGGTCTCCAGCCAGTCCATCACGTCGTCCAGCGCGCGGATGGTCCCCAGCGCGATTTCGGCGTTGAGGTGCGCGTCGAGGTCCTCCGCCAGTCGGGACTCTATCTCCTTGCCCTCGTGGAGGAGCCGACGGTACCTGTCGGCGTCCGCGGCGTCACAGACGACGTAGGCGTAGCCCGCGTCGTCGTAGCCCGGCCGCCCGGCCCGCCCGAGCATCTGGAGGACGTCGAGGGGACTCATGTCCACCTCCCCCTCCAGCGGGTCGTGGAGTTTGGTGTCGCGGATGACGACACAGCGCGCGGGGAGGTTGACGCCCCACGCGAGCGTCGACGTGGAGAACAGCAACTGGACGTCCCCGCGCTTGAACCACTTCTCGACGTTGTTCTTGTCCTCCCGCGAGAGGCCGGCGTGGTGGAAGCCCACGCCGTCGAGGACCGACTTCCGGAGCGTCTGGTTCTGGAGGACCTGCGTCTCCGTGTGGAAGTCGTAATCACCACGCGCGCCCATCGGGACGTCCCGGGAGGCCAGCACGTCGCGGGCCTTCTCGGCGGCACGGACGGTGTCCTGCCGTGAGGCGACGAACACGAGCGCCTGTCCCGACTCGCGGATGTGCGGTTCCGCGAGGTCCAGCGCCCGGTACAGGCGGCGGTACTTGTCCGCGAAGGGGTTGTCCCCGTGCGTGTAGGTGCGCACGTCGGCTTCGAGGGGGACCGGTCGGTAGTCGTCGCCGAACTCGAAGGTGGTCGCGGGGACGGCGTCCAGCCACCGGGCCACGTCGTCCACGTTCGGCATGGTCGCCGAGAGTGCGACGACCCGCGGGTCACAGAGCCGACGCAGGCGCGAGACGGTCACTTCGAGGACGGCACCCCGCCTGTCGGAGTCGAGCAGGTGGACCTCGTCGATGACACAGCAGTCCACGTCGCGGATGAACCCGTAGCGCGTCGAGTCGTGCTTGCGGGTGGCCGAGTCGGCCTTCTCGGGCGTCATCACGAGGATGTCCGCGCGTTCGGCCCGGCGCGGGTCGAGGTCGCGTTCGCCCGTGACGACGTACACCGAGTACCCCATGTCCTCGAAGCGCTCCCACTCGCTCTCCTTCTCGTTGGTCAGCGCGCGCAGGGGCGCGAGGAAGAGGGCGGTCCCCTCACGTTCGAGGGTCTTGCAGATGGCGAGTTCCGCGAGCGCCGTCTTCCCGGAGGCGGTGGGGGCGCTGACGACGACGTTCTCCTCGCGGTCGAGGATGGCCGACAGCGCCTCCGCCTGCATCCGGTTGAACGACTCGAAGGGAAACGCGTCGGCGAACTCCGGGAGGCGCTCGGCAACGTTCACACCCCGAGGCGGTGGCGGGCGGAGAAATGACTAGCGGTTCCGGGTGTTCGCGTTCCCCGGTCGGACCGGGACTCAGGCGGCGGCCGCCTCGGCCGCGCGGTCGAGCATCCCGTTCTCGGCCGAGTAGTTGTAGTACGCGCCGAGGCCGACGGCCGCCAGCAGGTTCGAGCCGGTAACCGCCCAGAACACCGCCGAGACGCCCATCGAGAGGCCGAGACCGGCCGCGACGAGGCCCCCGCCGACGACGGCGACGGGCAGGCGGATGCCCCAGTACTGGAGGAGGCTGGCGACGAAACTCGTCGTGGTCCGCCCGGCGGCGTTGAACCCCGCCTGGAAGAGGTAGGCCACCCCGATGGCGGGGTAGCTGTACGCGAGGACGCGGAGGTACTCGATGGACAGCGAGAGGGCCTCCTCGCCGAGCGTCGGGACGAACAGCGTCGTCAGCGTCGAGGGAATCAGCCACTGGACGAGACCGACGACGCCGAGGACGCCGCCCGCGAGGATGGCTCCGAGCCAGGTCGCCCGGTGGGCACGCCCGACGAACCCCGCGCCGAGGTTCTGCCCGATGATGCTCTGGGCGGCCTGCTGGAGGCTGCCGGAGGGGATGACGGCGAGCGTGGCGACCCGGTGGCCGACCGTGTACGCTACCAGCCCCGCGGGGCCGCCGAGGGTGAACGCGACGAGGACGAGCAGGAGGTCGGCGCTCTGCTTGGCGAGTTGCTGACCGGAGATGGGGAGGCCGACGGCCAGCAGTTCGCGGGCCGTCGGGAGGTCGAACCGGGCGGCCGCGCGCGTGAGCATCCCGCCGTTGCGCCCGGCGAGGGCGAACCAGAGGCCGAGGACGCCGCCGAGTCCGTAGCCGGCGACCGTCGCGAGCGCCGCGCCCTGCACGCCCAGTTCCGGGAAGCCGAAGTAGCCGAAGATGAGCAGGGGGTCGAGGACGAGGTTGACGCCCACCGCGAGCAGGTTCATGTAGAGAGCCATCCGGGAGTCACCCCACCCGACGTAGGCCGCCTCGGTCGTGTCCGCGAGGACGAGGACCGGCAGGCCGACCATCGTGACGGTGAAGTAGGCCACCGCGTAGTCGGGCACCGCGCCGGCGACGCTCTCGGGACGGGTGCTGGTCAGCAGGTCGATGACCGGGCGGGCACCGACGACGCCGACGACACCGAGGACGACGGCGAGGAGGATGGCAGTGACCAGCCCCACGAACACGCGATTCCGCGCGCCGGGGATGTCGTCGGCCCCGATGCGCTGGGCGACGAGGACCTGCGTGCCGACGAGGGGGGCCCAGATGGCGACGGCGAAGACGAGACTCTGCAGGGTGGCGACCAGGCCGACGGCGGCGACGGCGTCGGGATCGAGCCGGCCCAGCCAGAAGAGGTCGATGACCGTCTGGAGGACCTGGACGACGTTCTGGGCCAAGAGCGGCGCTGCCAGCACGAGCATCGCCCGCACGACCGGCCCCTCGGTGATGTCGTCCGACGAGAGGTCGAACATCTGTGGTGACTATTACCAATTACGTTATTAATTTTTGCAATTTCGGCCATGAACTGGGAGGGGAACCGCAGGCTTTTGTCACGGCCGACCCACCTGAGTGTATGAGTCGCACGCGCAAGCCCGATTGGCTGAAGATGCGGCCACCCTCGGGCCAGCGCTACACCCACATCAAGGAGACCCTCCGGGAGCGTGACCTCCACACGGTGTGCGAGGAGGCCAACTGTCCGAACCTCGGGGAGTGCTGGTCCGGACAGGACGGCCCCGGCACGGCGACGTTCATGCTGATGGGCGACCGGTGCTCGCGTGGCTGCAACTTCTGTGACGTCCAGACGGGTGGGATGGAGCCGCTCGACCGCGACGAACCCGCGAACGTCGCGAGCGCCGTCGCCGAAATCGGTCTGGACTACGTCGTCCTGACGAGCGTGGACCGCGACGACCTGTCCGACCAGGGGGCGGGCCACTTCGCCGAAACCATCCGGGAGATAAAACGCCGGGACGAGGACATCCTCGTGGAGGTGCTCGTCCCAGACTTCCGGGGCGACCCCGCGTGCGTCCGCGAGATTATCGAGGCGGCTCCGGACGTCATCGCGCACAACGTCGAGACGGTCGAACGCCTCCAGTGGCCGGTCCGGGACCGGCGGGCGGGCTACGAGCAGTCCCTCGGGGTGCTCGACCAGGTGTCCCGCGAGTCGGACGTGTTCACGAAGACGTCGCTCATGCTCGGCGTCGGCGAGTACGACCACGAGGTGTACCAGACGATGAGCGACCTGCGGGAGGTGGACGTGGACGTCCTCACCTTCGGCCAGTACCTTCAGCCCTCCCGGTCGCACCTGGAGGTCAGCGAGTTCGTCCACCCCGACAAGTTCGACACGTGGGGACAGGTCGCAGAGAGGGAGTTCGACTTCCTCTACTGTGCCTCCGGCCCGATGGTCCGTTCGTCGTACAAGGCGGGCGAACTGTTCGTCGACGCCGTCCTCCGCGAGGGGCAGTCCGTCGAGTCGGCTCGACGGGCGGCGCGGGCGGGAACCCGATGAACGTTCGTTCGGAACCGCCACGATAACGACGAACGTTCCTGACGTTTCCCCCGAAGTCGAACTAATGTTGGACGTTCACCCGATTCTTCCCGAGGCCGTCGGGAGTGCGGTCGGGTTTCCGCCGCGATGTGGCAAGAATGAGCACGAGAGAAACGTTTTTACGAAAATACTATTGTGCCGGGCGAGGGACTCGCCACTATGTCACGGAGGGCGGTATGAGTACGTTACAGCGCGACCCCCACGACCGTGTCCAGGTTCTCGACGAGGAGGGCCGGGTGCGCGACGGGGCGGAAGTACCGGACCTCGCCGACGAGGAACTGGTCGACATGTACCGGCAGATGCGCGCGGCGCGCCACTTCGACCAGCGCGCGGTCAGCCTCCAGCGTCAGGGCCGGATGGGGACGTACCCCCCGCTCTCGGGACAGGAGGGCGCACAGGTCGGGAGCGCGTGGGCCCTCGACGTCGACGACTGGATCATCCCGAGCTACCGCGAACACGCCGCCGTCGCCGTCCGCGGCGTCGGCTGGGACCAGTCGCTTCGCTACTGGATGGGCGACGAACGGGGCAACCGGATGAGCGAGCAGAACGTCTTCACCATCGCCGTCCCCATCGCCACGCAGGTGCTCCACGGCGCGGGCATGGCGTGGGCCGCGAAGCTGAAAGACGACGAGCGAGCCTTCCTCACCTACTTCGGGGACGGCGCGACGAGCGAGGGCGACTTCCACGAGGGGCTGAACTTCGCGGGCGTCTTCGACGTCCCCGCGATATTCTTCTGTAACAACAACCAGTGGGCCATCTCGGTCCCCCGCGAGCGCCAGACGGCGAGCGAGACCATCGCCCAGAAGGCCACCGCCTACGGCATGGAGGGCGTGCAGGTCGACGGGATGGACCCCCTCGCGGTGTACAAGGTCACCCGCGAGGCCGTCGAGAAGGCGAAGAACCCCGGCGAGGGCCAGCGCCGACCGACCCTCATCGAGGCGGTTCAGTACCGCTTCGGCGCGCACACCACCGCCGACGACCCCTCGGTGTATCGCGAGGACGACGAGGTCGAGGAGTGGAAGCGCAAGGACCCCATCCCGCGACTGGAGAACTACCTGCGAAACGAGGGGCTGCTCGACGACGAGCGCGTCGACGCCATCACGAGCGACGTGGAAGACGAGGTGGCCGAGGCCATCACCGCCGCCGAGTCCATCGAGCGCCCCGACCCCGCCGAGATGTTCGCCTCCGTCTACGCGGAGATGCCCAAACGACTACAGGAGCAGCTGGAGTACCTCGAACAGCTACGTGAACGCCACGGCGACGAGGAGCTACTCGAATGAGCACACAGGAATCCCAATCGACACAGAACCTGACGCTCGTGCAGGCGGTCCGCGACGGCCTGCACGGCGAGATGGAGCGCGACGAGGACGTCATCGTGATGGGCGAGGACGTCGGCAAGAACGGCGGCGTCTTCCGGGCCACCGAGGGCCTCTGGGACGATTTCGGCGACGACCGGGTCATCGACACCCCCCTCGCCGAGTCTGGCATCGTGGGCACCGCCATCGGCATGGCCGCCTACGGCCTGAAGCCCGTCCCCGAGATGCAGTTCTCGGGGTTCATGTACCCCGCCTTCGACCAGATAGTGAGCCACGCCGCCCGCCTGCGCAACCGCTCGCGCGGCCGCTTCTCCTGCCCGATGGTCGTCCGCGCGCCCTACGGCGGCGGCATCCGCGCGCCGGAGCACCACTCGGAGTCGAAGGAGGCGTTCTACGCCCACGAGGCCGGCCTGAAGGTCGTCATCCCCTCGACGCCGTACGACACGAAGGGGCTGCTCGCAAGCGCGATTCGCGACCCGGACCCGGTCATCTTCCTCGAACCGAAGCTCATCTACCGGGCATTCCGCGAGGAGGTCCCCGACGAGACGTACACCGTCCCGCTCGGTGAGGCCGCCGTTCGCCGCGAGGGCACCGACGTCTCGGTGTTCACGTGGGGAGCGATGACCCGCCCGACGCTCGAAGCCGCCGAGACCCTCGCCGAGGAGGATATCGACTGCGAGGTCGTCGACCTCCGGACGCTCTCCCCGCTGGACATCGACACCATCGTCGAGTCGTTCAAGAAGACGGGTCGGGCCGCGGTGGTCCACGAGGCACCCAAGACGGGCGGCCTCGCGGGCGAGATTACGGCCACGATCCAGGAGGAGGCGCTCCTCTATCAGGAGGCCCCCGTGAAACGCATCACGGGCTTCGACGTGCCCTTCCCGCTGTACGCGCTGGAGGACTACTACCTCCCCGAGTCGGCGCGCATCGAGGACGAACTCCGCGAGACGGTGGCGTTCTGAGATGGGCATCCGCGAGTTCAAACTCCCGGACGTGGGAGAAGGGCTGACGGAGGCCGAGATCGTCGGCTGGCTGGTCGAAGAAGGCGACACCGTCAGCGAGGACCAACCCGTCGCGGAGGCAGAGACTGACAAGGCCGTCGTGGAGGTCCCCTCCCCCGTCAACGGGACGGTCAAGGAGATTCGCGTCGAGGCGGGCGAGATGGTGCCCGTCGGCGAGGTCATCATCGTCTTCGAGACGGAGGGCGACGAGGGCGGGGCCGCGAGTGCCGACTCCGGGGCGGAACCCGAGACGGAGGGCGAGGGGACGGCCGCCGAACCCGCCGGGACCGAACCCGAGGGAAGCGAGGCCGAACCCGAGACGCCCTCCGGACGGGTGTTCGCCGCGCCGAGCGCACGGCGACTCGCCCGCGAGATGGGCGTCGACATCGCCGCCGTCGAGGGCTCCGGTCCCGGCGGACGAGTCAGCGACGCGGACGTCCGCGCCCACGCCGAGAGCGGTGGCGAGGACGAGGACGGACCCGAGGCCCCGAGCGTCGAGGCCGAGGGCACGAAGTCCGCCACCCGGCGCGTGAGTGGCGGGGACGAGTCGGACAGCGGAACCGCGAGTTCGGCCACGACTACGAGCGTCGAGTCGGCCGACAGGGACCGGACGCTCGCCGCGCCGGCGACCCGAAAGCTGGCCGAGGAGGAGGGCGTCGACCTGAACAGCGTCCCGACCGACGAGGAGCGTGACGGGCAGGCGTTCGTCACGCCCGAGCAGGTCACCGCGTACGCCGAGGCCCAGCATCAGGCCCAGCAGGCAGACACCGAGGCCGTCTCGGCCGCCGTCGGCGAGGCCGCGGAGGACGAGCGCGTCCCCTACCGGGGCATCCGGCGCACCATCGGCAAGCAGATGGAGCGCTCGAAGTACACCGCGCCGCACGTCACCCACCACGACGAGGTGGACGTGACCGAACTCGTCGCGACGCGCGGCGAACTCAAGGCCACTGCCGAGGACCGCGGCATCAAACTGACGTACATGCCGTTCGTCATCAAGGCCGTCGTCGCCGGGCTGAAGGAGTTCCCGTACCTCAACTCGCAACTCGACGAGGAGGCTGAGGAGATACTCCTCAAGAAGGACTACAACGTCGGCGTCGCCGTCGGCACCGATGCCGGCCTGATGGTCCCCGTCGTGCGGGGGGCAGACCGCAAGGGGATGCTCCAGCTCTCCTCGGAGATGAACGAACTCGTCCAGAAGGCCCACGAGCGCTCCATCTCCCGCGAGGAGATGCAGGGCGGCACCTTCACCATCACCAACTTCGGGGCCATCGGCGGCGAGTACGCCACGCCCATCATCAACTACCCCGAGACGGCCATCCTCGGACTGGGCGCCATCAAGGAGAAGCCACGCGTCGTCGATGGTGAGGTGGTTCCGCGCCACGTCATGACGCTCTCGCTGTCCATCGACCACCGCGTCATCGACGGCGCGCAGGCCGCCCAGTTCACGAACCGCGTGATGGAGTATCTCGAGAACCCGAAGCTGCTCCTGCTGGAGTAGTCCGGGTCGACAGAACTCGCTCGTCGTCGGCCGGTTTTCCAGTCGAAACGGTGGCCTTCGCCCGGGCGTGAGCCGACTACCGCTGGGCGTCCTCGAGGAGGTCCGAGGCGGTCACGAGCGCCTCCAGTTCCACGCCGTGTTCGTGGAGCAGTTCGCGTGCGCCCTCCTCGCGGTCCACGACGACGAGGACGCGCGACACCTCCGCGCCCGCCTCGCGCAGTGCCTCGACGGCGTCGACGGCGCTCTGTCCGGTGGTGGCGATGTCCTCCAGCACGACGACCTCTTCGCCCGCCGAGAGACGGCCCTCGATGCGGTTGCTCGTGCCGTACTCCTTTGCCTTCTTCCGGGCGATGACGTACGGCGTCCCGGTCTGGACGCTCGTCGCGGCGACGAGAGGGACGGCACCGAGAGCGACGCCCGCGAGTTTCTCCACACCCTCGACTCGCTCCGCGAACGCCTCGCTGATGAGCGAGAGGCACGTCGGGTCCGTCTCGAAGAGGTACTTGTCGACGTAGTACTCGCTCGTCCCGCCGTGGGAGAGTTCGAACTCGCCGAACTTGACGGCGTCCGCCTCCCTGAGCGCCGCGATGAGTCGGTCGATGTCGGTCGACATGGCCGGGAGTGAGTCGGGCGGGGTGTTAAGCGGCCCGAAGCAGGGGAAGCGCTTTGTTCACGCTCGACGACAGGAGCATAGTCATCGCCGCGACGGCTCTGGTCGCCCTCGCCCCGGTCGTCTTCCGGTCCCAGTGGACGATAGAGGTACTGTCCACCACGCCGTAGAAGGGTATCGTTTCGACTGGAAAACGGGGTGACACGGTGGCGGTTCGGTTCTCGCGTCACACTGTGCCGCGAGTGAGTGAGCGCCAGCGAGCGAGCGCAAGCGCGACCAACGGGAGCGCGCAGGGCTTTTGGTCCAGGTTTTACACTGCGGGGGCCGGAGGCCCCCGCGCGTGGCTAAAAGCTGGAGTTGAAGTCCCGAATCGTCAGGTTCAGCGTATCGAGGTCCACGATGGGGGCGTACGCGCAGTCGGGGTTGATGTTGACGCTCTTCTGGAAGTCGGTCTGTGACTGCCAGCACCCGGAGTTGATGGCGAGCACGTTGTGGTACTTCCCGTAGCCGAGTTTGTGGACGTGGCCCGTGTGGAAGATGTCGGGGACGTCGTCGATGACGAGGTAGTCCTTCTCCTCTGGCGCGAGGCGGGTGTGGCCGCCGTACTGCGGGGCGACGTGGCGCTTCTTCAGGAGTTGGTACATCGCGAGGTGGGGTTCGTCGTAGGAGGCCTTCTCCTCGGGGAGTTCCGCGATGACCTCGTCCAGCGAGACGCCGTGATACATCAGCACCGACACCCCCTCGATGGTGACGGTGGAGGGATTGCCCGTGATGCGGGCGTCGTGGGCGGACATGATGCTCCTGAGTTCCTCGTCGAACCCGGGTTGGGGTTCGGCGAGGCGCACGGCGTCGTGGTTTCCCGGAATCATCACGATCTCCATGTCGCCGGGGACCTCCTTCAGGTACTCCGAGAAGCGCTCGTACTGTTCGTAGATGTCCACGACGTCGAGTTCCTCGTCCTGATTCGGGTAGACGCCGACGCCCTCGACCATGTCCCCGGCGATGAGGAGGTACTCGACGGGGTCGGCCTCGGCGGTGTGGAGCCAGTCGGCGAAGCGCGACCACGCCTCGCCCATGAACTCCTGACTGCCGACGTGGACGTCCGAGATGAGCGCCGCCTGCACGTGGCGGTCGGCGGTGTTGGGCCGGTGGGTGCGGGGGACGTCGGGGAAGTACAGCGAGTCGACGAACAGGATGTTGCCGTCGCCGCTCAGGGCACCCTCGACGGCGACGACCTCGTCGAGGAGGAGTTCGCCGACGAGGTCCGCGATGGGCTTGTCCTTCATGACGAGGCAGGGGAACACGCCGTTGGTGTCCTCCAGTTCGACCAGCCAGTGACCGCTGGCCGTCGAGCGCACGTCCGAGACCATCCCGATGACGGCGGCGTCCTCGCCGCCGGGCATCGCGGAGACGGCCGTCGTGGGTCGGTGGTTGACCCGCCCGCGGAGGAGTTTCGAGAGCCGTTCGTACCGATCGCGGAACACGCGGACGAAGTCGTCGTACTCGCCGGTCCCGGTGCTCGCTCCCGTGATGTCGCCGGCGATGACCGCGGGTGGCGGGTCCTGGGGTGTTCGCCCATCCCTCGTTTCGACTGGAGCACCCCCGGCCCCGTTCGAGGGGGCAGCGGTCCCGTTTCCAGTCGAAACGGGGGGGTCCGTGGTACCCGTTGCCGCTTCGGCCGGGTCGGAAGCGGGCGCGCGGGTGTCGAGGGTGGCCCGGACGTGGGCCGCCGAGAGTTTCAGCGCGTCGTCGGGGACGGAGTCGAGGGCCGCCTCCAGTGCGCGCTGGGAGTCCGGCGCACCGGCGAGGAGCGTCACGGCCTCTCGCTCGGCGTTATAGCCGCGGCTCGCGAGTTCGGTCACGATGCGCCGCGGCGTCTCCAGTGGCACAGGGGAGGGTGGGAGAGGGGCGGCAAAAGCGTAGCGTCTCGTCGGGACCGGTCCGCCCACCGACGGGTCGTGGGGACACCCGACAGAGACAGAAGGTTGAAACCGCACGCAGAGGTACTCCACTCAATGAGAGACCCCGGTGAGGACCGCGAACGACCGTCCGGCGTCGGCTGGGTTCGCTGGCTTCTCACCACGGACCACGAGGCGGTGGCGTACGTCCGCGAAATCGGCGTGAGCGTCGCCGCCGTGATGCTCGTCGGCGCACTCCTGTTCGCCGTCAGCGGCGTCTGGCCGCCGATGGTCGCCATCGAGAGCGAGAGCATGGAACCACACATCCAGAAGGGCGACCTCGTCTTCGTGACGGAGGAACACCGCTTCGCCGACGGGAGCGCGACCGTCGCCGACGGCGAGTCGACGGGGGTGGTGACCTACCGGACCGGTCTGGAGACCGGCTACGACAAGTTCGGGATGGCCGGCGACGTCATCGTTTACCGACCGGACGGCGACCCCGGCGCGACGCCCATCATCCACCGGGCGCACTTCTGGGTCGAGGAGGGGGAGAACTGGTACGACCGGGCGGACCCCGCGTACCTCGGTCGCTACGACGACTGCCGGGAACTGCCCGCCTGCCCCGCCCCCAACGCGGGGTTCATCACGAAGGGTGACAACGAGCGCACCAATCCGCAGTACGACCAGGTGGCTCAGATCACCGACGACCCCGTCAAGCCGGGGTGGGTCGTCGGCACTGCCGAGTTCCGCATCCCGCTGCTCGGCAACATCCGTCTCCTCCTGAGCACCTTCTACGGCGAGGGCGTCGTCTACGTCGGTGCGGTCAGCGGCCTCGGCGGACTGGCGGTCCTGTCGCTGTCGGGACGGCGGGACTGAGAACCGTACGGTGTGATGGGGTGAGGACCGCGTGGTGTGATGAGAGCCGTGCGGTGTGGTGAGAACCGTGTGGTGTGGTGAGAACCGTGTGGGCGGGAGTCGAGGCTACTCGTCGAAACGCGCCTGCACGAACGGTTGTGCCTCCTCGACGTCCGCGAGTCGGGAGTCCGCCAGCAGGACGCGTTTGGTCTCGGTCAACGGGACCGAGAGGCTCATCTCCTTCGTGCGGCCGTAGCGCCCCTTCGAGACGACGACGGCGTTGACGATGCCGAGCATGTCGAGTTCGGAGATGAGGTCCGTCACCCGACGCTGGGTGAGGACGTCCATGTCGATCTCGTTACAGAGGCGCTTGTAGATGTTGAACACCTCGCCGGTGTTGATGTTGTGGACCCCGTTCTCCTCTAAGAGGATGACCGCGTAGAGGACGAGTTTCGACTGCGTCGGGAGCGTCCGGACCACCTCGACCACGCGGTCGAGTTCGATCTTCTCCTGTGCGCGCCGGACGTGTTCCTCGTTGATGTGTTCGGTCCGGTCGCGTTCGGCGAGTTCGCCCGCCGTCCGCAGGAGGTCGAGGGCGCGTCGGGCGTCCCCGTGTTCCTGTGCGGCGAAGGCGGCACACAGCGGGATGACGTCCTCCGAGAGGGTGTCGTCCTTGAACGCGATGTCAGAGCGGTGCTGGAGGATGTCCTTGAGTTGGGTGGCGTCGTACGGGGGAAAGACGATCTCCTCCTCGCCGAGGCTCGACTTCACGCGCGGGTCGAGGAAGTCGGTGAACTTCAGGTCGTTCGAGATGCCCATGATGGACACCCGCGAGTTGTCGAGTTCGGAGTTCATCCGCGAGAGGTTGTAGAGGGTGTCGTCGCCGGACTTCTCGACGAGTTTGTCGATCTCGTCGAGCATGATGACGACGACCCGCTCGCGGTAGTCGACGGCCTCGAAGAACGTCGAGTAGACGCGGTCGGTCGGCCACCCCGTCATGGGGACGGGCTCGAACTCCTCGCGGTCGGCCTCCAAATCCTCGATGCGCGATTCGAGGGCGGCGGGCTCCTCGAAGGAGGTGTCCTCGAGGGCCACCGGGCCGCGCGCCTCCACTCGCTCGTGGAGGTCCCGAAGCCGGTCCAGCGACTCGTCGATGAACGCGATGTTCTCCTCGATGAACTTGTTCGCGAGCTGTGCGAGCACGCGGTACTGCGTGTCGGTCACCTCACAGTTGATGTACTGGACCTCGCAGGGGACCTCGTATTTCTGGGACGTCGATTCGAGTTCCTCGCTGACGAACTTCGCGCTGGCCGTCTTGCCCGTCCCCGTCTTCCCGTAGATGAGGATGTTCGACGGCGTGTCCCCGCGCAGCGCGGTGACGAGGATAGTCGCCATGTTGTTGATCTGCTCCTCGCGGTGGGGCAGCCGCCGCGGCGTGTAGGAGGGTCGAAGGACCTCCTTGTTCTCGAAGATGGGCTCGCCGCTCAGCAGGTCGTCGAACAGCCCCGGGGCGGCTTCGTCCGCGTCGCCCGACCCGTCCTCCGCCGCGTCGGTGCTCCCGGTTCCGTCCTCGCTTCCCTCGTCGACGTCGAGTTCTTCGAACGATGCCTCTTCGGTGCGGTCGGCGGGGTCGGCGGAGGACCCCGCCGCCGTCGTCCGTTCCGGTTCAGAGTTCGCGTCCGTCATTTAAGTACCCCTCACCCCTCCGTTTCGGGTGGAATCGATAGTGGCGCACCCCTCGAGACGGCCGTAGATACAGACGAAACGGCCTCTCGCGTATTTGCTCCTGCAGGGGCACGTCCAGTTGATGCAGAAGAACACGTAGTCGGTCGAGTAATTAAATATTCTGGTCGGTGACGAATTGGGCCCCGCGGGAGCGGACGGGTCGCCGCTCCGACCCCCAGCAACCCGACGGGGGTTCCCGGAGAGTCCGACACGTCCAGTCGACAGACGAGGGGCGCATCACCCACCGCGGACCGCCTCGAAGTCGGCGGCGCGACCCGCGATGGTGACGATGCGGGTTCTGCGGGTGGGGTGGAGGGAGTGGACCGAGGGGGTTGGTGTCGAGGTGGCGTGATGGGGTGTGGTAGGAGGTGACGAGATGGGGCGCGGTGGGTGGCGACTGCTGCGGGCGCGAGGACGGCGACGGTTGCCCGAATGGACAGCACCCTCGAGGGGAGGGGTTACCCCTCGAACGTGGTGGCGTTGATTGCTAGCACATATTGTCGTTCGTTCAGCACTCGTCGTCGTTCGTCGGACACCCCTTCGTTTCCACTCGACGGCAGTTCGGCCACGGTCGAGAGGGCTGTGGACCGGAAACGGGGGGCAGGGGACGTGACGGGTCCGGCGGCAAGCGGTTCCGAGAGACGCGTGAGTGAGTGAGGAGGCGTCGAACCCCCCCACCCCTTCGTTTCGGGTGGAACGGCCCGAAGGCGGGTGGGGGGTGTCGAGAGTCGGCGGCGGCTACTAGAAGGGAAACCTTCATACGTTCGTCAGGCGAACCGGACCCGCACTAGAAACAACGGGCAGATTCTTCTTCATTTCTAGTGTCTTCTAGTGTAAGGAAGCGACTCTGCCCGATTCGTTTCTAGTTCTAGTGACGAACCGCGTCTCGTCGACCCGCGATTCCGACCGCCGCCACTCCCCCACCCCACCCCTTCGACCGGTTCCACCCGAAACGAAGGGGTGGGGGTGTCGACACGACATTCTAGCACATACCCCTGAGGTTGGCACACACCCTGGACCCCTTCTCCGTCTCGACAGTCCCGCCCCGGCGGTCCCGCTTCGATCGGCTTCGGCCTCCCCACCGTTCGACCGCGGCACTGTTCCGACCTCACTCCGGTCGGGACCCGTCCCGTCCGGGTCCTCTAGTCTGTCTCGTTTCGCCTCGTATCGTCTCGTTTCGCCTCGACGTTCGAGGGCACCACTTCGAGTGCACTCCACCGAGAGAGGGTCGTCGACAGGTCCGCGTCGGGGGTCCGGAATCTCACCACTCACCGGCTCGTACGTCGGTTTCCATGCGAAATGAAGGGGTACGGCGACCCGTCAAAGCAGACAAATTTCTGACATTTGTCTGACGCACGTTTAAGTCAATCGGGTCGGCTATAGCGGGTAGACGCGCCCCCGTGCGGGGCGCGGGGAGGATTATTCAGGATGGGACTACTCACGGAACTCAGGTCGAGTATCGCGCAGGTCACGGCGAAACTGTTCGCCGGCCCGGACCAGGAACCGAGACGCATCGGCATCTACGGGCCGCCCAACGCCGGGAAGACGACGCTCGCGAACCGTATCGCGCGTGACTGGACCGGCGACGCCGTCGGCCCGGAGAGTCACGTGCCCCACGAGACGCGCCGCGCGCGCAGGAAGGAGAACGTCGAGATCAAGCGCAACGGCAAGAGCGTCAGCATCGACATCGTGGACACGCCGGGCGTGACGACGAAGGTCGACTACAAGGAGTTCCTCGAACACGACATCGAGAAGGAAGACGCCGTGCGTCGTTCCCGCGAGGCCACCGAGGGCGTCGCCGAGGCGATGCACTGGCTCCGCGAGGACGTCGACGGCGTCATCTACGTCCTCGACAGCACCGAGGACCCCTTCACGCAGGTCAACACCATGCTCATCGGCATCATCGAGTCGAAGGACCTGCCGGTGCTCATCTTCGCGAACAAGATCGACCTCGAGGAGTCGAGCGTCCAGCAGATCGCCAACGCGTTCCCGCAACACGAGACGGTGCCGCTGTCGGCGCTCGAAGGCGAGAACATGGACGAAGTGTACGACAAGATCGCGGAGTACTTCGGGTAACACCATGCCGGGAATCCAAGCGGACGACGGTGGCGTGCCCGAGGGCGTCCAGATCGACCTCATCAGCGGGGAGCGGATGTCGAAACTCCGGACGATGGAGAAGATCCGGATGATCCTCGACAGCGTCCACGACGACAACATCGTCATCTTAGAAGAGGGCCTCTCGCCCGACGAGGAGTCGAAACTCATCGAGGTGACGATGAGCGAGATCAGCCCCGACGAGTTCACCGGTATCGAAATCGAGACCTACCCGCGGCCCAGCTCGAACGACGGCGGCCTGTTCAACCGCCTGATGGGGCGGGACTCCGACGGCGGCAACAAACTCACCGTCATCGGTCCCGCCAACCGAATCGAGACGCTCCACAAGGACGAGAACCTCATCAGCGCGCTGGTCACTCGTCGATAATGCCCCACCAGTGTACCACCTGCGGACACGTCTTCGCCGACGGCTCGAAGGAGATGCTCGGCGGCTGTCCGGAGTGTGGCGGTGCCAAGTTCCAGTTCCACCCGAAGGGGGCGGACATCCCCGAGGAACCCACCGGCGACTCCCCGCCCGAGCGAGAGGGTGGGAGCGTCGCCGAGACGGTGGGACGGGCGACCACGACGGTCCGCGACTGGGTCGGCGACGGGTCCGACCCCGACGCCGGGTCCGACCGGCCCGTCCGCGGTGACCGGGACGGGGACTCCCAGGGGGACGCCGACCCCCGCCCGTGGCCCGACGACCCCTCCGTTTCGTCTGGAACCGACGAACAGTCGTCCGAGGACGACATCATCGTCGCGGACGACGAACCGCCGGCTGGCGAGGACCGCGCGCAGGCATCCGCCCGCAGCGAGGTCGCCTCCCCGGACGAACTCCCCGACCCGAGCGAGCGCGACGTCCCGCCCGGCGAGGGCCGCGTGGTCCGCGAACCGACCGGCGAGCGGCCGGACATGTCCCAGCTCCGCGAGGAGCTCAACGACCAGTTCGAGTCCATCAAGATACTCGAACCCGGCCAGTACGAACTCAACCTGATGGAACTGTACGACCGCGAGGAGTACATCATCGCGCTCCGCGAGAACGGCCGGTACGTCATCCAGATGCCCGAGAACTGGATCGGTCGCGACGCCGACGCCAGATAGTCCCGCCGTCCGCTCTCCCGCGCCACCCGACCCATCCCACCTTCCTCTGCAACGCCACCTCCCTCCAGCCTACAACTCTCCTCTCACACGCTCCCGTTCGGTACCGTCCGGTTCGCACACGCTCGCTCCGCACCGCTTCGACCCCCCGCCGCCCCCGTTCGGGACCGCTTCGTGGGTCCGTTCCCCACCGCCTCCTCACCCCGTCGAGCGTCGCTGGCCAGCTCCGTCTCCAGTCGAAACGAAGGGGTTTTGTAGCTCGAGTCTCCGTATCGGGAGATTCGGACGGCACAGGGTCCGAATCGACTGATTTCACCTCCCTACTCGTTGATGTCAACTCTATTTAACGTCTCGGACCCTCCGGTTCCGGTCGAACCGACGTCACCTGTCGCGTCGTGCCACCACCACCGCGCGAGCGTCCTCGTCGTCCACTCGTCGACCGGTGACTGTCCTCGTCGTCCACCCATCGACCGGCGACCGTCGCCGGAACCCGGCAGGACTTAAGCGGTCGGGGGCGAACGCGGGGACATGAGCGAAGCAACGAAAGTCGTCGTGGGGACGGTCGTCGTCTCGGCCGTGCTCGCGCTGGTACTGGTCGCGAGTCTCGTCGTCTAGCCACGATGTCGCTGTTCGCCCCACGGGACCTGCCCGACGACCTCGCGGCGGTCCGCGAGACGCACGTCTCCGACGCGGTCGTCCTCGACTGTGAGCGGGACTTCGAGACGATACCGCCGGCACAGGCCGAGAGCCTCGGCGTCCTCGTCGAGTCGCTCGATCCGGTGTCGTACCCCGAGGCGTGGCTCCCCGTCGACGCGCCCGACCAGTTGCGTCGGTTTGCTGGTGGGGAGTTCACCGTCGGGATGCCGGGCGACGGCGGCGTCACCTGGACCCGCCAGACGACCCCACCCACCGTGTTCGTCAAGGCGCGCACCCGCGGGAGTCCGGACGACTTTCTCGACTTCCTCGTCGCGGAGGCGCTCGTCGAGGCGGGACTCGGCCTCCCGGAGCACTTCCTCGGGTTCTTCGGCGAGTCGTACCCGGACCTCGCGGACGCGACGCCGCTCTCGCCGGCCGACACCTACCAGCTCGCCGTCGCGCTGTACGACGCCTACCTCGGCTTGCACACCCGTGAGACGTTCCGCGAGTGGGAGACCGACCGGCCGCGCTTGCACGCGGCGTGGGTCGACGCGGGCGAGCGACTCCAGCCCCGACTGGACGGCCTCTCGCGCGAGGTGGCGACAGGCCGGACCGAGTTCGCCGCCGCCGCCGAACTGGCCTGTAGCGGCGTGAAACACGACCTCGACCTCCCGACGCCGTTCGGCGCACTCGACACCGAGGCCTACCGCGACGCCGGGGCCGAGTACGCGGTCACGTGGGCGCGAAAGACCTTCGAGCGGTTGGCCGAGGACTGACCCACCGCACTCTCGCGGTGGGCGTCACCGATAGATACGCTCACAGTCACGCGATTGCACCGGGACCGCACAGGGACACACCCTTCTTACCGGCGACGGACGTATCGACCGTCGATGGCGAACCTCGAACTCTACGAACTCAAAGGCTGCCCGTACTGTGCGAAGGTCAAGAACAAGCTCGACGAACTGAACCTCGAGTACGACTCGCACGAGGTCCCGCGCTCACACGGCGACCGGACCGAGGTGAAGGAGGTCAGCGGTCAGACAGGCGTGCCCGTCCTCGTCGATAGGGACCACGGGGTCGACGGGATGGCCGAGTCCGACGACATCGTCCAGTACCTCGAGGAGACCTACGGTCAGGGCGCGAGCGCCTGACGCGGTCGACGCACTCCCGACGCGCCGTCCCGGTTTTTCGTCACGCCGACCCGTCAGTCACGGCACCACTTACGGCACCGCTCACGGCACCACTTACGGCACCCCTCACGGCTCCAGTCCCGACTCCGGTCGGGGTCCCGCGACCGCGGGTCGTCCGGTCGGGACCCCAACGGTCGGGTCTCGCCGTCAGGTCCCCGTGCGGTCGTAGCTCCGCCGGAGGTACGAGACGAGGCCGTGGAGGTCCTCGGACCCGACGGGCGTCACCTCCCACTGCTCGCCGGTGGGGTCGGACAGGGCGACGGGCGCGACGCCGTAGCGTCGGCGCAGGTCCGCGCGCGCCCGGTCCCGGAGACCGGTCACGGCGACGCCGTGGTTCGTGACGACGGCGAACGGGCGGCCGCGGACGGTGTAGGCGGGGCAGTCGGCGACGGTGGTCCGTTCGACCCCCTCCCACGTCGAGACGACGTGGTCGACGGCGGTACGGAGTGGCCCGGCGCGACGGTCGTCGTACCGGGTCCGGGCGGGTCCCGGACTGAGTGACATGCCCTACTCATCGCCGGTCGGCGAGATAACCTCGTCGGCGCTCGGGGGGAGCGCCCTGCCGACGGACGCGACGCTGGCGAGACCGGAGAGCGACGCTGAAACGCGAACGACGACGGGAAGGGGGCGGTGACCGAAACGCGAACGACGACGGGGAGGAGGCGAAGCGGACCGGGGGACGGGTCTTCAGGTGGCGTCGGGGTCGACGTCCTCGATGCGGTCGTAGATGAGCGCCATCAGGTCGTCGGCGTCCTCGATGCGGCCCATCTCCTCGCGTTCGATGAGGACCGTCCGGTCGACGGCGTCGCGTTTCGCCTCGTCGACGACGTAGATGGAGGCGGTCCGGGTGACCTCCCCGACGGAACTCATGATTCGCGCGCGCTTCTCTGCGGTGCGGTCGAACGCGGAGTGGCCCGTCAGGAGCGTCTCCGTCGCCTTCGCCTCGTCCTCGCTGACGGCCTTGAACGGCGACCGGAGCGTCGGGTGGACGTCGAAGCCGACGCGCGTGAGGACGGTGACCAGTTGCTCGTCGTCCGGGTCGGCCTGCGGGTCCTCGGGCGTCGGGTCGGCGTCCCGCAGGTCGTCGGTGTCGAACACGTCGACGGGGCTGGTCAGCGGTTCCTCGAACAGTTCTTCGAGTTTCGCGGCCACCTCGACGGAGGCGTTCATGCCGCCCTCGTACTTCGAGACGGTGCGCCGCGACACCCCGAGTTCCTTCGCCAGTCGCCCGAGCGACCAGTCGCGCTGTTCCCGGGCGTCCGCCAGCACGCTCCCGTCGAGGCTGACGTACAGGCCGCCGGGGGCGGCGTAGATGAGCGGCGGAACCCCCTCGATGAACAGGTCCATCGCGGTGTCCGGCGAGAGGACGGGCACGCCGTGGCGGAAGTAGACGACGCCCGGTTTCAGGTCCTCGTCGCGGGTCCGGAGGCCCACCACGAGGGGCGTGGCGTTCAGGTAGGTGCCGAGGCGGCGCATTTCCGCGCCCGTCGCGGCGTCGAAGGAGTCGACGTTGCCCAGTATCTTCAGGAGGATGACGTCCTTCCCCCGGCGGGCGGCGATGTCGAAGCTCTTCGGCCGGACGGCACAGCGGTCGCTCACGAGGAAGCCCGCGTCGGCGAGCATCGCGGTCACGTTCCCGACGAGTGCGGACCGTGACATAGTCGCTCATAAGCCGTTCGCCACGTATATGTATTGTGCCCCTGTCGAGCCTCGCGTCCGGCGATTCTTACCGGCCGTTCGGCCTGTTTAAGTACCTGCTCGCCCTGGACGGCGCCGCTCGCGCTGGCGGACGGCGCCGGACGAAAGCGCTTACCCCGTCGCCCGCCGAGCGCGGGTGTGACCGTCATCGGCCTCGACGACACCGACTCCCGCGAGACGGGGATGTGTACGACCTACGCCGCCCACCTCGTCGCCGAACGCCTCCGCGAGGCGGGGGCGGCCGTCGAGCGACTCCTCCTCGTGCGCCTCAACCCCGCGGTCGAACACAAGACGCGCGGGAACGCCGCGCTCGCGGTCCACACCGACGCCCCCGTCGCGACGGCGTTCGCCGCCGCCCGCGCAGTCGTCGAGGAACACGCCGAGACCGACGACGAGCGGACGAACCCCGGCCTCGTCGTCCTCCCCGACGACCCTGACGCGACGGTCGGCCCGCGGGACGCCCTCGCCCGGTTCGCCCGCGCGGCCGTCCGCGAGCAGTTGACCGTCGCCGACGCCGAGGCGCTCCTCGCGCTGACCGGCGGCGAGTCCGAGGGGTGGGGGAACGGGCGGGGGCGCATCGGGGCGATCGCGGCGGTCGGCGCGTGGGCCGCCTTCGACGAGTGGACCTACGAGCACATCGCCTACCGCGAGCCATCGCGGTGGGGAACCCCGCGCGAGGTGGATGCCGACTCGCTGTTCGAGGCCGCCGACTCGGCGTACCCGACCGTCTGGGACACCGTCGACCGCGGGACCGGCGAGACGGTGGCCGTCCCCCACACGCCCGGTCCCGTCCTGTTCGGGATTCGCGGCGACGACCGGGCGGCGGTCGAACGGGTCGCCGCCGCAATCGACGCCGAACCCGTCGCCGCGAGCGAGACGTTCGTCACCAACCAGGGGACCGACGTCCACCTTGGCGACGGGACCGTCGAGGGGGTCCTCGACGGCCGGGCCTACCGGGTGACGGGCGAGGTGGTCGCCCCGCCCGAGACGCGCCGCGGCGGCCACGTGTTCGTCCCCCTCGCGGGCGAGGGCGCCACGCTCCAGTTGGCTGCCTTCGAACCGACCAAGCGCTTCCGCGACCGGGTGCGCGCGCTCCGTCCCGGCGACCGAGTGACCGCCTGCGGGGAGTTCTCGGCGTCGACCGCGGGGGCTGACGCTGGGGCGGACGCCGACTCCCTCCGCGGCACGCTCAAACTGGAGAAGTTCGCGGTGCGGTCGCTCGACACCACCGAACGGGTGACGCCGACGTGCCCCGACTGCGACCGCCGGATGGAGAGCGCCGGGCGCGGGCAGGGCTATCGCTGCCGGGACTGCGGGACCAGCGCGGACGGGAAGGTCGAGCGTGCGGTCGACCGGGCCATCGAACCGGGCTGGTACGAGGTGCCGCCGCGCGCCCGCCGGCACGTCGCGCGCCCCCTCGTCCGGGGCGGCTTCGACGCGCCGACCCACCCCGAGCGGTAGTCACCGGCAGAAGACCGATGCCACTGGAGAACACTCCCCTGTACATGAGCCGCGCAACCACGACGGTCGTCGTCGCGCTCCTCGCCCTCGCCGCCCTCGCGGGCTGTGCTTCCCCCTCCGGACCGGGCGACGACGGGACGACCGCGACGGCTGCCGACGGGACCACGGCGGCCGGGACGACGGACGGTAACGCATCGACGGCCGAGACGACTCGCAACGACGCGACGGGGACGACCGAGGCGGGCGACTCGGGGGCGGAACCGACGGCCTCCGACACGACCGGACCGGGCGACGGCCCGACGGCGACGTTCCGCTCGGACGGCAGCGAACTGGCGACCATCAGCCTCGAAGTCGCTCGAACCGACGCCGAACACCGGCGGGGCCTGATGGGCCGCGAGTCGCTCGCCGCCGACCACGGGATGGTGTTCGTCTTCGAGTCCGCCGGGGACCGCGTCTTCTGGATGAAGGACACGCTCATCCCGCTGGACATGATATTCGTCTCGGAGAACGGCACCGTCATCAACGTCGAACACGCCCACGTCCAGCCCAACGCGTCGAACTCGGAACTGGAGCGCTACCGGAGTGATGCCCCCGCGCAGTACGTCGTCGAGGTGAACCGCGGGTTCGCCAACGAGACGGGTATCGGCCCCGGCACGCAGGTGGAGTTCGAGAACCTGAACGCCTCGGCGTCGAACGGGTCGAACGGGTCGGGCGAGTCGAACGTCTCCGGCAGCGTCGGGGCGAGCGTCCCGGACGCAGCGACGACGCGCGCCCACGTCGGTATCTGACCGCCTGACTGCCCGACTCCCACGACGACCCTCGCCATCGGTCCTCCGACCTCAGGTCTTCAGCCCGCTTCCCGTGAGCGGGACCACCACGTCGTCGTCCTCGGTCAGGACGCCTCGCTCGCGGTACTCGCGCAGGGCAGCGGGCGCGACGGCGCAGGTCGGTTCCGTGTAGAACCCCCGTTCGTGGAGTCCGTCGAGGGCGCGGTCGGTCGCCTCGGCGGAAATCGAGAGGCAGTCGCCCCCCGTGACCTCGATTGCCTCCAGAATCCCCGCCTTCCGGACGGGTTCGCGTATCTGGATGCCGTCCGCGAGGTCGTTTCGACCACTCGAACCCCTTCGTTTCGTGTGCAACTCGCTAGCTATCGGGTCGTACCCCGCCGCCTGCGCCCCGAGGAGGCGCGGCATCCCGTCGGTCCACCCGGAGTCGAAGAGGTGCCGGAAGCCGCGGTAGGCCCCGAGGAAGAGCGTCCCGTGGCCGACGGGGAGGACGACGGCGTCGGGCACCGACCAGTCGCGCTGGTGGGCGAGTTCGTAGGCGAACGTGGCCGTCCCGGCGAAGAAGGCGGGGTTCCACGCGTGACTCGCGTACCACCCCTCGCCGTCCTCGACGGCCGCGACGCAGGCGTCGGTGACGGCCTCCCGACTCCCCTCGACGCGGACCACCTCGCCGCCGGCGCGTTCGATGGCCCGCACCTTGCTCGCCTTCACCGCGGCGGGGACGTAGATGGAGCAGTCGACACCCGCGCGGGCGGCGTAGGTGGCGATGGCCGCTCCCGCGTTCCCCGAGGAGTCCTCGACGACCCGGTCGACGCCCAGTTCGGCGCCCCGCGAGAGGGTCGCCGTCGCCCCGCGGTCCTTGAAACTCCCCGACGGGAAGACGTACTCCAGTTTGAACGCCGCGTCCCACTCGGGGGCTTCTACGAGCGGGGTGTACCCCTCGCCCAGCGAGACGCGCCGCTCCACGGGAAGGAAGGGGGCGAACGCCCACAGGCCCTCGCGGGCGTCGGGGCCGAACGGGTCCGGGTGTGGCTGGTCGGCGAACTCCAGCGGGTGGCCGCAGGAACAGCGCCAGCGGTCGACGTACTCGGTCCCGCAGTCGGGGCAGACGAGGGCGATGGGCATGGTCGGGGTACCGGTGGCTGGTCGATAGTTCGTTCCCTTCTGGAAGGAGGGGGTCCTCGTTCGCGAAGGAGGGGAAGACGCTACTCGTCTTCGAGCCGCGCGTAGGTCTCGGCCTTCCGCTCCCGGTCGAGTCGCCCGAGTTCGCGAACCGCCTCGCGACGTTCCTCCGGGGTGTCGGCGTTCAGCACTCGCTCGCGGAGCGCGGCGATTCGATGGACTACCTCGTCCGATTCCACGATTCAGACCTCGTCGACGTCCGTCCCGACCGAGCAGACGTACTCGCCGGTGGCGACCTGCGGCAGGCGGCGGGTGCGCCAGAAGACGCCGGGGGAGTCGGCGGTCACCGTCGACTTCACCTCGCCGAAGACGGTGGTCACGTCGAACAGGGGGTCGCCGCGCTGGACCTCGTCGCCGAGGTCCTGTCGGAAGGTGACGAGGCCGCCGGCGGGCGCGCCGTACTGCTCGAAGCCGCTGGCGCGGGTCTGTGTGCCGGCGCTCACCTCGCCGTCGAGGAAGCCGTAGTGGACGAGGACGTTCTTCACGCCGCGGACGCCGATGTCGATGCTCTCGCGGTCCCAGCCGACGCAGCCGCCGAGTTCGGGGTCGATGGTGGGGACGCCGCTGTCGGGGGCCGCCCGGGCCAGTTGCCCCTCCGGTCCCTTCTGGTCGAGGACGTAGCCGGCGTCGAACACCTTCGCCAGTTCGAGACACTCCTTGTGCAGGCGGTGGCGGGGACCACAGCGAACGCGCGTCTCGTTTATCATCCGGCTGGTCGACCCCTGGTGCAGGTCGAGGACGAGGTCCGCACGGGAGGCGGCTTCGAAGGTGGCGTGGGCGATACGCTCGGAGGAGGTGCCGTTGGCGTCGCCGGGGTACGCCCGGTTCATCTTCGTGTCGTCGATGGGGTTGCGGTGTTCGGCGACGTGGAAGGCGTGGACGTTGACGATGCCGACGACGAGGACCTCCCCGGCGAGTTCGTCGGGGTCCAACTGCGGGACGAGTCGCTGGACGACGCCGACGCCGTTCAGTTCGTCGCCGTCGCTGACCGCTTGGATGTAGAGGGTCTTGCCCTCGCGGGCCCCGTTCACGACCGCGACCGGGAGTGCCACCTCGCTGCCGTCGCGGGCCTCCCCGACGGTCAGGCGCCCGGTGGCGAACTCCCCGGGCGCGGCAGTCGCGGTTCCGAGCGTGGTCATTACGCCTAGAACCCACCCCACACTCCCTTAGGCAGTTCGGTATCGGAAAGGGCTACGCGGGTCGCTGGCCGCCTCTCGAAGGGGCTTTGTCCCGTACAGCCGTAGCCGAAGTGTGTCCCAGCGAGACGACGACCCCGCACCGGGGACGTCCGGCGAGTCGGTCCCCGAACGCCCCGGCGGACTCGGCGGGTTGCTCGTCGACCTCGGCGTCGAACGCAACGCGAGACGGGGGGTGGTGGTGGGCGTCGTCCTCGCGGCGTTCGTCTACGCCGTCCGCTTCCTCGAACTGCTCGGTCCCGCCCCGCAGGACGCCGCCGGCCCGGTGCTCTTTCTCGCACTGGCGTTCGTCCTCGCGGTGGGAACGGCCCTGCTGACGACGGTAGCGCTGACGCTCGTCAGTGCGTACCGTCGTGCGAAGGAACTCTGACGCCGGGTCGACGACTACTCCAACTCCTGGCCCGCCAGCGCCGCCAGTCGGTCCGCCCCCTCGGGGGTCCCCTTGGCGATGATGACGTCCTCGGCGTGGAGTTCCGTCTCCCCACGCGGCGAGACGACCCACTCCCCGCGCGAACGTCCGAACCGGGACTGGGCGGTGGTGCCCGCGACGCTCCCCCGCCGGACGGCGATGACGCGCA
Source organism: Halomarina litorea (assembly GCF_024227715.1). Taxonomy (NCBI): domain Archaea; kingdom Methanobacteriati; phylum Methanobacteriota; class Halobacteria; order Halobacteriales; family Natronomonadaceae; genus Halomarina; species Halomarina litorea. The sequence continues at coordinate 320,264 of NZ_CP100448.1, read as the reverse complement.
TGCCCGTCTGGGTGCTGACCATCTCGTCGCGCAGGGTGGCCCCGTCGAGGGCGCTCTCCGGCCCGACGGTGAGGCGGACGATCATCTGGTCGGACTCGCGGACGGCCTCCGCGACGACCGGGTGCGTGCCCAGTCCCCGGAGGACGCCCTCGCTGATTTCGAGGGCGGCGTCGGAGATGACCTCCGTCGCGCGGGCGAGGTGGACCAGTCCGCGGAGGGAGACGGGGTCGTCGATGCGGGAGGCGGCCTGCAGGGTCCACGCCTCGAAGCGCGACTGGAGGGCGTCCACCTCGGCTTCGAGTTCCAGTACCTCCTCGGCGACGGCCTCGCTGTCGTACAGCACCGCGCCGTAGGCGAGGTCGACGGCGAGTTCGCTCATGTTCTTCATCAGGACGATAGAGTCGACGGCGCGTTCCAGGTCGTCGATGGCCGGTTCGGGCGCCTCCATGTGGACGTACTCGTCGCCGACGCTCTCCTCGTACACCTCCGCGATGCCCTCTTCGGTCCCCCGGAGGAGGAGGACGTCCTTCCCCCGGAGGACGGCGTCGGAGTCGGGGTCGATGAGCCACTCCCCCTCGCGGCGGATGGCGATGACGCGCACGCCCGTCTCGGTCTCGAGGTCACACCCCGCGAGGCTCTGTCCGACCAGCGGCGAGTCGGGGTCGAGTCGCACGCGGACGAGCATCTCGACGGCCTCGGGGAGGGCGGCCCGCATCGCCTCCGGCAGGCCGATTTCCTCGATGACGACCTTCGCGATGTCGCCGGCGGCGTCCGAAATCTTCTCCGCGGCCCCGACGACCCCGAGGACGGGCGCGAGGGCCTCGGCGTCCTCGGGGTTGCGCGCGGCCATGAGGAGGCTCATCCGCGCTTTCATCTGGAGGATGTCCATGCGGTCTTCGAGGTCGAGGACCTCCTCGGCGATGTCGTCGCTGCCGAGGAGGACGGCGGAGTACGAGAGGTCGATGAGCAGTTCGGCGGTGTCTTTCATCTCCGCCAGCACCACCTTCACGGAGACCGGTTCGTACTCGACCTCACCCATACACCGCCCGTTTCCCGCCTCGGGTGAAAGAGTTGTCGGGGGCGACGAGGCGACGTCGCGGACGGACCCGTGGCCCGGTCAGTGTGCGCCGTCGAACCACCGGAACCGGGTGAGCGCCACCGTGTAGGCGTCACGCCCCGGCCAGCGTCGGATGACGTACCGCGTCGGGTAGTACCCCGCCCGGTCGAACACCGCCGGCATCGGGATGTCCGCCCCGACGGTACCGTCGAGGTCTCGGAGGAACGCCACCGTCGCCATCGGTTCCATGAACGTCAGCTCGCCGACGCCGTCGCCGGTGTAGTGCGGCCCCTCGCCGTCCGGGACGCCCCTCCCGTCTGGTTCCCACGCCCCCCAGATGAACGTGTGGGTGAACGGCTGACCGTTGAACTCGGGGGCGCGCGGGTCCACGAGGTGTTCGCCCATCGCGGGGACGACGACCCGGTCCGCGCCCAGTGCGGCCGCCGTGACGACGCCCTCGGGCATCTGGTCGGGGGGAATCTCGTAGTCGGCGATGCCGAAGGGAATCGACTCGGTGGTCTCCTCGCTGGAGATGTAGAGGTGGAAGTCGAAGTGCGGCCCGCCGTAGATGGGGATGGGGTCGTGACCCTGCGGGTTCCAGTCCAGTCCGGCGAACGTGAACGGAATCGGGGTGCGCCCCGCGTCGTCCACCCCCGCCGGCAGGTGGAGGTGGTACTCGGCCGTCTCCGCGGGGAGCCCGTCGAACACGTCCCTGCGCAGCAGGAACCCGACGGCTTGAGGGTGGCCGCTCGGGCTGTACTCGGCGAAGGTCCTCGCGTATCCGTTCCCGACCGCTTCGGGGTCGCCCCACAGCACCGTCCCCCGCGGATAGGCGGCCGCCGGGCCGGAGAGGACCGCCGCTCCGGCGACGAGTGCCCCCGCTCCCCTCAGTGCGGTGCGCCGAGTGAACGCGCGACCCGCACCCGTGCCGACATACTGATTTGATGACATTGTCTCACCAACTATCAGTCTCAGTGTTCATTCGTAATGAACTCTCGCTCTCGAAATCAGCTATAGCGTGAGTTCCAGTACCAGTGGACGTATCTGACGACGAGAGAGGTCTGTGTGGATGGATCCCCATTCTTCGTATAACAATCCTTTTAGACTCGCCTTCGGAAGCACTCGTATGGCAGATGAACTCAAGAAGGGCCTTGAGGGCGTGTTGGTCGCCGAATCCGAACTGAGCTTCATCGACGGGGACGCGGGACAACTGGTCTACCGCGGCTACTCCATCGACGACCTGGCCCGGGAGGCGAGCTTCGAGGAGGTCGTCTACCTCCTCTGGAACGGCCACCTGCCCGACCGGGAGGAACTCGACGCCTTCGCGGCGTCGATGGCCGAGGAGCGCACCGTCGACGAGAGCGTCCACAGCGCCGTCCGTGACCTCGCGGACGCCGAGGAGGACCCGATGGCCGCCCTCCGCACCGTGGCCTCGCACCTCTCGGCGCACGACCCGGACGCTGACGCCGACCCTGCCGACCGCGAGGCGAACCTCCGGAAGGCCCGCCGACTCACTGCCAAACTCCCGACGGCGCTCGCGGCGTACACCCGCCTGCGCAACGGCGAGGACCCCGTCGAACCCGACGAGGACCTCCCGCACGCCGCGAACTTCCTCTACATGCTCAACGGCGAGGAGCCTAACGACGTGCTGGCCGAGACGTTCGACATGGCCCTCGTCCTCCACGCGGACCACGGTCTCAACGCCTCGACGTTCTCCGCGATGGTCACCGCGAGCACCCTCGCGGACATACACTCCGCCGTCACCGCCGCCGTCGGCACCCTCTCGGGGAGCCTCCACGGGGGCGCGAACGCCAACGTCATGCGGATGCTGAAGGAGATCGAGTCGAGCGGGAAGGACCCCGAACAGTGGATCACGGACGCCCTCGACGAGGGCCGCCGGGTCGCCGGCTTCGGCCACCGCGTCTACAACGTGAAGGACCCCCGCGCGGTCATCCTCGGCGAGAAGAGCGAGGAACTCGGCGAGGCCGCCGGCGACACCAAGTGGTTCGAGATGAGCCGCACCATCGAGGAGTACGTCGGCGAGGAGAAGGGCCTCGCGCCCAACGTGGACTTCTACTCCGCCTCGACGTACTACCAGATGGGCATCCCCATCGACATCTACACGCCCATCTTCGCCATCAGCCGCGTCTCCGGGTGGACGGCCCACGTCCTCGAACAGTACGAGGACAACCGCCTCATCCGGCCCCGCGCCCGCTACGTCGGCGAGAAGGACCTCGAGTTCGTCCCCCTCGACGAGCGGTAGACCCCACCCCCCCGCCGGATACCGGCGCCGCTCGGCGGCGCTCTCACCCCCGCGGCCCCGACCCTCGCGCGCGGAACCGGCCCGCGCCCGACACGCACTTCTCGGCAATTGCGTCCGCTTTACGGACCTGTCCGAACGTCGATAGCCCCTCCGCCGTCCGTCGGTTCACATGTTAGCCCGTCGGCTTAGGGCGGTACTGCCCGGCGTGACGGACGTGTACGGCACAGCCCCACCCGCGCTGCAGGCGCTCATCCAGTCGACGTCGGGACCGCTGGGGCTGGCAGTCGTGTTGGTGTACTCCTTCCTGGTCGCCATCGCCCTCCCGTTCCCGGGGGAGGTGGTCCTCGCGATGCCCCTCGACCTGGGCCTCCACCCGCAGGCGGAACTCGCCCTGCTCATCGCGACCAGCGCCTTCGGGAAGGCGATGGGGAGTCTCATCGCCCTCCGCCTCGGCAACGGCGCCTCCCGCTCCCCGCTGTTCGCCCGCATCGTCGGCCAGTTTCCGGCGCTCGCGGCCGGCGAACGCGCGTTCGTCGACCGCATCAAGGAGTACGGCTACCTCGGTCTCGCGGTCGGTCTCGCCATCCCGCTGATGCCCGACACGGCGCTCATCTACGCGTTCAGCGTCGTCGAGACGAACTACGTGAAGTTCGCCGTCGCGGCGTTCGTCGGGACGGCCGCCCGTCTCGTCACGGTGGCCGGACTGGTCAACAGTGCGCTCGCGGTCACCTGACCTCCCGGACGACTCACCATCCACGCTCACTCCGTGAGCGACCCGCGCTCGCTCAGGAGTCGGGCGGCCCGTCCCGCCCAGTCGCCGCGCCCGAAACTCACGCCGACGACCAGCGCCATCCAGACGTACGAGAGCGCGATGCCGAGGTACGCCCCGAGGACGCCGAGTCCCCCGACGACGCCCGCGAGGTAGGTGAACGCGACGAGGAAGCCGTAGGTGCCCGTGGTACGGGCGACGAACGGGACGCGCGTCTCCCCCGCCCCCCGGAGCGCCCCCTGAAGGACGGTGAACGTCGCGAGAAAGGGCGCGGAGAGGCCGTAGACGCGCGCGAAGTCCACCGCGTAGCGAACCGTCTCGGAGTCGGTGGTGAACACGCCGACGAACAGGGGCGCACCCGCCGCCAGCAGGAGGCCGACACCCCCCACGCTCACGACGCCGAGGGCGGCGCTCGCCCACCCGTCGAAGCGGGCCGCCGCCGGGTCGCCCCGTCCGAGGGCCTGCCCGACGACGACGCTGACGGCGACGTTGTACCCGCGACCGAGCGGCCCGGTCACCTGCTGGTACATCCGCCGACCCACCTGAAAGGCGGCGTTGACGGCGGTGCCAAACCCGAGCAGGACTGCATTGAACGGGAACTCGGCGAGCGTGGAGGCCAGTCCCTCCGCGACGGCGGGAAGGCTCACCTCCACGAGTTGGCGGGCGACGACGGGGTCGCTCGGTCGGACGAGGTCCGCGGCGGCCCACGGCCCCCAGAGCGCACCCAGCAACGCGCCCGCCGTGAGGACGTTCGCGGCGGAGGTGGCGACACCGACGCCGACGACGCCCAGTTCGGGCGCGCCGAATAGCCCCCACCCCAGCACGAGCGACCCCGAGATGTTGAGGAGATTGGCGACGACGTTGACGTACATCGGGGTGCGGGTGTCGCCGGTTCCCTGCAGCGACCGGGCGGCGACGAGGCCGACGTGTCTCGCGGGCGCGGTGAGGAAGACGACGGCGAGGTAGGCCCCGCCGACCGTCGCGACTTCGGCGGGTGCGCCGAGGACGGCGATGGCCTCCCGGCCGAACAGGAGGCCGAAGGCGACGAACGGCAGGCCGAGGAGCGCCCCCACTACGAGTGCGACGCTGATTGCCTGGTCGCGGTTGGCCGACGCCGCCCTCGCCGCCTCCTCGGTCCCACCCCCGCCGGGCACCGCCGCGCCGGTGTCCTGACTCGACAGCGAGATGGCCCCGCCGCCGAAGCCGAGTCCGATCCAGAGGGGGAACCGGGCGTAGAGGTCTGCGAGGCCGATGGCCGCCACCGCGACGGGCGAGATGCTCGCGGTGACGAGGATGTCGGTGGTCCGCATCAGCGTCCGGAAGGTCTGTTCGGCCATCACCGGCCACGCCAGCCCCAGCACGTGCTTCCAGACGGCGAACGTCCGGGCGCGGAGGGTGGCGGTCACGTGACCCCTCGTTCTCCTGGAGGCGCTTTCAGCGTGGCGTTCTCTCCCATCCCGACCGCTTTTCGTCCCCGCCCGCGAGTCGTCGCCATGGACGTGTTCGTCTACGGGACGCTGACCGACCCGGACCGTGCCCGGTCCGTCGTCGCGGACGCCTCCTTCGCCGGGGACGCCACGCTGTACGGCCTCCGGCGCGTCGACGGGGCGTACCCGACGCTGGTCCCCCCGGGGGACGGTGCCGACGCGGCGGGCGCCGTCGAGGGGCGCATCCTCCGGACCGCCGACGTCGGGTCGCTCGACGTCTACGAGGGCGTCGAACGGGGGCTGTACCGTCGCGTGACGGTCCCCAGTCCGCGCGGACCGGTGGCGCTCTACGTCGGCGACCCCGCCCGCCTCGACGCACCCGGAGAGTGGCCCTGCGACGGGTCGTTCGAGGAGCGAGTCGACCGATTCCTCCGCGAGAACGACGTCCGGGTCGAGCGCGACTGACGGGCGTTCGCCACCCGTCTGACGCGGTGGAAATCGGGCCGCAGTCTGCCGATTACACTTTCGCCGCGCTTGGGCGGGCTTTATGGTCGATCCGGCGAAAGCAGGTGCTGTCACACGCTCCGGACCTGCCACATTCGTCTGGAGCGTTCCCCCACGCCCGCCAGCGACGCGTGTGGGAAACACCTACCTCCCCGTCCGGGCAATCTCCGCGTATGCTCTCCCTCTCCGACGTGCGGGCGGCCCGCGACCGCATCGGCGACTCGGCGGTCAGGACGCCCATCGAGTACTCGCACACCTTCTCCGAGTTCACCGGCGCGGAGGTGTACCTGAAGTGCGAGCAGTTCCAGCGCACCGGCGCGTTCAAGATCCGCGGGGCGACCAACCGCATCGCCACGCTCCCCGAGGCTGACCGCGAGGCGGGCGTCGTCACCGCCAGCGCCGGCAACCACGCGCAGGGCGTTGCGCTGGCGGCGACGCGGGCGGGCGTGGACGCCACCATCGTCATGCCCGAACACGCCCCCATCTCGAAGGTGAAAGCCACCGAGGGGTACGGCGGACGGGTCGTCCTCCACGGCGCGGACTACAGCGAGGCGCAGGCCCGCGCCCACGAACTCGAACGCGAGGAGGGCCGGTTCTACCTCCACGCCTTCGACGACGAGGACGTGATGGCCGGGCAGGGGACCATCGGCCTCGAAATCGTCGAGGACGTTCCCGACGTCGATACGGTGGTAGTGCCCATCGGCGGCGGGGGCCTCATCTCCGGCATCGCGACGGCGGTGAAGGGTCTCGACCCAGACGTGCGCGTCGTCGGCGTGCAGGCCGAGGGGGCCTCCAGCGTGGCGGACTCGCTGAAGAAGGGCGAAATCGTCGAACGCGAGGGCGTCGACACCATCGCGGACGGCATCGCGGTGAGTCGCGTCGGCGAGCGCACCTTCCCGGTCATCAGGGAGCGAGTCGACGAGGTGGTCACCGTCTCGGACCCCGAGATCGCGATGGCCATCACCTACCTGCTCGAACGCTCGAAGATGCTCGCGGAGGGGGCGGGCGCGGCGGCCCTCGCCGCGACGCTGGAGGGGAAGTTCGAGGTGGGCGAGGGCGAGTGTATCGTCCCGCTGGTTTGCGGGGGGAACATCGACCCGAACGTCCTCACCACCGTCCTGATGCGCGGCCTCATCCGGAGCGGACGGTACCTCCGCATCCGCACCGTCCTGAAGGACCGCCCCGGGACCCTGCTGGAACTCACGGACGTCATCGCGTCGAACCGGGCGAACATCTACGCCATCCAGCACGACCGGACCGCGAGGGACATCGGGATGGGGAGCGCCGAGGTGGAACTCGACCTCGAGACGCGGGGCCACGACCACGTCGAGGCGGTTATCGAGGCCATGGAGGCCCACGGCTACCCCGTGGAAGTGCTGGTCTGAGTCAGTCGAGGGCCGGCGTCGGTTCGCGGGCGAGTGCCGGGTGGTGTTCGTCGAGAAACGCCTCGGCCCTCTGCTCGCCGCGGTCCATCAGTTCGCGGATGAACCGCCTGCTGCGGTTGAGTTTCGAGGCCGCCCCGAGCGACCAGCCCAGTTCGATGCGCCGTACCTCGGTGTGTGCGAAGTCCTCCTCGGGGAGCAGTCCCCGTTCGACCCAGTCGTTGACCCGTTCGATGAACCG